>JAKIVR010000052.1 GCA_022750455.1 Thermoplasmata archaeon | reverse complement strand
TGCATCCAGTGCTCCTTGTCGTCGAACACCACCTGGAATCCGAGTTTCTGCTGATACCACTTGGCCGCGCGGCGACGGTCCTTGACGACGACGGCGACGGTTTGGAAATGGAACGTCATGGTCTCCTCGAGGGGTGGAACACTGGGGGGCTACTTGAGAGGGAGGTGGTGCCTCCGATACCTACATACGGCGCCGCGATTCCGTTGGCGCCGGCTGCCGCGGTAACTCAGTTTGGGAGAGTGCAAGACTGAAGATCTTGAAGCCGCCGGTTCAAGCCCGGCCCGCGGCATCCCTCCGCCTCAGGTAAGCGCGCGTATTCTCCGGTCGAACGCCCCTAGGAGCGTCCCAGTTCCTCGGCGAAACTCGCGACGGATTGCCGGATCTCCTCGACGCTCGCCTGGTCCTCCAGGGTGGTCACATCCCCGACGTCGATGCCATGGAGCGCCACCGCCTTGACGAGCCGGCGCATGATCTTCCCGCTCCGGGTCCGGGGCAACTTGCCCACGAGGTGGACCTCGCGGGGTTGGGCGAACTTGCCGATCTGACCGGCGACGTGGCTCCGCAACTGGGCGGGGAGATCGACGAGCTCGGCCACCCCGGGCCGGATCACCACGAACGCGAGCGGGACCTCGCCCTTCACCGGGTCCGGGACCCCGACGACGGCCGCTTCGGCCACCGCGGGGTGGGTGAGCAGCGCGTCCTCCACCTCGATCGTGCCGATGCGGTGCCCGGCGACCTTGAGCACCTCGTCCGCCCGGCCCAGGAACCAGAAGTATCCGTCCGAGTCTCGAAGGGCAAAGTCGCCGGCGTAGTAGTTCCCGGGGAATCGGCTCCAGTAGGTCGACCGGTACCTCGCTTCGTCCCGGTAGATCCCGAGCATCATCCCCGGCCACGGTCGGCGGAGGACCACGTACCCGCGCTCGCCCGGCGCGGCCACCGTCCCCGCTTCGGTGAGCACCGCAGCGTCGATGCCCGGAAGCGGTAACGTCGCGGAGCCGGGCTTCAGCACCATCGTCTGCAAGCCGGGCGCGGGGGTGATCAGCATCCCTCCGGTCTCGGTCTGCCACCACGTGTCGACGATCGGGCATCGTTCCCGACCCACCACGGTGTAGTACCATCGCCAGACGGCGGGGTTGATCGCCTCCCCAACGGTGCCGAGGAGACGGAGCGAGGAGAGATCGTGTCGGGCCACCCCCTCGTCCCCCGCGCGCCGCAACGAGCGAAGCGCCGTGGGAGACGTATGGAGGATCGTGACCCGGTACCGCTCCGCGATCTCCCAGAACCGATCCGGGCGTGGGGAGTCGAACGCTCCTTCGTAGAGGACGCTCGTCACCCCGAGGCTCAGCGGGGCGAAGACGATGTAGCTGTGGCCCGTCACCCAGCCGATGTCGGCCGCGCACCAGAGGACGTCCATCGGCTTCGGGTCGAAGACCCAGCGCATCGTCGCCGTGACGTGGGTCAGGTACCCGCCGGTCCCGTGCGCGATCGCCTTCGGCGCACCCGTGGTCCCGCTGGAGTAGAGCAGGTAGAGAAGGTGGTCCGATGGAAAGGCGGCGGCAGGGCACGTGGGGGGTACGTCCTGGACCAGCTCCGTCCAGCCGACATCCCGGGGCGAGAGCATCGGGACCGATTGGCCCGTCCGATGGACGACGACGACCGTCCGAACGCTCGGTGACGTGGCGAGCGCCTCGTCCGCGATCGCCTTCAACGGGACGATCTGGCCGCGTCGATACCCTCCGTCGGCGGTCACCACGAGGGTGACGCCGAGGTCGCGGATCCGGTGGGCGAGCGCCTCGGACGAGAACCCGGAAAAGACGACCGTGAACGGGATCCCGAGCCGGGAGAGCGCGAGCATCGTGATCGGCAGCTCCGGCACCATCGGCAGATAGACCGCGGCCCGGTCCTCCGGACCGAATCCCCGCCGCTGGAGGGCGGCGGCGAACTGTTCGACCTCGCGCCCGAGCTCGTCGTAGGTGATCGTCCGCCGGTCCCCGGGCTCGCCTTCCCAGAAGTATGCCACCCGATCCCGGGCCGGACCCTCGCGGTGACGGTCGAGACAGTTGACCGAGACGTTCAGCCGTCCATCCGGGAACCACTTGGCGAACGGCGGATCCCAGTCGAGGGTCCGGGAGAAGGGGGTCGCCCAGCGGATCTCGGCCCGGGCGACCCCGGCCCAGAACCCGTCGGGATCGTCGCGAGCCCGTTGATAGAGGGGCGAGAGCGGGCCGGCCGAGAGGTACCTCTCGGCGAACGGGAGCGACTCCGTGGGCGTCTCGTCCGAGGACGCCGGCCCGCGTCCTTCCGTCATGGTCCGGGCCGGGTCAGGGCCGCGCGCGTCCCCGACCTGAGCTGCCGGCCTTCGGGGGCGCGCTGCCGCCCTTCGCCGGGACGAACCAGACGTCGGTGATCGAGTACTTCGGTTTCGGGTCGAAGCGGGCCTCGACCGGCATCCCCACGTACAGGTCCGACTCGACGCAGTCCTTCAGCCGGGCGAGCAGCAGGCTTCCCGCGCCCTCGAACTCGACGAGGCAGAGGTTGTACGGGGTCTCCTTGAGGAACGCCTCGCTGCCGAAGTGGCACGTCGTCCACGAGTGGAGCTTCCCTCCCTTCGGGAGCTCGAGCCACGCCGTCGGTTCGCCGCACTCCATGCAGTGCCCGCGGGGCGTGGCGTAGACGAAGCCGCACTCCTTGTTCGTGCACCGGCTCCCGAGGAGGTGCCCCTCGGCGAGGCCGAGGAAGAACGCCGAGTCCTCCGCGTAGCTGTGGATGTAGTTGATCTGGTACGGCGACTTGATGATCAACGCCTCGACGCCGTTCGCGTCCTGGAAGATCGCCGAGCCGCTCCGGTCGATCTCCGCTTGGATGTCCCGGAACTTGTCGAACTTCTTCAACGGGGCCATCGTTAGAACCCCCGCTCGAGGATGCTGACGGTGACGGCGGAGCCGGTCCCCGCGTGGCTGTGGATCGCCCCGCGCTTGGCGCCCTGGATCTGGAGCTTCGGATCGCCGAAGTGCTCGGCGATCGTCCCTTGGAGCTGCCAGAACGCGAAGACGCCCTGCATCAGCCCGGTCGCGCCGACCGGATGACCACACGCGATGAGCCCACCGGACGGGTTCACGGGGATCGCGCCGGCGTTCGGCACCGGGAACGGGTACTGGATCTGCTTCAGGAACGGGTCGCCTTGCAGGACGAAGTCGTACCCTTCCCCATACCGGCAGAGACCGAGGTCCTCGTACGTCTGGATCTCGCTGGACGCGTACGCGTCGTGCAGCTCGATGAAGTCGAGCTCCTTGGTCGGGTTCTCGATGCCGGCGTGGCGATACGCCTCGAGCCCGGCGGCGCGTCCCGCGCGGAACGAGTGGACGCCCGGATAACGGAGCTTCTCGTAGTCGCGCGCCGACTCGTGGGGCATCAACGGGACCTTGCCGAACGGCCGGTCGGCGAGACGCATCGTATCGGTGCCGGTCCCGACGCCTTTGACGAGGATCGGCTTGTCCGTGAACTCCTTCGCCTTCTCCTCCGAGCAAAAGACCGCGACGGCAGCGCCGTCGCTCATGGTGCAGATCTGCTCGCGCGTCAAGGGGTACGAGATCATCTCCGAGCGGAGGACGTCGTCGACGCTGAGCTTCTTCGGGTACTGGGCGTAGGGGTTGTGGAGCGCGTTCAGGTGGTTCTTCACCGAGACCCAGCTCATGATCCGTTGGCCCTCGGCGATGGCGAGGCGCTGCGCCTCGCGCTCGTCCTTCACGTTCGCGAACTTGCCGAGGCGGAGGTACTCGTAGATGTGCCGGATGACCATCAGGGCATAGTACCCGGTATAGAACCCACCCAGGGGAAAGTCGAAGTTCGTGTCCGAGGCGAGGGCGATGAACTCGTTCCCTTTCCACGTCTGCACGCGGCTCATCGTTTCGAACCCCGCGGCGAGGCAGACGTCCATCCGCCCGCTCGCGACGGCCTCGTACCCCGCCTGGAAGCATTCGCCGCCGGTGGCGCCGCCCCACTCGATGCGGACGGAGCCCTTCGGGTTCAGCCCCAGATAGTCCTGGACCATGCTGGCGGCCTTCAGCTGTCGAGTGAAGTGGTCGGAGAAGTAGGAGATCCGGCTCCCATCGATCTGGTCGCGGGTGAGGTTCGGAACCTCGGCGAGGGCTTGATCGTACGCGCGCTTGACCATCAGCCGGAAGTCCATGCTCGGATGGGCCTTCGCGAACTTCGTCACGCCTCCGGTGACCATGTAGACCCGTCGGCCGCTCCAGCGGGGGCCGGGACGGTGGATCGACGGAGAGGTGCGCCGCGCGGACGATCGGTTCCGGGATGTTGCCATTGGTCTCCCTCGGCTCGCGGTAAGGGCAGACCGACTTAACGCTACGGAGCCGGCCGACCGAATCGACACGTGGCGACCCTAGGGCGACAGAACGTTTTTCCGCTGAACCCCACCTCGGTCCCTCCAAGGGTCCCCGGAATGGCGAAACGCGACCTGCTCTCCATCACCGATATCGACGAGGATCTCCCGAGCCTGCTCGAGCGGGCCCACGCGATGAAGCTCGCCCGTCGCCGGGGAGACCTGAGCGCCACCCGGCCCGGGCGGTACCTCGCCATGATCTTCGAAAAACCGTCGACGCGGACGCGCACCTCGTTCGAGGTGGCGATGACCGATCTCGGCGGCCACGCGCTGTACATGTCCTCGAAGGACCTCCAGCTGGGACGCGGGGAGACGATCGCCGATACTGCGCGCGTCCTCTCCCGCTACGTCGACGCGATCGCGTACCGCGCGAACCGCTCCGAGGACATGGCGGAGCTGGCCCAGTGGTCCGCGGTACCCGTCCTCAATGCGCTCGACAACGTCGAGCACCCGTGCCAGATCGTCGCCGACCTCCTGACGATGTACGAGCTGTGGGAGGGAAAGCTCGAGGGCCACCGGCTCGCCTACATCGGGGATGGGAACAACGTCTGCAACTCCCTCATGCTGGGCTGCGCCCGGATGGGGATCGATTTCGTCGGAGCGATCCCAGAGAAGTACCGGCCCCCGGAGCGGATCTGGCATCTCGCCAATCGATTCGCGGCCCGGTGGGGGAGCTCGGTCGAGTACGTCACCTCGCCCAAGGAGGCGGCCAAGGACGCGGACATCCTGTACACCGATGTCTGGGTCTCCATGGGAGACGAGCAGCAGGCCGCCGAGCGGCAGGCCGCTTTCGACGGGTACCGGATCGACGCCCAGCTCCTCGCGGCGGCCCGTCCGGCCGCGCGCGTCATGCACGATCTGCCGGCGCACCGGGGCATGGAGATCACGGACGATGTGATGGATGGTCCGCAGGGTGTGATGTGGGACCAAGCTGAGAACCGACTGCACGCGCAGAAGGCGATCCTCGAGAAGTTCATCCCGCCCCGCGGCAGCGGGAGCTCGCCGATGGGAACGGGGCGACTCAGGGGGTCTCCCCCGGGTTAGCCCGGAGGCGGACCTTCAGCATCATCTCGATCTTTCGGACCATCGAGTCCGCCGGGTGGAAGTGCCCGGACTCGATCTTGAGGACGACCGACTTCTTTTCGTTCAACCGCTTTGCGAACTCCTCTGGGGTCCAGGCCAACTTCTCGCGCGCCACTCGGACCCTCTTCGACCAGTCCGGCACGAGATCGAGCTCGGGGATGTCCGCGTACAGATCGCGTTCCGCCAAGTTGCGGCTTCGGGTCGGCGAGCGGCCGTCCCCGGAGCCACCGAGCGCCCCGCCCGGGGCGGCGGGCGAGCTCGGGGGCGCTCCGATGACCGTCCCGAACCGGCTGCAGTTCGGGCACAGCCCCAGGACGGTCCCTTCGATCCGCACTCGGTTGAGCGATTCCACTTCGGTGCCACACATTTCACACAACATGGTTGATCCGTGAGTTACTGTCCCGCGACCGGGGGGGCCGGCGCCACCGGGGCCCTCGGAGGTGGGTCGGCGTTTCGGGTTCGCTTCCGGGCTTCCATCCGACGTCGACCGGCCTCGAACTCCGTCCGCTCGGCCTCGGTCGCCAGCTGGAGGGGGGGAACCTCGACGGGCAGCCCATCGTCGCCCACGGCCACCATCGTGACCCACGCGTGAACGACGTGGTACGAGGGGCCACCGAGGAGCGGCTCCGCGCGCGCCTCGATCGCAATCTCCATGGAGCTCCGACCGACGTAGGTCAGCCAGGCGTCGAACTCCACGACCTGACCGACGTACACCGGTCGCAGAAAGTCGACGCGATCGAAGGAGGCGGTGACACACGTGCGGCTCGAGTGCCGGGTCGCGGCGACATAGGCGACCTTGTCGATCTCCATCAGCATCTGGCCGCCGAAGACGTTCCCCATGAAGTTCGCGTCCGTCGGGACCATGAGCCGGACCACCGAGGAACGGCTGCGGAGAACGATCCGGGGCGACAGGTCGATCACTGAAATTGCCGACGACCGAACAGTTCGGCGTCGGCGGAAGAGATACCGCGCCGGGACCTAAAGCCATTTCGTGCGGCTCGGTACCGAGACCCTCTCGGGGCCGATGTCGGAGCCGGAGCCGGGTCGATCCGGCCAGGGGTCGAATCGCTCGTCCCACGAGGCAGGAGTTCGCGTCGGCGGCCCACAGGTCACGCGCAAGTGAGAACGCTCTTATAGGGGGACCTTTTCGGCGCGCCCGGAGCACGCGATGGCACAGAAGCCCCACCTCAACATCGTCTTCATCGGTCACGTCGATCACGGGAAGTCCACGACCGTCGGCCGCTTGCTGGTCGACACCGGCGTCATCCGGCCGGAGGAGATCGAGAAGTTCCGGGCGGAGGCCGAAGCGAAGGGCAAGGCGACGTTCGAGTTCGCCTGGGTCATGGATGACCTCAAGGAAGAGCGGGAGCGGGGGGTCACCATCGACATCGCCCACCGTCGGTTTGACACTCAGAAGTACTACTTCACCATCATCGACGCCCCAGGCCACCGCGACTTTGTCAAGAACATGATCACGGGGACGAGCCAGGCCGATGGGGCGGTGCTCGTCTGCTCCGCCGCGGAAGGAATCCAAGAACAGACCCGGGAACACATCTTCCTGTCGCGGACGCTCGGCGTCTCGCAGCTGATCGTCGCCATCAACAAGATGGACCGGCAAGAGGTCGCGTACTCTCAGAAGAAGTACGAGACGATCGTCGAGGAGATGACCAAGCTCCTCAAGAACGTCGGTTTCAAGGTGGACACGCAGATCGTCTTCATCCCGATCTCGGCGTACAAGGACGACAACATCAACAAGGCGTCCCCGAACATGCCGTGGTTCAAGGGACCGACCCTCCTCCAGGCCCTCGACAACATGAAGGTCCCGGAGAAGCCGACCGGTAAGCCGCTTCGGCTGCCGGTGCAGGACGTCTACACCATTACGGGGATCGGGACCGTGCCCGTCGGCCGGGTCGAGACCGGGACGCTGAAGGTTGGCGACAAGATCACGTTCGAGCCCAGCGGCAAGACCGGGGAGATCAAGTCCGTGGAGATGCACCACGAGCAGGTCACGGAGGCGATCCCGGGGGACAACGTCGGGTTCAACGTCCGCGGCATCGACAAGAACGATATCCACCGTGGCGACGTCGCGGGACCCGCGTCGGCGCCCCCGACCGTCGTGGAGAGCTTCACCGCGAACATCCAGGTGCTGAACCATCCGTCGGTGATCACCGTCGGATACACCCCGGTGTTCCACTGCCACACCGCGCAGGTCGCCTGTGAGTTCACCGCGATCCTGAAGCGCCTCGACCCGAAGACCGGCCAGGTCGCGGAGGAGAACCCCGCCACGCTGAAGACCGGCGACGCGGCCGTCGTGCAGATCACCCCGAAGCGCCCTCTCGTGCTGGAGAAGTACAAGGAGTTCCCCCAGCTCGGCCGGTTCGCGATCCGGGACATGGGCCAGACCGTCGCGGCCGGCGTCGTCGTCGATCTCAAGAAGCGCGGCGCGGCGTAAGCCGGGCTGGACGGACGGGGGATCGAGAGCGATGCCGCACCAGAGGGCCCGTATCTCCCTCAGCGGCACCGACTCGAGCAAGGTCGACGCGGTCTGCAAGCAGATCAAGGAGATCTCGACGAAGACCGGCGTCGACATGGCCGGTCCGATCCCGTTGCCCACCAAGCGCCTCAAGGTCCCGATCCGCAAGGGACCCGACGGCGGGGGTACGAGCACGATCGACCACTGGGAGATGCGGATCCACAAGCGCCTCATCGACCTGGACGCCGACGAACGGGCCCTCCGGGCCGTCATG
Source organism: Thermoplasmata archaeon (assembly GCA_022750455.1). Lineage (GTDB taxonomy): Archaea > Thermoplasmatota > Thermoplasmata > Lutacidiplasmatales > UBA184 > JAKIVR01. Next base: position 5,489 of record JAKIVR010000052.1, on the reverse strand, counting down.
CGGATCCAGGTCCCGGACGGCGTCAATATCGAGATCGTTCTGAAGAGCTGAAGGGCGCGTGTTCGCCCCGAAGTCCGCGCCCGTCGTGGGAGCGGCGGTCGCACTGTTCCTCGTCGGGGTGATCGCCCTCGTTGTGACTCCGGGCCTCCGCAGCCCGATCGGGATCGGGGCGGTCGTCGTCATTGGCCTCGTGGCCGGCTTCTTTGCGAACTTCTTCCGCGACCCGGAGCGGGCGCCCGGCGTGGAGATCGTCAGCGGCGCCGACGGACGGATCCGGGCCGTCACCGAGGAGGGGGACCGGGTCCGCATCACCGTGTTCATGAGCGTCTGGGACGTCCACGTCAACCGGTTCCCGCTCGACGCCCGCGTCGCCGAGACGGACATCGCCGGGGACGGCTACGCCCCCGCGTATGAGGCGAGGGCCGAGCACAACGTCCGCCGCGTCTACCGGCTGGAAACGACGCTCGGGCCGGTCGAGCTCGTCCAGATCACGGGGATCCTCGCCCGTCGGCTCATCCCGTTCGTCGACGCGGGAGACTCCCGGCGGAAGGCAGACCGGCTCGGGATGATCATCCTCGGGAGCCGGTTTGACGTCGTCCTGCCCGCCGATCGCGTCGTCCCGCTCGTCCGGGTCGGGGACCGCGTCCGCGCCGGGGTGACCCCGATCGCCAAGGTGGTCCCGGGATGAACCGGTTCCGGGTCCTCGCGAACCTGGCCACGGTGGGGAACGGCGCGATGGGGGCGGTCGCGATCGCCTACGTGCTCCTCGGCAACTCGATCATCGCGATCGGATTCCTGATCGTGGCGATCCTCTTCGACGGCGCCGACGGTTGGCTCGCCCGCCAAGCGAACACGCCGGGGACCGCCTTCGGACGGATCGCGGACTCCACGGCCGACGCCGTCTCGTTCGGCCTCGCCCCGGCCGTTCTCATCGCCGTCCACCATTTCGATATCGCTACCTGGGGCTCCCTCGGCTCCTGGCCCGTCGTCGTGGGCGCGCTCTTCCTCGTTCTGGCGCTCTCCCGGCTCGCCTACTTCACCCTCCGGGGGTTCGCCCACCCGTACTTTGTCGGCGCGTCCACGCCTCAGGCGACACTCGGGGTGGCCCTGAGCCTGCTCCTTCTCGTCCGCCCGGGATACCTGGGAAACTCCCCTCTCGCCTTCCTCCTCCTCGCGACCGGATTGGCGGCGCTGATGGTGGTTCCCCTGAAGTTCCCGAAGGTCCGGCGGGGCCAACGCCTTCGACCGGCGATGATCCTCACCACGGCGTTCCTCCCGATCGCCCTCGTCCCGATCCAGTTCGCCCCCGCGACCGGCTCTCCCCTCTACCTCCTCTCCGAAGCCGGCACGATCGCGGCAGCGGTCGGCATGGGAGTCTACTTTGTGCTCGGGCCGTTCTACTACTCGCCCGGCGCCACCGCGCCCGAGGGGAGAGATGACTAAGGCCACGGGTCCCCGGCATCTCGGATCGCTCACCCCTCCCGAGCGGTTGTTGTTCGAGGCCGGGGTGAAGCTCGGGGGCGTTTTCCACCAGTACATCGGGGTCCCGGTCACGGCGCGCACGGCGGCGCACCTCGCCGTGACGATCGAGCACGCGGTCGGGCTCCAGCCGTACGTGCGCGAGGTGCACGTGACGATCCATCCCTCGAGGGGAGGCCGGACGGGCAGCGGACGGTTCGCGTACCGCTACCTGACGGCGGAGATGCTCGACGCGTCGGTGACGGTCGCCGACGGGGGATGGGAGGTCGTGGCCCGCCTGGCCTATGCGCCGACGCTGCGGTACCCCGAGATGCGGGTCATCGCGGTACGGCCGACGCCGGCTCCGCGGCGACGCGCTCGTCGATCGGGACGTACGTGAGTCGCGTCGGCCCGGTGTAGAGCGCCGTGGGCCGGATCAGCCGAAGATCGTTGTACTCCTCGAGCACGTGGGCCGTCCAGCCGACGACGCGGCTGGCCGCGAACAAGGGAGTGAACAGGTCGTCGGGGATTCCCAAGAGCGTGTAGACCGAACCGGAGTACAGGTCGACGTTGGGGTACAGCCCCTTCTCCTGGTGCACGACCGACTCGACCTTTCGCAGGAGGTCGTACCACCGCATGTCGTGGTTCTCTTCGCCGAGACGCCTCGACCACTCCCTCAGGATCGTCGCCCGGGGGTCCTCGACCTTGTAGACGCGATGGCCGAACCCCATGATGCGCTCATGGCGGGCGAGCTTCTCGCGGACCGCCACCTCGGCCCGGTCGATGGTGCCGATCTCCCGGAGCATCGCCATGACGCGCTCGTTGGCGCCCCCGTGCAGCGGCCCCTTCAGGGTCCCGACGGCGCTGGTCACCGCGGAGTACAGGTCGCTCAGCGTCGACGCGGTGACGCGGGCGGAGAAGGTGGAGGCGTTCAGTTCGTGGTCCGCGTGGAGGATGAGGGCGACGTCCATCGCCCGGACATCGAGCTCCGTCGCGGTCTTGCCGGAGAGGAGGTAGGCGACGTGGGCGGCGTGGGAGAGCCCCGGACGCTCGGGGAGCGGCTCGAGGCCGCGTCGGAACCGGTCGGCGGCGGAGATGATCGAGGGGAGCACCGCCGTGAGTCGCAGGGCCCCCCCGATGGAGCTCGGTCCGGGCTTGGTCTCCGCGGGCTCCAAGATGGCGAGGCCCGAAACGGCCGTCCGAAGCACGTCCATCGGCTGGGCGTTCGGGGGCAGGTGCTCCATCACGTCCCGGAGCGGCACGGGGAGGCTGCGGAGCGATTCGAGCCGTTTCGACAGGTCGCTGAGCTGGCCCCGGGTCGGGAGTTGCCCGTACCACAGAAGGTACGCGACCTCCTCGAACGTCGACTTTTCGGCGAGGTCCCGAATGTCATACCCCTCGTACACCAGGCGGCCTTCCTTGCCGTCGATGAAACAAATCTTCGATTCGGCGGCGACGACGTCCTCGAGCCCCCGATCGACCGTGGGCGTGGCCATGTGTGTCTTCCCCCCACCCAACACCGGGCGGGAGGTAATCACTTTTGGCGCGGGCCCGAGCGGCCGGCTCCCCGCGCGATCAGGCCCGGGTCCCGACGGCCGGGGGGAGGGACGAGGGGATCGTGGATTGGCCGGTCCGGCGATGGTAGGCCACGCGGGCCGCGCTCCAGAGCGGGAGGGACGCGAGGAGGACGATCGCGGAGGCGAGGAACGTGATCCGATAGCTGCCGTAGAAGGAGAGGAGACCCGAGGTCAGCGCCCCCGTCACGGCCGCGATCCCCCCGAGGGCGCCGCTCACGCCGAGGATGGCCCCGGCGTCGCGTCGGGCCAACCCCCGGTACAGGATGAGCCCCGAGGCCGTCGAGAAGATGGCGATCCCGCCGCCGGCGAGGCCGTAGACGATCGAGTTCCCGTAGAGGGCCAGGGCGAAGGTCACCGGCACGAACGTGAACCCGGCGACGGCGAGGTACGAGAGGCACCGGACGTACGTCGCTCCCACGACGAGCCGGTCGACGCCCCGACGATGGCTCAACCCCCCGGAGAACGGGTAGGCGATCGCCTGCGCCGTTTGGTTCACCGCGTTGACGAGGAAGATCGCGGCCGAGCTCAGTCCGATCGAGAAGAGGTACGGGGTGTACGACGTGTTCAGGAGGTTCGCGGCGAAGTTGAAGAGGAACCCCGCGGCGAGGATCAACGGCACCTCGTGCCGCAACTCTTCCACCGCCCAGATCCGGAACCGGGCGAGCACCCCTCGGTGGAGCTGGGGGATCCGGGGGAAGAACGGGAACTGGGCCCGGAACCCCATATGGACCCACAGCCGGGAGGTCAACGACTCGGCGCTCTGGGCGACGCGCTTGGTCGAGACGACCGCGGTCCTCGGGGAGGTGGGGACGTCGAGGATCGCGATCAGGAACGAGGCGGCCGCCAGGAGGGCCATGATATCGAGGAGCGGGGCGATCGACGCGGTCACCCGGAACCAGATGAGACCGGTGAACACCCCGAGGATCCCCCCGATGGTGCTCATCTCCTGGAACGACGCGAAGGCGTCCGGGCGCTCGTCCGAGGTGAACTGCTCGAGGATCAACAGGCTCGACGCCGTCCCGCCGGAGGGGGAGAGCAGCGCGACGACGGCGTACAACGGCAGGAGCTCTTGGATCGTGGTGACCTGGGAGAGGGCCGCGTACAGGATCGCGAACCCGCCGAAGTTGATGGCGAGGAACGCGCGCCGGTTCGGCCACCGGTCCGCGAGGCGTCCCCAGAAGATCGAGGAGCCGATCACCACCGAGTTGAAGACGACCGCGGCGGAGGCGACGTCGAGGAGGGAGCCGTGCAGTTCGATGAGAATCCACAGCGGCAGGAGGACCCCGAACCCCGAGGTGGCCGCGTTGATGGGGACGAAGGTGAACAACCACCGTCGGGTCAATAGACGGCGCGACCAAGTGGAGGGGTGGAAGGCGACCACGGTGGTTCCCGGACGACGGCGTTGACGAGAGGGTCGGCTTAAAGCGGCGTTCGGCGGAGTGGAAATCCACCGCGCGCCGGAATAACCCTTATAAGTCGGGGGACTTCTGGCGACACTCGGACGGTGTAGCGTTGGCCATCGGTTTTGTCCTCATCAGCACGGCACCCGCGAAGGAGCACGAGGTGTACTCGGAGTTGCTCCGGGTCAAGGGGATCGTCGAACTCCACCCTCTCTTCGGGGAGTACGACCTGATCGCAAAGGTCGAGGCCGAGGACTTCAACGCGCTGGGCCAGCTCGTCGTCGACAAGATCCGCGCCGTCTCGGGTGTCATCGACACCAAGACGTTGACCGGGATCAAGTTCTGAGGGGTGCCACTCCATGATCGCATTCTCCACATCCCTGGTCACCGGGTCGTTCGACTTTCTCGGCTTTCTGACGATCCTGCTGTTGATCCTGGGGCTGTTCCTGCTCCTCGCGGGGGTCTTCACCGCGTACTTCGGCAGCGGGAAGAGCCGGACCATCGGCATCCTGCTCATCGTCGTCGGCATCGTCGTGGCGATCGGCGGAGGGTACTGGTACCATCTCGCCAACCACGGGCAGCTCGCGTCGCTGATCCTGGGGGCGTTCTACATCCTGCTCGCCGCCGTCATCGGCGCCTTGGTCGCCGTGGCCATCTTCCTGGTGGCCATCATGAAATCCTGAAGTGGCCCAGGGACCGCTCGGCCCCGTGAGCAGTTCGGCGATTCGGCGCGACGATCCGGTCGTCACCCTTTCGACGGACGCCGGCTCGCTGTACGCGGCCCAGGTGAAGGGCGTGGTGCTCTCCACGGCCCCGGGTCTGCAGGTGGTGGACCTGGATCTCCAGCTCCCCCCGTTCGATATCGTCGGAGCCGCGTTCGCGGTTCGGGCGATGGGCGAGCGGTTTCCGCCCGGAACTGTCCACCTCGTCATCGTGGATCCGGGGGTCGGAGGCGGCCGGGCCCCGATCGCCATTCGGACGGAGGATGGGTCGTTCCTGGTCGGACCCGACAATGGGATCCTCGACCTGCTCGCCCGTTCGCTCGGCATCGACT
>JAKIVR010000051.1 GCA_022750455.1 Thermoplasmata archaeon | reverse complement strand
CCGGGGGTCGCCGCCTTCCAGATCGCAAAATCCTCTGGGGCCCGGTGCTTCGGGTCGACGTCGAGGCGGGATCCGGCCCGCAGCTCGCTCAGCTGCTGACCGGAGTGCCGGCCGTACGCCGGGACGTGGGCGATATCGTAGTAGAGGCTCCCATCGACCACGTAAGCGACGCCCTTGTCGACGAGCTGCTGGATCTGAACGAGGATCTCGGGGATGTAATCAGTCGCAAATGGGTAGAGGTCGACTGAGTTCACTCCCAACTCCGTCATGCTCCGGTGATACGACGCAAAATGGCGTTCGGCGAGAAGCAGCGGATCCACCCCCTCGGCCCCGCCGCGCTCGATCAACTTGTCGTCGAGGTTTGTCACGTTCTGGACGTGGAACAGTCGGTACCCCCAGTGCCGGATCGACCGGGCGACCATGTCGAAGGTGACGAACGTCCGACCGTGACCGATGTGCGAATCCGCGTACGGGGTGAGCCCGCAGACGAACAGGCCGACCCGGGGCGGGTGCCGAGGCTGGAAGAGCCGGACCGAGCGGCTCATCGTGTCGTAGACCGAGAACCTTCGCATACTACGAGCTCCGCAGGGCGGCCCGAACGTCCGCCACGAGATCGTCCGTCCCCTCGATCCCGCACGAGAGCCGGACCAATCCGGCCCCGATGCCGCGCGCTTCGCGCACGCTCGCCGGGACGCTGGCGTGCGTCATCGAGGCCGGGTGCTCGGCGAGCGACTCGACGCCTCCCAGGCTTTCGGCGAGGGTGAACAGTTTCGTCGCCCCCAGGAACCGGCGAGCCGCCCGGGCGCCCCCCTTGAGGTCGAAGCTGACCATCCCCCCGTACCCGTCCATCTGGCGTCGGGCGAGCCCATGTTGGGGATGGTCTCCCAGACCGGGATAGTAGACGCGCGAAACCTTCGGGGCCCCGTGGAGGAATCGGGCCACGGCCATCGCGTTCTCATTGTGCCGTTGCATCCGGATCGCCAACGTTCGGATGCCCCGGAGCACGAGGAAACAGTCCATGGGACTCGGTACGGCGCCCAGGGCGTTCTGGAGCCAGGTGAGCTGTTCTCCCGTCTTCGGACGCGCGGCGATGAGCGCGCCCCCGATGATATCGGAGTGGCCTCCGAGGTATTTTGTGGTCGAGTGCAGGACCACATCGGCGCCGTACTCGATCGGTCGCTGCAGCGCCGGGGACGCAAAGGTGTTGTCGACGACGACCACGGCCCCCGTGGAATGCCCGATCCGGGCGATCGCCTTCACATCCGCGATATGGAGGAGCGGGTTGGTCGGGGTCTCGATGAACACCAACGCAGGCGAGGACGTCGCCACCGCGCGCCGGACCGACGCGAGGTCGGTCATGTCCGCGTAGACGGGTCGAAGCCCCCCTTGGCGGCGGCGGTGCTCCAGCAACCGGTACGTTCCCCCGTACAGTTCGTCGCCCGCGACGACCGACGCCTGAGCCGGGAATGCGTCGAGCAACGTGGTCAACGCCCCGAGCCCACTGGAGAACGCGAGCCCGGTGGCGCCTCCTTCGAGACGCGCGAGCACGGCCTCCAGTTGCGCGCGGGTGGGATTCGCGCTGCGTGAGTAGACCCAGCCCCGGTTCCGGTTCGGAGCGATCTGGGCGAACGTACTGGTCAGGTAGATCGGCGGCGAGACGGCCCCCGTCGCCGCATCGGGCGGTGAGGCATCGTGGATGACTCGGGTGTCAAAGCGCAGGGTGGCCACCCTCCTCCAACAGGAATGCGACGACGTCGTGGCGCGTGATCAAGCCCCGGAACTCCTTCCCGGTCCCGTCCCGCACCAGGAGCGCACGGGTCTCCTTCAGCTGTCCCAAGATGTCCGAGATCGGAGTATCCCAGGCGACCTCGTGAAACGCCGGACCGAGGAACTGGGTGACGGCCCGGTCGAGGATCGTCTGGTCGGCGAGCGCCGCCCGCAGCAGCTCCTCCTCGGCCAAGGAGCCGAGGTTCTGCGAACCGGAGAGCACCGGGAGTTGGGAGACATTGTGATGCCGCAACAGTTCGAGCGCCCCCCGAACGCTGGTCGTCGGCTCGACGGCCACGAGCGCGGGGGCCGACTCCTTCGAGGCGAGCAGGCTGCCCACGGTCGCGGTCTCGTCGAGGAACCGGTTCTCCCGCATCCATTCGTCCGAGTAGAACTTCGAGAGATACCGGTCCCCGGAGTCCGGCAAGAGGACCACGACCGTCTTGCCGTCGGGGAGAGGCTTCGTTTGGAGCCAGCGGATCGCGCCCGCGACGGCGGAGCCCGAGGAGCCTCCCACGAACAGTCCTTCCTCCCGGGCGAGTCGACGGGCCATGGCGAACGACTCCCGGTCGTCGACCTCGACGAACTCGTCGATCACGCTGAAGTCGACGGTCTCGGGGATCATGTCCTCCCCGATCCCCTCCACCTTGTACGGGGTGGCGCGGATCCTCTCGTGGGTCGCGGCGTAGTGTTTGAGGACCGATCCCTTCGGATCGACACCGATCACTCGGACACCGGGACGGTGCTGGCGGATGTATCGCCCGACCCCGCTGATCGTTCCGCCGGTCCCGACCGTCAACACGACGGCCCCCAGGGCGTCGCCCGCGTCGCGGACGATCTCCGGCCCCGTGGTACGGTAGTGGGACTCCGGGTTCATCGGGTTGACGTACTGATTGGGGAAGTAGGCGCCCGGGATCTCCTTCGAGAGTCGACGGGCGACCGAGTAGTAGCTCATGGGGTGCTCCGGGGGAAGCTGGGTCGGCGTGATGACCACGCGGGCCCCGAACGCCCGCAACAGCCGGATCTTCTCCGAGCTCATCTTGTCCGGGATGACGAACACCGCCCGGTACCCCCGGACGGCGGCGACCATCGCGAGGCCGACCCCCGTATTCCCGCTGGTCGCCTCGACGATCGTCCCGCCCGGCTTCAGCCAGCCCTGCCGTTCCGCCTCATCGATCATCAACGGGGCGATCCGGTCCTTCACCGAGCCGCCGGGATTCAGGTACTCCAGCTTCGCGAGGATCGGGTTCGGGACAGCCCGCGCCACGCGGCGCAGGACGACGAGTGGCGTCTCTCCCACCAGGTCGAGGACCGATTCCGCCCTCACCGGACGGCCCGGCATGGCCTCGGGAGAGGAGGCGCGCCATAAGCATTTCTTGGCGGGCGTCACGGGACCGTGGAGGAAAGGAGGGTACGGAATAGTACGGTCCGTTCGAAGCTTGGCATTAAAAAGGGCCGCGGCGCTCAGAACGTCCGATGGCGATGCTTGGCTCCCTCGAATCAGAAGTGATCGCGGCGCTCCGGAGCGCCGGCACCGGTTCGGCCCGCGACGTACGCCGGGAGCTGAACGCCCGGGGTACGCGGGTCGCCTATACGACCGTCGCAACGATCCTCGCTCGGCTCCACGTCAAAGGGCTCGTCCGCCGCCGGCGGGAGAAGTGCCAAGGCGGCTCCCGGTTCGTCTACCGGTCCGTGGATTTTGAGCGGCAGTACCTGAGGAATATCCTCAAAGGGGTCGTTGTTCTGTTCGGGCCGACGGGGGTAGTGCATCTGAGCGAAGAGATGGCGAAGCTCCGGCCCGCAGAGGAACGAGAGCTGCGCCGTCGTCTCAAGCTTTGATCACATCCGGATCGGATGGACCTCTTGATCTCGGCGATCCTTTGGGTCCCTGTACTGGCCTGGGCCGCCGCGGGCCTCGGCCTGTGGGTGGCATTCCCCCGCTCCACCTCTCCCCAACTGCTCCGGCTCGCCACCATTTTTGTGGCGCTCTGGGCCGTCCTCGCGACCACCGCGTTGCTGTGGATCGTGGCGTACGGGGCCCCCGGGATCGTCACGCTGGTGAACGATCCTCTCGCCGCCTTCACCGCCTCGGCGCTCCCGCTCTGGTTCTTCGGCGCGCTCGGGGCGTTCGCGGTCTGCGGCATCGCGTTCCTCCTGAACCAGATCGCAGGTCGGGGACTTCTCAGCGTCCTTGGCTCGGAGCCCCGACCTTGGCCCTCGCGACTCCCCCGCCCGACCGGCCATACCGAGCTCCTGCGGATCGACCACGACGCTCCGGAAGCGTTCTCTTTCACCCTCGTCGCCTGGGACCGCTCGGGGAGCGGCCGACCGTTCCGTCGAGAGCTGATCGTCGTCTCCCGAGGGCTGGAGGCGATCCTCACCCCCGAGGAGCTCGAGGCCGTGGTCGCCCACGAACTCGCGCACGTGGAGGACCTCGACTCCCGGTATCTCACCTTCTTCCGGACGTTCGCCCGCATGATGCGCTTCGATCCCGTCCTGAGCTTCGTCGCGAGCCGGTTGACCGATCGCGAGGAGTTTGAGGCCGACCGGGTGGCGGCGCATTCGACCCACCGTCCGGTCGCGTTGGCCCGGGCGTTGTTCAAGGTCCTCGAAGCGACCGCTCCCTCGACCGGGGCGTCCTTCCCTGTCGGACTTCTCGGTCGGGAGGGCGCCCGGCGTCGGACGGTCGTGCTCGCCCGGATCGTTCGACTCTTGGACCTCGCCGAGTCGAAGGAGTTCCGGGAGGGGCCCGCGGGTGAGTGACCCCGCTCGGCAGCGGGGGCCCGCGGCGCGCCGGTTCGTCCTCGCCGGATTGGTCGTTCTCACTCTTCTCGTGTCCGGCCTTTCGGTTCCGGTGGTCTCGGCGGCGGCGACCGTGCCCCCCCTCCCTCGCGCGACCGGGGGCGAGCTTGTGACGACCCTCTCCCTGCCGGCGTCGTCCCCGGGCGGAAGCTCCACACTGTCGATCACCCTCCTCGATCCGTTCTTGTACGCGATGACGAACCTCTCCCTCACCTTCGGATGGTACTCGTTCAACCCATACCCGGGGACCGGGGCCGGATCCCTCCCCGGGGATGGGCCCACGTTCCAGAACAGCGCCTCCGAGAGTGGGCTGGCGAGCGCGCACGACGCCTATCTCCCCGCTGGCATCGCGTGGGCCGCGACCGTATCGGTCGTCGTTCCGGCCGCGGCGCCTCTCGGCACGTACTCGGTCCGCGACAACCTGACCTTTGACCTCTCCGGCGTCGAGTACCAGCTCGCGTCCCGAGGGTACTTTTCCAACGTGACTTGGCAGAGGGCTACGATCCTGCCGGACGGTGGACCGACGCTGAACCTTACCGTACTGAACGTATCGGGAGTGCTGCCCGAGACGGCGTTGTTTGTCCAGCAGACGTCGACGGTCGCCCTGGGTCTCGACGTGATCCTCGGGGCCGCGCTCCTCGCCGTCGGAGCCGGCGCCTACGTCGCATTCCGACGCGGGTCGGGGTCGAGCTCGGGGGCCCGGAGCGCGCCCGAACCGAGCCAACCCCGGAACGCCTTGGGGACCAAGCGGAGTAACGACGGAGACTGAAGGATCAGGCGGCGGGCCAACGGCGTCGGGAAGTCGATGTCGCCGAACGCGACGATCGTTTCCGTGGTGCCCGAGGCCTTCAGCGCGTCGACGACCCGTTCGAGGTCGTCATCGTTCAGCCGCAGGAACACCCGACGCAGGGTGAGCGCCTTCGAGAACTCATCTCCGAACTCCGCGTCGAAGTGGACGGGATACGGTGCGAACGCCGCGGCATCGGTACGCCCTGCTTGCAGCGCGGCGTGGATCGTCTCGGCGGCCAAGGTCCCGGCGCGCATCCCCGTGAAGATCCCCCCTCCCGAGAGGGGCTTGACCTGGGCGGCGGCGTCGCCGACGAGCACGACGTGATCGCCCACGTACCGCGGCACCCGTCCGATCGGGATGCCGGAGACGAGATATCCGGTCGGGGCGGTGAGGGGCTGGCTGAACCGGCGCTGGAGCGTCTCGACCAAGCGGTCGAAGTAGACCCGGGCCGGCGTCCCATCCGCCAAGGCGGCCAGCCCGACCCGTGCCCCTCCGGTCCCATCGGGAATCCACCAGGCGAAAAGCCCGGGAGCAAACTTCCGGCCGAGGTACACCTCCACCGTATCGGGATCGCCGGGGGCCCGGGCGAACTCCGCCTCGAACGCCGGGAGGATCTCAACCGGTCTTCGCAGCCGGAAGGCTCGAGCGACGGCGCTCGTGACCCCGTCCGCCCCGATGACCACTCTGGCCGTCACCGTCGAACGCACGCCGTCGGTCACGAGACGGACGGAGACGGCGTCTGGCCCGGCGGTTGTCGCCCCCTCGAACTGGGTCCGTAGTTGGAACTCCGCCCCCGCATTCGATGCGCGATCGGCGAGGTAGATGTCGAGGCCGGCCCGATCGATGACGAACGCCCGTGCCTCCTTCGCCAGGAAGGAGATCGACTGGAGGGACGGGGCGAAGACCGTGGCCCCGTGCACCGGTTGCAGGACCATCTGGCGACTGCCGGCGAGCTCCAGGACCCGCGACGACACGAGACCGGCGCACTGCACCGGCCGCCCGACCCTCGGGTGCTCCTCGACGACCCGGACGGAGTGCCCGCGCCGGGCGAGCTCGTACGCGGCGGTGGTCCCGGCGGGGCCGGCGCCTACGACGAGAACGTCGACGTCCGCCACACGGGGACGAGGGGAACACGGCAGATAACGGCCGCTGCGACCCGCCGATATTGTTTAGACGGGACATCCGTCACGCGGACAACGTGGCGAAGCGGCGGAACCGAGAGGGAACCGATGCCGGGGTGGCGACCCCGGTGGAGGCCACCCGTGCGGACCTCAGCCCGGAGGACCGGCGGGAGCTGCGTCGCCGCGAGCGGAAGAAGCAAAAGGCCGGGAACGAGAAGAGCTCGTGGGCGTCGACCCCCGGGCGCCGTGCGGTGTTGATCGGTGCCCCGGTCGCCGTCATCGTGGCCGTCGTCGTACTGCTGATCGTGAACCCGTTCGGAGCGCCTTGTCTCAATCTCGGCTCGATCCCGGCGTCGAGCGGCCCACCGGCGTTCCCCCCGCACAACACTACCGATTTCTCCACGACGTGGTGCCCGGATGACTCTCCGATCCTCGACCTCCAAGACGTGGTCAAGGTCTCCATCGGGACGACCTCCGTCACGTTCCCGACCGCGATCGGCCGCAACTCTTCCTACGGCGGCGCCTACGCCTGCGACCTTCCGATCGCCACGCAGCCGGCGGTCGCGGGGTACCCGGCCAACGTCGTCTACCTCGATTCCCCGTGGCCGTACATCTACACCCTCGGGGACTTCTTCACGGTCTGGGCGGAATCGTACTCGCACGCCGACGTGAACGCCACGTACCCGAGCCAGACGATCGGATACACCACGACCCAGATCCTCGGATTCACCGCGGACTCCACCCACTCCGTGAACCTGTTCGTCGATGGGCAGCTCTCGTCGCAAGGGCCGAATCTCAACCTCGACACTCTGCCGTACCTCGCGGGAGCGTACCCGTCCTGCATCGGTTCGCTCGACGGATCGGGTCACACCGTGCTGATCTCGTACACCTCGCTCGCCAGCAGCGCGCTCGCTCCGCCGGTCTCGCTCGGTACGGCGCTCCATCTCCCCGGGACCGCCCTCGTTCCGTTCAACGCGCCCGGTCTTCACTTCCCCGGAACGATCGCCTCGACTTCGCTCCAGCAGCGCTTCACCGAACAGTCGCTGACCTGGCTGCTCGGCCGCCCGTACTGAGCGGAGAGATCAACCGGGGCGCTCGCGCCACGGGACCGGGACGAGGTCCGTCCGTTGCCGGGGCGCCACGCCGGACTCCTCGATCGGGGCGGTACGCCCCGATCGAAGGTTCAGTTGACCGGTCCACGCGATCATCGCCCCGTTGTCCACGCAGAGCCGGTTCGGAGGCGCGAACAGCGTCCCACCCCGCTCCTCCACCATGGTGCGCACCATGTTCCGAAGGCGCCCGTTGCACGCCACGCCGCCCCCCAGGACGACGTCGGAGCGTCGGCGGTGGGCCAACGCCCGCTCGGTGATCTCCGTCAGCATGGCGTAGGCCGTCACCTCGACCGAGTACGCCAGATCGGCGCGGGCGACCCCGGCCTTGTCCAGGGCGAGGGCCGCGGTGTACATGCCGGAGAACGCCACGTCCATCCCGTGGACCAGGTACGGGAGAGGATGGAGAACGCTCCCGTCCCGGGCCAACGCTTCGAGCTGGGGGCCTCCCGGGAATGTCCCCCCGAGGGAGATCCACAACTTGTCGAGGAAGTTCCCAATCCCTACGTCCAGGGTCTCTCCGAGGACCCGGTACCGTCCGGCCCCGTAGACGATCACCTGGGTGTTCCCTCCGCTCGCGTACAGGAGCAGCGGATCGTCGATGCCGCTGAGCTGGCGGGCGATCTCGATGTGCGCTACGCAGTGATTGACGGGGACCAGCGGACGGTCCCAGACGAGCGCGAGCGTACGAGCTACGGTCGCGCCGGCCCGCAGGCACGGCCCCAGGCCCGGTCCCTGGGCGAACGCCACGCCTTCGATATCGTGAGGGTGGACGCCGCCGGCCTCCATCGCGGATGCGACGAGCCCGGGGAGGACCTCCACGTGGTGGTTCGCCGCCTCCCGGGGATGGATCCCGCCGGAGGGCGGCCGGTACATATCCGATACCAGGGCGACGATCTCCGCGTGCTCCGATACGATCCCGACGGAGGCGGTGTGGGCGGTGGACTCGATGCCGAGGATCATCCGTTCGCCCCGGCCGGACGAGCCCTAGTCCTCGACGGATTCGATCCGGAAGTACACTCCCTTGCCTCGGAGCGCGGTCTGGATCCGGTCGGCGAACGCAAGCGACTCCTGGACGGTGGCATCGCGGCCCCAATCGTACACGAAATCGTACCCGCCCCGATGAGGACGGAAGCCCAGGTTGTCGAGGGTGTCGGCGATATCGGAGAACGGGGCGCCCTCGCTGTCGAGCTGCAGCAGCAGGTACGTCCTCACGCCGGTCCCCCTCGCGGCTGGAGTCGGAGTCCCCTCATTAACGTCTTGGGTCCTAGGTCGGCGGGACGTCCTCCTGGGGGAACTCGACGGGTTCCTCGGTGATCGGAGGCGGGCTGCGCGCGTGCGCCGTGACGACCGCGGCGACGCCTCGGCGGAACCGTCCGAGCTCGTGCGGGGCGAGAAGGAGTCGACCGACGGCGAGAAGTCGGTCGGAGTCGTCCACCAGGTGGGCACTGGAGCCCGGGCCGAGGGCGCGGTCAAGGGGCCGGGCGAATCGGGAGAAGAGCGATCGCCCTTCGGTCACGAACGGGACGGCGTCGGCGTCGACGAGGACGCGACGCCGGGGGAGTTCGAGGAGTGGATGGAGGCGCCGGGCTCCCTGCCACGTCGGGTACGGCAGTCCATCGGTCCCGACCGTGAACCAGACGGCGCCGTCCTTGACGATGCCCCGGACCCGCCCGGTGCGACGGGAGCGGACGACATCGGGGTGCTCGGCCAAGATCTCGGCGCTCGCCGGGGCCCCGTACTGCCACTCCAGGATCGCCCCCAGATGTCGTTCGGTCCAGAGGACCAACTCGTCGCCCCGCAACGGGAGTCGCTCGGTTTCCTCCGCCTCCCGGGGCGCGGATCTCGGCTCCCCGGTGGCATACGAATCCGGGCCATTCCAGCATCCGATCGGGTACAGCTCCGACAGTTCGAGAGGTACCGGACCCACGGGCGTCGGGACTCCGTAGCGGATCGGGCGCCCGTCCAGATCGAACGCGGGGAGTCGCGCGAGCGAGGAAGGTACTAGCGCCATCCGGCGGTGGGGGACGTTCGGCTCCCGTCCCGCCTGCCAGGCCCCGAGTCGGGCCAAGAACCGGATGACGGCCGGACGCAGGGTCGCCGAGGGCAAGGTGGCCCGGAATCCGGGGCGACTCTCGGGCTCCGAGGGAACGAACCACCGTGCGCCCCGGACCGCTTGGAGAAGACCGGCGGCGAGTGCCGGGTGGGCGGCCGCCCGCTCCTCGGCGAGCTCCCAGAGTTGTCCGTCGCGGATCGCCTGCCGGACCCTCGCCACCTCGGTCAGGCAGGTGAGCAGATTGTGCCGCGCGAAATGCACCACCCGTTCCTCGGCCGGACGTCGCATCACCTCGGGGAGCGGGAGATCGGCGCAGAGCCAGCAGGCGCACATCGCCTCCCGGATCCCGGCCGCGTCGACCGTCCCCCACGGGAACATCAAGGCGTCCCGCCGCGCGAACTTCAGGTACGACGACGAGTCGAACAGGTCGACGCCGAACAACGCGGCGAACGCGAACGAGACCGGGTGGCCGGCTCCGAACAGGTGGACCGGGAGCTGGGGAGCGAGTCCCGGGCGCGCCGCGATCAAGAGGCGCGCGAGCTCGGGGAAGCGGTACTGCTCGAGAAGGGGCACGACACCGCCGACCGCGAGGACGTCCCCCAGTTCGGAGGCGAGCTCGGCGGAGCGGAGCCGTACCGCCGGATGCAGCCCCCCTTGGACGGGCACGGCGAGCAGCCCCGGACGAGCCTCCCGGGCCCGGCGCGCTCGAACCGCCGTCTCCTCGGTCGCCGCCGAGGCGGCCGCCTCTTCGGTGGAGGGTTCGGTGAAGAGGTCCAACACCGTGGCGATATCGGTCCCGATCAGGTTCTGGAAGGCGAGGATCTCGTCGGCGCCGACCTCCACGTCGCCGTACGCGTGCTGTTGGAAGGCGCCCGAGTCGGTCATGATCGGCCCGTCGAATCCGACGATCTTGTGCACGCCCTCCACTTCGGCCCGAGGGCGCAGCACCGGGGACCGCCAGAGGATGTACGAGGACGTGATGATCGCCTTCGCCCCGAACTCCTGGCGCATCACCTCCGGGGGAATCGGTTGGCGTTCCCGGTCCGGGTGGACGACGGGCAGCAGCGCCGGGGTCTCGATCACTCCGTGGGGCGTCGTGAACCGTCCGAGGCGGGCGAGTCCGTCCCGTTCGAGGAGCTCGAACTCGATCACGTCCACGACTCCCGGATCTGTCGGAGCAGGTCGATCATCATCCTCTGGTTCAGCTTCCCCGTGTTGGTGTTCAACGGGCTCGGGTGGTACGATCCCCACAATCGGGGGAGCCCGGGTCCCAAGGGCGCGCACGCGCCGTGGGCGAACGGAATCGAGGTGGGAACCACCCCCCACCGTTTTGCCGCCGCGCGGCGCGTCGCCTCCCACGCGAACCCCCCGAGTGCGAGGTACGCCCGGGCCTTCGACAACAGCTCGAGCTCGCGATCCAGGTACGGCAAGCAGTGGTCGCGCTCCTCTCCGGTCGGGTGGTTGTCCGGCGGCGCGCAGCGGACGGCGAGCGTGACGTACGCGTCCGTGTAGCGGAGTCCATCGTGGCGGTCGGTGGAGGCGGGTCGGTTCGCAAAGCCGGCCGCGTGGAGCGCTCGGACCAGGAACGCGGCGGACTTGTCCCCGGTGAACACTCGACCCGTCCGATTTCCGCCGTGCGGCGCCGGGGCGAGTCCGACGAGGACGAGTCGTCCGTCCGGGTCGCCGAACCCCGTCACAGGGCGGCCCCAGTACTCCTCATCCCGGAACGCCTTCTTCTTCTCCCGGGCGATCCGCTCTCGAAACGTGACGAGCCGGGGGCACTTCCGGCAGGAGACGATCTCCTCCCGTAGCACGCGCCAGGAATCCGCCGCAGCCCCCACCCTTCGGTCCCCGAGCGGTGCGAGCGCTTAATTCCATGCGGTCCTCGAACGACTACGAACGGTAGGCCCCACATGGCAGGAGGTCGGCGCGCCGGACCGGTTCGGTCTCCCTCCGTGGTCCTGCTCGATACCAATGCCCTGTTCCTCCCGTTCCGGGAGCGGTTCCCGCTCGAGGCGGAATTGACTCGGGTCGTCCCCGGCTCCGAAGTTCGCGTCCCCGCGCCGGTGCGGCGCGAGATCGCCCGACTGGTGGCGGCCGGACGTCCCGGCGCCGCCGTGGCGGCCGAGTTTGCGGGCCGATTTCCGTCCGTCCCCGGCCCCGGGGAAGGCGACGTGGCGATCCTCGGGATCGCCCGACGGCTGCGCGCGGCGGTCGTGACGGCCGATGCCGGTTTTCGAGACCGTCTCCTCGCCGCGGGGATCCCGGTCCTCTCCCCACGGGGGCTGCACCGGCTGGTGTGGGCCCCCGGCCGGATGACGGCCGCGGCCCCGCGCGGGCGCATTCGCGGGAACCCTTAAGAACAGCCCCCACCTCGAACGGAGCACTCCCCCAGATCATGACCGACGACGACCGGATGGTGGCCGGCGACGACGAGCCGTTCGGGAGCGGGATCATCGGGGTCTGTGATGTCTGCGGCAAGAACCAGGCCGTCATCATCCTCGAGAAAGAGCGGTTCCAGCTCTGCGTGATCGACTTCCTCAACAAGTCCTGGATCGGCTCCCCGGCGAAGCCGGGGCGACCCCTTCCGCCCTACCGGAGCGACCGGATCTGGTTTCCCACCCAGGCCGTTCCTAAAGGGGAGGCGCCGGCGATCGTTCTCTCTCCCACCAAGGTCGCGAAGCGCGCGGGAATTCTCATCGCGCCCGACGTGTACGGCCTGACGACGCAGCTCCTCGACGCGGGGATCCGCTTTGCGCGCGAAGGGTTCGAGGTGCTCCTTCCGGACGTCGCGAACGTCTCGAGCCTCGGCTTGGTCGAGCACATCACCTGGCGGATGGATGCCCTGTTTCGCGGTGGGGTCCACGTCGAATCGCCCCGGATCCGACGCGTCGCGGTGTTGTACCAGGATGCGCTCGAAGCGTTGCGAAAGCGGCCCCTGGTCGATCCGGACAAGACGGCCGTCTTCGGGGTGTCGTACGGAGGGAGCCTCGCCGTGGCGGTCGCGGGGATCGATCGTCGGCTGGGGGCCGTGGCGATCGTATCGTCGGTGCCGGTCGTCCCCGCCGATTACGTGCGCCTGATCACCGCCCCGACGTTGGCGATCGCGGGCGCGCGGGACCGCTCGGGACAGCACGGTCTCGAGCAGTTCGGACCCGGGAAGGGAACCCGCAACGCCACGACCACCAGCTATCCGGGCATGGGGGATCTATTCCTGGCCCGGGATCACCGAGGCTACAATGTCCGGACCGCTGAAACCGCCTGGACGGAGATCACCGGATTCCTGAAGCAGAACTTGATGCCTCCTCCCCCGAAGCCGCCGGCACCCCCGACGGCGCCGACGACCGCGAAGCCTCCCGCGCCTGTCACCCCCGCGGGTTCGGTGCCGACCGTGGCGCCCGCTGCGCCCGCAACCGTCGTGCCCGGACCGACGGTCGTCCCCGGTTGATCCGCTCTCCGTCTCTGGGGGCTCTCCGCGGTCGCGGAGGCGCGAAACTACGGGGCGATGTACTCGTAGAATCCGCGGCCAGTTTTTCGACCGAGATGACCGGCGGCCACCAGCCGGCGCAACATCGGATTGGGGCGGTACTTCTCTCCGAGCTCGCGATGGAGAGTGGCGACGACTTCCAAAGAGACGTCGAGCCCGATCCAATCGGCGAGCTCGAACGGCCCCATCGGAACTCCGGCCCCGGCCTTCATGGCGGAGTCGATGTCCCGCGCATTGGCGATCCCCTCTTCGAGAACGAAGCACGCCTCGTTCAGCAACGGACCGAGGATCCGGTTCACCACGAAGCCCGGCGCCTCGCGAACCCGGATCGGCATCAGCGGGTACCGATGGTTCCGCATGCCCTGGAGGAGATCGACCGCGTCCGTGACGATGTCCTCCCGGGTCCCCACCCCCGCGGAGACCTCGACGAGCGGTAACGTGCTCGGCGGGTTGAAGAAGTGGAGCACCAAGGTCTCCGGAGCGTGGTGCAACCCCCGAGCCAGCGCCGTCACCGAGAGGGACGAGGTGTTCGAGGCGAGGACCGCGCCCTCGGGGAGGGCCGCGTCCAGCGCTTCGAACACCGTCCGCTTCGCCGTCGCGCTCTCGAACACCGCCTCGATGGCGAGGTCGACGTCTGCGAAGGAGTCGTAGGTCGTCGTGCCGGTCACGCGAGCCGCCACTTCCATCCCCTGGGGCGCCGTGAACTTCGGGCGGAGCTTGGCGCGGACCGCTGCCTGTTGATCGGGCGT
>JAKIVR010000050.1 GCA_022750455.1 Thermoplasmata archaeon | reverse complement strand
GGATCGGTTCCGCGGTCCTCATCGCGGCCGGGATCGTCGTCGTGGGAGCCTCGTTTCCGTACCTCGGGTTCCTCCTCGCGATCGTCGGGATCCTCTTCTTTGGCCTGTTCCTGCCGATCTATCTCGGCGAGAAGAATTGGAAGCGGTTGGCCATCTGGGGCCTCGTCATCCTGCTGCTCGCGACACCGATCGCGGGGGCGATCCTGACCGAGACGTTCTTCGAGCCGTCCCCCCAGGCCTCCTCGTACGCGACGGTCAACGGCAACCTCTCCGGCCCCGTCCTCGCGAACGCGTCGGTCACTCCGTTCTCGTCCCCGGGGACCCACACGTTCGTCTTCGACGTGACGTTGAATCCGCAGTATCTTCCGTCCAACGACTCGCTGGTCGCGGTCGACCTGTACCTGAGCCAATGCCCCACCGCGACGGGCACGCTCTCCGATCCGGACTGCGCCGGTGGGTATCCGCAGTTCACGGCGAACCACACCTTCAACGGCACGCCCGTCGGGTCGGAGCAGCTCACGTTCAATGAGTCGCTCGCGGGACCGACAGTGTGGTATTGGACGATGTACGCCCAGTTCCAGGTCGCCAACTCGACCGCGAGCGCCACGCCCAACTTCTGCTTCAGCTACAACGGGACGTCCCCGAGCTACTGCATCGACCTGGAGCCCTCGGACGGGTCGCTGACGGTCCAGGGGCCGGTCGTCGGGAGCACGTTCGACATCTTCAGCCTCCTGCTCCTCCCGCTCTACGGGGACTTCTTCCTCTACCTCGGCAGCGTCTTCTACATCGCCCTCGGCGCCTATGCCTACTTCAAGTATCGCGAGAGGCGGCGCAAGGACGAGATCGCCCTGCGATCCCAATCGTCGGTTCCCACGCCTGGCCCAGGGAGCCCCCCCATCGCGGGCGCGTCTCCGCCCACGCCGGCGACCGCGGAGCTCCACTGCCCGAACTGTCAGGCGGTGGTCTACGCCACCGAGACCCGGTGCTGGAAGTGCGGAGCCGTCCTCTCGTCCACGGGCGCCAGCCCCCTCCCCTCGTCGGGAGCGGGCGGCCCGAAGAGCTGACCGGGATCCGGAGACGGTCTCGGTCCGACCCCGAGAACGGGCGGGCGCCGGCGTCCGGTCTCCGGGTCCCGCTCAGGTGAACGCGAGCGGAATGTTGAGGACGAGCGTTGGCGTCGCCGCATTGTTCTGCGCGTCCGTGTCGCCCGCCTCGGTCACCACGGCGTAGATGTTGAACGAGCCCGCGTACGGAGCGACCCAGTTCAAGGGGACGAAGTCGGTCGCGCCGTAGGTGGCCGAGAGCGAACCGGACCAGAGGACGAACTGGCCGTTGAACTCCGCCGGCTGGTAGTTGACGTACAGCTCCAGGATCAGCGGACCGCCCTGGGCGTCGTTCGAACGGATCCCCACGTAGAAGGTCGTGGTCTTCAGGTGGACGGTGTTGAAGACGGTCACCTGGTCCACGGCCG
The DNA here is from genome assembly GCA_022750455.1 of Thermoplasmata archaeon. GTDB lineage: Archaea > Thermoplasmatota > Thermoplasmata > Lutacidiplasmatales > UBA184 > JAKIVR01. The sequence continues at coordinate 12,496 of JAKIVR010000050.1, read as the reverse complement.
CGTCGACCGAGTTCCGGTTTGCCGAGCCCGAGGCGCCGCCGCTCGCCACGCCGGTCATCCAGTCGATCAGATTGTAGACGAAGATGGTGCCAGCCTGGCCCGAGGCGAATTCGGCGCCCTGCCCCCCGTAGAGGGGAACGGCCAGCTGGGACGGCTCAATGGTGGTGACGACCTCCCGCGCCCCATCGACGCAGGGGCTCGGGCCGGTCGAGGGGCAGAAGAAGAAGCTCGCGACTCCGGTGTTGGCCGCCGTCGTCGTGCTGATGTTCATGAACTGGCCGCGGGGGGTCATCGGGTTCAAGGCTTGGTACTGCCCGAACTCGTGGGCGTTCTTCGCGACGCTGTTTCCGATCGAGTTGTTCACCCACCAGTACATCGCGCTACTGGAGTTCGCGTCGCCGTCGAGACGCAGGTTGTTCGACTTGTCCCCGGTGTAGACGGCCTGGCCCCCCGCGCCCCCATTGAGCTGCGCGCCCTTGCCGTTGAAGGTGACCGCATTGGTGCATCCCAGCCCGGAGCCCGTCCGTGTCAAGCCGAAGTCCGTGTAGAACGTGGGCGCCGTCGGGCAGGTGCCGGTGGTGCCGTTCCCCCACGCCGAGGAGCCGTCGAGCCAGATGCTGACCCCGGCCGCGGCGGCCTGTCCCAAGACCACGGCGTCTGCGCTGGCGCTCGCGCTGAGCCCCGGCCCGCACGTCGCGTAGTTCGTCTCGTTCGAGCCGAAGTCGACGATGATGTCGTCCGATTGGCTCAGGTGGGCTTGCGTCGGGAGCGAGGTACCGCAAGCGATCGTGGTGATGTTGAACGGAACGCCGGCGGCGGTCAGCTCGTTGGCGAGCAGGGCGCTCTCATCGGAGTCCCCGAGCCCCGAAATGCTCGCGGCCGGTCGGTTCAACTCATACAAGGAGATCGCCGGGAAGATGGTGGTCGTGATCGAGCCGATCCCCAGACCGATGACGGGGTTCGACGATTCGACGTTGATCGTGACCGATCCGATCTGCGCGGGGGTCCACGATTGGAACAACGTCAGCGTCCCGCCCGTACCGATCGAGTCGTGCTGGGAGAAGCCGATGCCGCCGCCACCGACGAGGGAGAAGTTCGTGGTGAGGTTCCCGGCCGAGGAGCCCGTATTGTGGATCGTGGCGATGATCGTCACGGGTTGGGTGACGCACGTCGCGGGGGCCCTACAGTACACCGGGGCCGTTGAGGAGTTGAGGGCGACGGTGACCTGCACCGGGCCCGCGCTCTCCGAGCCGATGACGTGGACGGGGACGGCGATCGTGTTGGAATTCCCGGCGGTATCGTTGGCGGTGATGAACAGGTAGTAGATGCCCGGGAGGGTGGAGATGGTGCCGGGGATGACGTACCACCACGTTCCGTTGCCCGCGCCGAGCAGCATCGTCCCCGTCGTCGTCGGGCCGGAGGCGCCTGGCAATTGGGAGAAGTTGACGAGGACCTTGCCGGCCGCGACCCCGAGGTAGTCGAAGATCTGCACCTGGACCGAGAACGGACTCGCGCTCACCGGCGTGGCCGGGTTGGTGGTGGGGTTGTAGAACTCCGGCGGGAGCGTAGGTCCCGAGACCGGCAAGGTGCTACGGAACACCAGGCTGTCCGCCGTGGTGACTGTCACGGTGATGTTGTCGGGGCTGACCACCCCATACGTGGTAATGTTCAGGATCCACGCCTGACCGATCTGCCACGAGATGGCGCCGGGGATCCCCGCCTGGATCGAGTATGGGGCGGGGAAGAGGCCGGCGTGCTTCGACGAGAGGAGATAGATCTGAGTCTGCGTCTGATACAGGGTGGGGCCGCCGAGGTGGAGGACCCGGACGAAAGCGACCTTGTTCGGGTTGCTGGTGCTGTAGATGAGTTGCGTATCGAACTGCCCGAGCGGCTCAGGCGGAGCGCGCGGGAACTCGTTGACGATCAGGAAGATGGAGCCGAACAGCGCCACGGTCATCCCGAGGAGGAGGATCGTGCCGACGATCTCCGAGACGCCGCGGCGGGCGTTCCAGCGGGGGCGGCGGAACGACTTCTGACGAGGGGAGAGTTCGACCATCGATCACACCCTCCGCGTGCCGGTCCCGCCCATCGAACTGTCGAACGCCCGGCTATTTAGACGTTGGTCGGTCGACTGGAACCCGGGCGCCTCTGGACGATTCGCCGGGGCCATCATGTGAACACCACCGGATTGGCCGTGATCAGCCACGGAGTGGCCGTGTCGTCGATCGGATTCGTATCGCCCGCCTCGGAGATGACCACCGAGATCGTGTACGGGCCCGCCCGCGGGGCGGTCCAGTACAAGGGGACGAAATCCGTCGACCCGAACCTCGCGGGGAGGGAGCCGGCCCACGTGACATACGACCCGGTGGAGACCGCCGGTTGGCCGTTGACGAACAGCTGGGCGACGATCGTCCCGCCCGTGCCGCCGTTCTCGCGGAGTCCGGCCCAGAAGGTGGTGACGGAGCCGTGCAGGGTGCCCACCACGACCACCTGGTCGATCGACTCGTCGATCTGGCCACGGCCGGAGGTCGTCCTCGAGGACATCCCGTCCAACCAGTTGACGATGTTGTACACCAGTTCCGTGCCGGCTTGCCCGTTCGCGTACTCCGACGACCCGGGGTACAAGCTGGTGGCGAGCTGGAACGGATCGAACGTGGTGATCACCATGTTCGCGGTCCCTACGCAGAGGCTGTTGGGGCAGACGTACGCGCTGCCCACGATCTGGGGGGTCGATGAGGTGAGGTTCGCGACCGGCATCTTCGGGAGCATGGGCCCGAGGCCTTGGTACTGGTCGAAGACGTGGGCGCTGGTGCGCCAACTCTCGGCGATCGTGTCATTGAGGCCCCAGTAGAGAGAGGAGCTGTTCGTGCTTCCGTCGAGTCGCAGGCCGAGATTGAGGTTGCCGGTGTATTGGACCTGACCGAGAGCGCCTCCCAGCAGCTGGGAGTGGCCCGCCGCAAAGTTGACGGTGTTCGTGCAGCCCTTCGTGCTGGCCGTCTCGGTGAGGCCAAAGACCGCGTAGAAGTTGGCATTCGTGGACGGGCACGCGGCGGCGCTGCCGTTCCCCCACATGTTCTGCCCCACGAGCCAGAAGTTGACGCCCTTCAATGCGGCCTTCTCGATGTTCGCCCCGTCCGTGGTCTTGAGCTCCCCTCCATTGACGGTTTGGCAGCGGGAGGTGTTCGATCCTCCGTCGATGATCACGCTGTTGTACAGTTCGAACGTCGCCGCGACGGGGAGGGTCGTCCCGCAGCCCAGATAGGACGTCGTATAGGGCACGCCCGCGGCGGTGAGCTCGTTGCCCACCAAGCCGGAATCGTTCGAGTCCGTGGTGGCGAGGCCGGCCGCACCGTTCCACGCCAGGAGATAGAGGGACGGGAAGACGGTGGCGACGTGCGTGCCGATCCCGAGACCGATTGTCGGCGATGAGGTCTCGACGTTCAAATCCACCGTCCCTTGGTTCGACGGGCTCCATATGGCGTCCAAGAGGATCGTTCCGCCCGCGGTAATCGGGGTCCCGGAGAGCGAGCTGAAGGCGGAGACGCCCGAATAGAAGGTGGTGTTGAGCAAGCCGGCGATGGCGCCGCTGTTGTGGATCGTTCCGATGACGGTGTACGAGGGGTGGCACGTCGCCGGCGCGATGCACGTGTACGGATTCGATACATTCAGCGTGACGCTCACTTGGAGCGGGCCGACAGCGGTCGTCGTCGTGATCTTGACGGGGATCGCGATGGTGTTGTTGTAATTGTCGACGTCCGAGGCTGTGACGTACGCGTAGTAGGTCCCGACCTGACCCGTGAGCACCGCGGGGACGACGAACCACCACGAATCGTTCACCGAAGCGAACGTCATGTTCTCCTGGGAGCTACCCGCCCCTCCGGGGAACTGCGAGAGGTTCACGGTGACCGCCCCGGCGCCGAGGCCGTGGTAGTCGAGGACTTGGACAATCAGCGAGAACTGGTTCTCCGTCAGGGGGCTGGACGGGAATGTGCTATAGCCCACGAACTGGGGCGGGGTCGTCGGGGGAGCGCCCGGGATGACCGTTTGGAAGACGAGCTCCGTCCCGGCGATGATGGCGACCGTGATGTTGTCGGGCATGTAGACGTGGTAGCTCGTCAGGTTTACCGCCCACGTCTCCCCGATCTGCCAATCCTCTTGCCCGGGCAATCCAGCGAGGATGTCGAACGGGGACGTGAAGACGCCGGGATGTCGGGCCGACGTGATCCACACCTGGGTGTGGCCCTCGACCAAGCTGGGCCCGGCGAGGTGTTGGATCTCGAGGTTCGAGACCAGCTGTCCGTTGTCGACGTACGTCAGAAACGCGTTGAACTGGCCGATCGGCTGCGCGGGCGCCTGGGGGAAGGTGTTGACGAAGTAGAACACCGAGCTGAACAGCACGACCGTGAGACCGAGCAGTAGGATCGTGGCGACGACATCGGAAACTCCGTCCCCGGTGCGGTGGAGCCGACGCCGGCTACGGGTTACGCCAACCGTCGAAATGGAACCACCTCTGTCGCCGGGCCAGCGGACGACAGTGTATCGACGTATGCCGCGCTATTTAGAGGTTAGCAAACTTTGTGACGGAGCGGGGCCGCTCCGGACCAGTTCTTGGCGAGAAGTTCCTGCTCGCGCGCGCGCCGCAATCGGAAATCCGGGCGGAGCCGACGGGCGAGATTTCCGCATCATTTGACGGCAAGTTATACGAACGCGCTCGGAGAAATCTCGGGCCGGAGTTCATGCCGAAATCTGTTCGACACCCCAGAGATCCGCTGGAAATCCAACTCGGCGTACCGCCGCCGCGTACGGGGGCGCGCGTTTAAGTAATAGGGATCGGCATAGCCGCAGCTGGTCGTGTTCGACAACACTCCTAGCTCGCCCACACGCGCTCCGCGCGCTTCGCCTGCGGACGCACGGCCCGGACCCGAGGACGAACGGATCGCCCTCCGATGCAATCAGCGGGAACTCCAACTGCTCGACACGTTCGTGGCGAGCGGTGAGTTCCGCAGTCGCTCGGAGCTGATGCGGTTCGCCCTCCGGGAGTTTCTCCGGGACCGCGCGAGCACGGCCGCCGGTCTCCGGGCGGCGGACGACACTGTAGCGGTGTCCGTCCGACTGCGACGGGACGAGGCGGCGGTGATCGCAGCGTATGGGGAGTCGGTCGCCAACGGCATTCCGCTGGACGCGGTGCTCGCCCAGCTGGTGCGCAGTGGTGCCCGGGACCTTCACATCCGGGAGCTCGTGGAGGACGCGCGCCGATCGATCCAACTTTCCGCCGCCACCCGGGAGGTGCTCGAGTCGTTGGACGCGAGCGCCCGCTCGCTGGCGCGTCGGGGGGTGATTGGCCGGTAGGCCCGCTGCGACGGGGCCGACGCGACCAAGGGGGGGTGGACGAGATGCCCGAGACCGGGGAAGGTAGAGACAGCGCCGAACGGAATCAGGGGACGGAGTATTCGGAGGACGTGGGTCTCGAGAGCCTACGCCTCGGACACGACGTCCGCTTCTTGCTCGTCTGCGTGGGCGGGGGAGCGACCCGGATCGGATCGGAGGTGGCGTCCCGCCATCTGCGATACGTCGAGACCGTGGCGATCAATTGCGATCCGCGCGTTCAAGAGAAGGAGGAGTTCGACCGACGGGTCTGCCTCGGATATGGGAGCGGACCGGAAGGCGACGCGGCCGGGTCCCCGACGATCGGGAGCCAACTGGCCCGGGCAGCCGAGCCGGCGCTCGAACGCATTTTCCAAGGTGCGACCTTTGTCACGATCGTGGCGAGCCTGGGTGGCGGGACCGGGACCGGGGTCCTGCCGTTCGTCCTCGAGGCGGCCTCCCGATCCGCCGAGGTCGTTTCGGTGTTCGTGGTCAAGCCGTTCACCTGCGAGGGGGAGCGACGGGCCCTCGCCGACCGAGCCATCGCCCGGCTGCACTTCATCGACTCCTTCGTCGAGAAGCAGGAGCGGAACCAGGCGAAACTGACCGTCCTCGATAACGATTCGATGGTCGAGCGGGCGCCCAAGATCCCGCTGCGCGCCCTCAACCGGGAGTTCGCCGAAGTGATCGCCGCCCACGTGGAGAGGTCGTTTGTGATCCCGGCCGAGGCGGCGTTTGAAGCCGAGCGCCTCGCGCGCCTCGCCGAACCGGAGCTCTCGCCGCCGTACCCGGAGCCGGCCCCGCCGGCCCCGGAGCGTGAGTACGAGCGACCGATGTCGCCGGAGCCCCTCGCTCCCTCGGCGCTCCGGATCGACTTCGACGCCATGGGCGGAGCGCCGGGTCCGTCTCTCGGCGGAGACGCCGAACTTACCTTCGAGGTCATCGACCCGTTCCCGAGGGGCCCCAACGGGGGCTGAAGGAGCGCCGGATCGGACTCCAGATGCCGGGGACCGCGCAGTGTGCGCGCGGTCCCCCCCGTGCCTCCCGACTGGGTCTCCGAGGCCGTCGGCTCCAACGGGGAGCCCTCGAGCTGACCGCTCCTGTCTCCTCGTGCTTTGAGCGGTGGTGAACGGGCGGGACGAGCTCGCCCCTGCCCACCGAGAACTGGGCGAGGACCCGCGGGGTGCTTCCGGACGCGAGAGCCGACGCCGCTTCCTCGGGCGATACCCCGGCTCTGCCGTTTCCAAGGGAAGGTGCCTCGCTCGCCGTCTCCCGGCTCCCGGAACCGGAGTGCCGCGTCCCCCGCTGTGCGGTCCGAACTGATATAAGGCGCGCCGAGGCTCGGGGAACATGGACGGGCGTCTCGCGACCGTGTTGCTGGGGTTCGTGCTCCCCGGCATCCTGCTCGCCATCACCGTCGCGTACTTCGGCACGAATCCCCTTTCGGTCCTGGTCCTCTTCTCCGTCATCGTGGGCGCCGCGTTCTACCTGCTCACCTACTCCGACTCGTTCGGGGGCGCGGTCGAGCACGTGGTCGAAAGCTAGACGGTCGCCGGCGCCCCGGTGGCGTTACTGATAGATCATCGTGTCCGTGGGGTGACTTACTCCCACGGTTTCGGCCGGCTTCTTCGCCTGCCGGGCCGCTGCGCGAAGCGCCTTTTCGATCAACTCGGCTTGCTCAAGGAGAGGCTTGGTATCGATCTTCAGGTCGGGGAGAAGCCGGTCCAGGGTCTCGATCAAGGCAGCGCCGGCCCGATGGTCCGGGTAACCCGCGACATCTTGCACACTGACCAGCAAGGCGCCGACCGACAACGCTCGGGACTGACCTTGCAACAGCAACGCCCCCGAGATCCCCCCGATCACGCCCTCCGCGAGCGCCCGCGCGCCGGCCCCGTCGAACCGGGCCGACGCGGTGGGGTCGGGCCGGGAGAGGATCCACCACGTCTGCACCTCGGGCATCGGGGGCGTCGAGGCGTCGTCGGCCCCGTCCAGCGGATGGGGCACCACCCCTTCGAGCGCGACGACCATCTTCGCTCCCCGCTTTTCGGCCGCGCCCAAGATGGCGGCGGTCAAGGGCCAACTGGCGACCGGGGAGGTGGGGAACTCGCTCATGACCACCGCCAGGGACCGGTTCCCGTGGACCCGGATCGCCGGTTGGACGGTCCCGCCTTGAATGACGGCGATCGGAGTCGCGTCGTTCGATTCGAGCACGGCGAGGCGCGGAAGGTTCAGCGCCCGCACGATGTAGTGGGCGGCGATGGTCGGAGCCAATCCCGCGCTGGGGAAGCTGGTCAAGAGGATTCCGCCGGGGGCCGGTGGCGGCGCATCGGGCTCGTCTCTCCAGCGGAACTCCATGGGTTGGCGCGTGCCACCCCCCCGCCCTACAAGTACGTTCGCCTTCGGCTCGGGGCCGGGGACCGGGACAACCGAGATGTACTTCCCTCCGGTTCGGCGCTTCGATGGGCCTTCCACTGCGGGACATCGTCCAGCCGCAGGAGATCCCGTGGGAGGGTCTCTCCGGCCGCATCCTCGCGGTGGATGCGTACAACTGCCTGTATCAGTTCTTGGCGACGATCCGTCAACCCGACGGCCAACTGTTCACCGACCGCGAAGGGCACGTCACCAGTCACCTGATGGGCCTGCTGTACCGGACGACCTCCGTCCTGGCGCAGGGCGTTCGCTGCGTCTGGGTCTTCGATGGCAAACCCCCCGGATGGAAAGCCGGGACGATCCGCGGTCGCATCGCCGTGAAGGAGAAGGCGGAGGTCGCGTGGAAGGAGGCGCTGGCCGCGGGGGACATGGAAACCGCCCGACGGAAGGCGTCGGCGACGTCCCGTCTTACGCCCCCGATGGTCGACGAAGCGATCGCGCTCCTCAGCGCGCTCGGGATCCCCTCCCTCCGGGCCCCCTCCGAGGGGGAGGCCCAGGCGGCGACGATGGCACGAGCCGGGGTCGCGTGGGCGGCCGCTTCCGAGGATTACGATTGTCTCCTGTTCGGGGCCCCGCGTCTGGTCCGCGGGCTGGCGGCCAGGACGCCAAAATCGAAGGTGCTCGCCGCCCAGATCATCGACCGGGAGGCGACATTGAAGAACCTCGGGATCGACGGCGAGGAGCTCATCACGCTCGGCCTTCTGGTCGGAACGGACTACAACGAGGGCGCCGCCGGATTCGGACCGAAGCGAGCGCTCAAGCTCGTCCGGGAGCATCTGGGATTTGACGCGACGTTGCGCAAGGCCGGCCTGGACCCCGAGGCGCACCAGGTCGTGGCCGATCTGTTCCGGGCCCCGAGCGTCGTCGCCGCTCTCCCCCCGACGTTCCGGGCCGTCGACCCCGACTCGGTCGGACAACTCCTCGTCGAACAGCACGGATTCTCCGCGGACCGGGTCCGCTCCGCCTTGGCTCGGGTGCCGGCCCCGTCGGTGACCCCCCCCGGTCACCAGACCCGGCTCGACCTCTTCGCCGGAGCCGACGCATGAGCCGGTTCGAATGTGTCCCCAACTTCTCCGAGGGGAAGGATGCGGCCCGGATCGAACGGATCGTCGCCCCGGCTCGACTCGTCCCCGGCGTGACCGTGCTGGATGTCGAGAGCAACGCCGACCACAATCGCTGCGTGATCTCCCTCGCCGGGGAGGGGGACCCGCTGGTCGACGCGGTGTTCGCGATGATCCGGGAGTCGATCCGTGAGATCGATCTGAACCACCATCGCGGGGAGCATCCCCGGATGGGTGCGGCGGATGTCGTCCCGTTCGTGCCGCTCGGCGATTCGACGTTGGCGGACGCCGCGAAGCTTGCGGAGAGGCTGGCGGAGCGCGTCTGGCGGGAGCTGCAACTCCCCGTCTATCTCTACGCCGCCGCCGCCCGGCGATCGGAGCGGCAGGACCTCGGCGTCGTGCGCCAGGGGGGGTTCGAAGGGATACGAGACACCATCGCCACCGATCCGGCCCGGACGCCGGACTTCGGAGATCCCCGGGTCCACCCTACGGCCGGCATCGTAGCCATTGGGGCGCGACCGGTACTGATCGCGTACAACGCCTACCTCGCGACGGCTGACGTCGCCGTGGCGAAGACGATCGCTCGAGCGGTCCGCGCGCGCGACGGCGGGCTCGCGGAGGTGAAGGCGCTCGGCTTCGAGATCCGGGAGCGGCAGCGGGCGCAGGTCTCCATGAACTTGACCGACTACCGTCGCACACCGATCCACCGGGCGTTGGAGGCCGTCCGTCGCGAAGCGGCCCGATATGGAACGACCATCGAGGAGTCGGAGATCGTCGGCCTCGTCCCGGAGGACGCCCTCTTGGACGCGGCCGAGTTCTACCTGCAACTGAACCGGTTCGACCGCTCCGCGATCCTCGAGCGACGGTTGACCCGAGGGGAGGCCGTCCCGTCGTCCCCGGCCCCGATCTCTAGCTCTCTCGCGCCCTTGCCGTTCCCGGTACTGCTCGAACGGTTCGCCGCTCGGACCCCGACGCCCGGCGGGGGCAGCGCCGCCGCGGCCGCTGGGGCGATCGCGACGAGCCTCGGGTCGATGGTCGTCGCGTACGCCAGCCCCGCGGACCGGCCGAACGCCGAGCTCGGACCGATAGCTCGTGAGCTCCTCGCCGCTCGAACGCGGTTCTTGGAGCTCCTCGATCTCGACGCCGCCGCGTACGAGGCCGTGCGCACCGCTCGACGCGGCCGCCGGGAGCATCCCGGGGACGTGGAGGCCCAACGTCGGTGGGAGACGGCGATGCGCGGAGCCGCCGAGGTGCCGCTCGAGACGGCGCGCCTCGCCGTCCGTGTCATCGGCCAATTGGAGGCGAACGTCGCGTGGATGAACCCGAACTTGGGGAGCGATCTGACGACGGCGATCTCTCTTCTCCGCGCCGCCCGGGACGGGGCGCTGGCGAACGTGGCGATCAATCTGGATGACCTGCGTGCGGCCGGTCTTCCGATCGGCGACACGACGGCCGAGATCGAGCGGTTGCGCGCCGAGCCGAAGGCCCGCACACTATGATCGGGACCCCTCCGGCGACAGATCGTCCGTTCGTCCACGCGAACTGCGCCATCTCCTTGGACGGGCGGCTCGCCTACGCGGGGGGGCGCCGCGCCCGGCTCTCCGGCCCCGCGGACCTCGCGCGCGTGCAGCGTCTGCGCGCGGCCTCCGATGCGATCCTCGTCGGCGCGAACACGGTGGTCCAAGACGATCCGTCGCTCCGCATCCACGCGGAGCTTCTCGAGAAGCCGGTCGACACCCGTCTGACCCGGGTCGTCTTCGACTCGACCGGCCGGATCCCGGAGTCCGCCCGGTTCCTCGATGGGTCGCTCCCGACGATCGTGGTCATGACGGAGGGGGCCGGACGACAGTTCCCGGCGCACGTGACGGTCGTGCGTGCCGGGACCGGGCGCGTCGATCCGGTCGTCGCCCTTGATGCTCTCGCAGGCCAAGGCATCCACAAGCTGCTCGTCGAGGGCGGCGGACAACTGTTCGCCAGCTTGTTCCGGCTCCGGCTCGTCGACCGGCTCACGGTGTACATCGCCCCGGTGCTGATCGGGGGCTCCACCGCGCCGACGATGATCGCCGGGGTGGAATCGGACGGGCCCGACCAGATCGTCGGCCTCCAGCGGGAGAGCGTCGAACCGCTCGACGATGGCATCCTGCTGACGTTCAGGCCGCGCCCGATCGCCCCCGGTGGGGCGGCGCCGTTATAGCCCCACCCGCCTCGATGCCGGCCCGGAGGCCTCGCGATGAAGCTCATCCACTTTCTCCTCGGAGAACAGTTCCACTTCGGCATGGTCACGGACACCGGCGAGTTCATGGACCTGGACACAGCGTGCCGCGACTACTTCGGCGTCAACCCGATCAAAGGGGCCGACCCGAGCCGCTTCCGCGACATGCAGTCGTTCTTCGCGGGCGGGGCGGACTCGGTCGAGATCACCCGAAAGATCGTGCAGTACGTCGAGCGACGCCGAGCCCAAGGCTGGACCCCCCGGGCTGCCACCGGCGCTCGGTTCCTGTTCAAGGCCGAGGAGGGAGTGAAGCTCCTGGCTCCGGTCCGCAAGGGCGCGAAGATCTACTGTCTCGCGGCCAACTCCAAGAGCCATTTCGCGGAGCGGAAGGAGTCGCCCCCCGCCCACCCATTCTTCTTCACCCGGTTCACCAACAGCCTCGTCGGCCCGAACGAGCCGCTCGTGCTGCACTCGGTCGGATCCGTGCCGGATGTGGAGGTGGAGCTCGGCGTCGTGATCGGTCAGACGGGCAAGCACATCCCGGCCGCGAAGGCGATGGAGCACGTCGCGGGGTACACCATCGTGCTCGACATGGCGTACCGAGACCTGCAGTATCCCCCGAACGCTCCCGCCGACTGGGTCATGGGGAACGGGTTCGACGCGTCGATGGCGGTCGGGCCGTGGATCGTTCCGAAGGAAGAGGTCGGCAATCCGTACCCTCTGGGCATGGAGCTGAAGGTCGGCGATTCGGTGTGGCAGAGCGGCGACACGAACGACTACCTGTTCCAGATCCCCGAGATCATCCAACACCTGACCCGAGGGATCACCGTCGAGCCCGGGGATGTCATCTCGCTCGGAACTCTGGGCGGGGCCCCGGGTTTCGCGTTTGGATCTCCGGAGCGGCGATTGAAATCGGGCGACAAGATCACGGCCAAGATCGACCGGATCGGAGATCTCAAGATCCCGGTGCTGACCGAGTCGACGACGGCGCCGTCGACCCCGCCCCCGGCGGCGTAACGGTCGCATCCCCCCGCAAGATCAGGAAGACGGCCGCCGCGCGCCCGGTTTCGATCTCGTCCCCCGCCGAACCTTCGAGCGTACCGACCCCGAACGGGTATCGTACCGTCCGAACCAGTTGCACCCGGGTTCGGGCCGCGTTCGCCTCGGGGGCGAGGGCGTCCCGCAATGGGTCGAACGAATCGAGCTGCTCGCGGGTGAGAGGTACGACCCGGAGCCCCGTGCCCCCGTGGCGAGAGCCCGGCAGACGGATGAGACGGTGAATGTCGGTGGTGACCGGTGCGTCCGCCTCCCCCTGCACCTCGATCGTCGCCTGCTTCAACACCAGCTCGAGGAACGGTTGCGAGGGGAGGGTCTTGAAGATATCCAACGTGAAGTCCTGATCGTCCCGGACCCAGGCGGCGCGGCCGTC
>JAKIVR010000005.1 GCA_022750455.1 Thermoplasmata archaeon | reverse complement strand
TCGGTGCCGGCGGAGGTCGATCTCGCTCGGACCCTGCGGACCATCCCCGGGGGGGACGTGGTGTAGCGTCTCGGCCTCGAGAGGGCGATCCCGCTCGACGATCTCCCCGAGGAGCCGGGTCCTCTCCCCGGCTACTCGTTCGTCGCGATCCCGGACGTGCCGGTCCCCGAGATCGCCGCTCTCGACCGCCGCGCGTTCGCGAACGGGGTCGATGCGTTCCTTCTCCCGGACAATCGAGAGGGGGACCTCCAGATGCTGGAGGGGATCCGCTCGGGGACGATGGGACGCTACCTCGACCTGGCTTCGACCGCCGTCGCCGATGACAACGGCCGGCTGGTCGGATTCCTGCTCGCCGTCGAGGAGACCCCTCGTCGGGCCGTGCTCGTCTCGCTCGCGGTCGACCCGGCCGCGCGGCGCCATGGCATCGGTTCGGCTCTCCTGCAGCGCACCCTTCGGGCGCTGGCCGCCTTGGGGTACTCCTCGGTCCGCCTGTGGGTGACGCAGGCGAACCTCCCGGCCCGCGCGTTGTATGCCCAACTGGGGTTCGGATCGCCCGAGTCGACGTTCATCTATCGGTGGACGCGGCGGAGCAGCCGGTAACCCCGCCGCAGGCGGCAGAGTACGGACACGACTCCGCCATCCACCGCGGACAGCCCGGGAGCTTCGACGGATCCCTCGAACGGAGGGCCTCCCGAAGCGCCGCCGTTCGACCGTCCAGCTCGGACGTCCACGGGGAGACCGGATCGAATCGGATCGTATACGCTCGCACCGAGTCCCCCGGAGGAACGGCTCCGTACACCAAGAACAGCCGGCCCTCGGTGGCCCCCACCGCGGCCGCCCGCAGTCCGAGCTCGAGCACGTACTGCGGTTGCCGCCCGGCGAGCTCCGTGTCGGCGATCATGCGGCGCGCGCGAGAGAGCTTGACCAGAACGGGATGATGGTCCAAACACGGCACCGTCTCCTCCGGCTCTCCCCCCGTCGCGACCTCTCGGGTCCACGCTCCGGGCAGAGCTTCCACCGTGGATCGGACGGCCGAGAACGAAGGTTCGCCGGGGGCCGGGAGGGGGAACGAAGGGACGGGAGGGGCCGATCCCGGCGGGGCGGTCCGCTCGAAGTACGTTCGGCGCGGGTAGAGGATCTCGCGAAACTGGGCGATCGGAGGGGTGGAGGGCGGTGCCTGGCGAGCCCGTTCGATCCCGTTGAGGAGCTCTCGGGACCTCGCTTCATCCGGGGCCCACGCCGAGAGATGTTCGTGGGCGGCGTCCGTTCCCGTCGGTTCATCCCCACGGCACGAGCATCGGCCGGCCTGTTGGAACTCGCAGCCGTGGCCAAACCACGAGCAGCGAGGCAGCCCGGCCGGGTCCTTCGTCTGCCACGCGGTTCGCAGCAGGGACGCCCGGTGCAGCATCGATTCCCACATCCGGTCGAGGGAACCGAACTCGCAGGCGTACACCCGGGCGTTCGGCTTCTCCCCCACGCCGCCCGAGACGACGACGAGCCGTCCATGGGTCCGGCCGGACAACGCGCAGTACATTCCCAGCTGGTCGAAGTAGGTAGGGCGACGCGCGAGCAGCTCCGAATCCGCCGGGGGATCGGCCGTCCATTTCAGTTCGGTGGGCGTATCGCCGAGCACGTCGAGACGGCTGACGATCCCCCCGCGTTCCAGGCGCACCTCGCGGTCGGCGGGGGGCGCGAGCAGTCGTTCGATCTCCTCATGCGCGACCCGACCCGATTCCCGACGAGCCTCCACGTCGGGAGAGGGGGCCACCGGTGCGAACCGGCGAAAGAACGCCGGCCGCAGATCGACCAGGTCGGTGACCGACACCGGCTCCGGCAGGCTCCCATGCTGGCCCCACTCGGCGGCGAGAGCGGCCGTCAGTCCCGGGTCCCTCGCCAGTACGAACGCTCCGGGCAAGGTGAGGGCGGCCACGGGTGGGGGAGAGCTCACCACCCTTTCCGTTCACGCCTCCGGAAATCGCGCTGGCCCCGGAGCTGGCCCCCGACGGGCGTTGGAGTTTGTAGGATTCGTACGACCTCGACAGGAGCCTGGAGAAAATGCGAAACGGTCGGCCCCGCTCCCCCGAAGCCGGGCACCATGTCGTCGTACCGCCCGGGACACGAAATGGTTCGTGACTCGATGGCGGACTCTGGGGCGAGCGCTTTACCCCCGGGGCTACTCCCGACTTCGTGCCCCGTCCCTCGGATCGTCCTCTCATCGTGGGGAGCGGTATCGCCGGATTGTACGTGGCGATCCGCTGCCACGAGCTCGGCCTCCGGCCGACCTTGGTGACGAAGGCGACCCTCGAGGAGTCCAACACGCGGTACGCGCAGGGCGGGATCGCCGCGGCGATCGGTCCGGGCGACTCCCCCGCGCAACACCTGGCCGACACGGTGCGGGCCGGCGCGGGTCTCGTGGACCGCAGCCGAGCCCGCATCCTCGTCGGCGAAGCCCCGGCGCGGATCGCGGATCTCGTTCGCCTCGGGGTCCCGTTCGACACGATCGATGGCCACGTCGCCCTCGGGCGAGAGGCCGCCCACCACCGGAGCCGGATCGTTCACGCCGGCGGGGACGCCACCGGCCTGCATGTCGAAGAGACGCTCAAGCATCGAGCGTTGGACCTCGGCATCGACCTGTCGGAGCGGACGCAACTGCTCCGGGTCACCTCGCAAGGTCCGGACGGGGTGAGGGCCGTCGTCGGCCGCTCCACAGGAGGTTCGGTCTCCGAGATCGAAACCGGGGCCGTGGTCCTCGCCACGGGGGGGGCTGGCTCGCTCTACAGCCAGAGCTCGAATCCCTGGGTCGCCACGGGAGATGGGATCGCGGTGGCGGCGCTCGCCGGCGCGCTGTTGGCGGACATGGAGTTCGTCCAGTTCCATCCGACGGTGTTCGCCCACCGCGGCGCCCCTCGATACTTGATGACGGAGGCGATCCGGGGCGAGGGAGCGCTCCTGCGCAACCGCGCCGGGGAGCGGTTCCTTCCTCGCTATCACCGGGAGGCGGAGATGGCGCCTCGGGACATCGTCAGTCGCGCCATCGTCGCCGAGATGGAGCGCACCCGGACCGACTGCGTGTACCTCGATGCGACCGGGATCCCCCGGGAGAAGCTCTGGGCCCGGTTCCCGACGATCTGCCATTTTCTGCAGCAGCACGGGATCGACCCGACCCGCGAAGGGATCCCCGTCACGCCGGCCGCCCACTTCTTGATCGGGGGAGTGGCGACGGACGCGGTCGGCCGATCGAGCCTCCGCGGTCTCTGGGCCTGCGGGGAGGTCGCTGCGACCGGGGTCCACGGGGCGAACCGACTCGCGTCCAACTCCCTGTTGGAAGGGGTCGTCTTCGGGGAGCGGGTCGCCCGCCATCTCCGCAGCCGGGCCTGGAGCGGCCCCCCGCGCCCTCGCCGCCTCGTCGCCGTCGCCCTGCCGGACGGGGATGCGGCCGAGGAGAGCCTCTTGGCCCGCCGCGAGATCCGTCGCCGGCTGTGGCACGACGTGGGAATCCTCCGGAACGGACCGGCCCTGGAGGCGAGCGCCGAGCGATTCCAGACCCTGCTTCAACGCTTCGGCCCCGAGGATCCGGAGAGCGCCCCGTTGGGTGGCACCGCCCACGCGGCGCTGGTCGCCCTCTGCATTGCCCAAGCGGCCCACGAGCGGACCGAGAGCCGCGGGGTGCACTACCGGACCGATTTCCCCCGACCCCGCCCGGCGTGGGCGCTCCACATCGGCGTCGAGGTCGAGCGACCCCAACGGTCGAAGCGCGCCAACCGTTAAACCCCGGACGGCGTCCGGAGCTCGTGGAGTTCCAACTCCCCGAAGAGATCGTCGCCCTGCAGGACGGTGCCCGCCGATTCGTCCGCAAGGAGGTCGCGCCGGTCGCCGAGAAGATGGACCGGGAGGATCACTTCCCCCGGGAGGTGTTCCGCAGGTTGGGCGAGAACGGATTCCTCGGCCCCACGGTCCCGACGGAGTACGACGGGCTCGGCAGCACGTACTGGGCCCAAGCCGTGATCCTCGAAGAGATCGCCCGGGTCAGCCCGGCCCTGGCGCTGTCGGTCGGGGCCCACTCGAACCTCTGCGCCGACAACCTCGCGCGCAACGGGACCGAGGCCCAGAAGAAGCGATTCCTACCGGCCCTCGCGACGGGGGCGTCGTTGGGCGCCTTGGCCCTCACCGAACCGGGAGCGGGCTCCGATGCCACGAGTCTCACCACGACCGCCGTTCGCCGGGGGGACGCGTACGTCCTTCGCGGGACCAAGCAGTTCATCACCAACGGACCGGTCGCCGACACGCTGATCGTCTACGCCAAGACCGACCCGGCCCGGGGCGCCCGAGGGATCTCGGCGTTCCTCGTCGAGAAGGGTCAACCGGGATTCTCCGTCTCTCGCCAGCTGGACAAGATGGGGATGCGGGGCTCGCCGACCGGGGAGCTGAGGTTCGAGGATTGCGAGGTCCCGGCGGACCAACTTCTCGGAGCCGAGAACGGTGGGGTCGGGGTGATGATGGGCGGCCTCAACGTCGAGCGGGCCGTCCTCTCGGCGATCCCCGTCGGGATCATCGAAGAGTGCCTCGAACTCTCGGTCGCCTACTCCCGGGAGAGGGAGCAGTTCGGCCGGAAGATCGGCCAGTTCGAGATGATCCAGGAGAAGCTGGCGAACATGTACTTCCAGCTCCGGGCCTCCCGGCTCCTGATGTACGAGGCCCTCGACTCCGTGCGTCACGACCTTCGGAGCGCCAAGGCGAGCGCGACCGCCCTGACGTTCGCCTCGGAGGCGTCCACGCGGGTCGCCCTCGACGCCATCCAGATCTATGGCGGGAACGGCTACATGCGAGAGTATCCGCTGGAGCGGCTGGCCCGGGATGCCAAGCTGCTCGAGATCGGAGCCGGCACGAGCGAGATCCGACGGCTGATCGTCGCGCGCGAGCTGCTCGGCCCGGGCTTTGACGATCCCCGGTGACCGCCCTCCCGCGCTACACCTACCCCGGAGTCCCTCAACGGGTCCGGTTCCTCGAGCGCCCCAATCGGTTCCTCGCGCGGGTCCGGCCTGAGTCCGGTGGGGTGTCGTTCTGGGCGCACGTGCCGAATCCGGGTCGGAACGAGGAGCTGCTCCGTCCCGGTCGGACGATCGGATGCGTCGTACCGGTCCCGCGGAACCCCGACCGGCGCACGCACCACGACCTGGTCGCCGTCCGTCACGGACGAACATGGGTGGGGCTGGACACGCAGGTCTCCAACCTTCTCGCCCTTCGACTCCTCGAACACGGCGCCGAACCCGGATTTGGGTCGGGGCCGTGGCAACGGGAGGTGGGGGGATACGGGCACCGCTGGGACCTCGCCCAACGGGGGCTGGACGGGCGGATCACGCACCTCGTCGAGGTGAAGAGCTCCAATCTGCGGATCGGACGGCGGGCCCTCTTCCCCGATGCGCCCACGGAGCGAGGGACGCACCACGTCCGCGCCCTCGCGACTGCCGCCCGTCGGGGAGTGCGCACGGGGCTCCTGTTCGCCATCCAGCGGGACGACGTCGAGTCGTTCCAGCCGAACGCCGAGATGGATCCCGACTTTGCCGCGGCCGTGCGCCACGCCCGATCGGCGGGCGTCCGGTTCTCCGCGTGGACCCTCCGGGTCGGCCTCGGGACGTTGGAATGGGGTCGACGAGTGCCCGTCGACCTCGGGGACCCCCTCGGACGGTCAGGGGGAGGATTTTTAGAGTCCGAGGCGGCATTGGGAAGCAATGCCTGAGCCCAGCCGCCCGGTCGCGAACACTTCGCCGGTCCGGCTGGCGGCGTTGCGCGAACTCCAGACCCTGATCGAGAACCGGGAGATTCGGGACCGGCTCGACCACTCGCCGCTCGCGGAAGCGAAAGGCCGCGAGCACTGGGTCCTCCACGTCCTCCTCCGCGCTCTCGAGGTGCAGACGTCCCACCTCGACACGTTCCTCGGCTCCGCCTACGGCAACCTCACCGCCCACTTCGAGGCCCTGGAGGACCGGTTCGTCCGCATCGAGCAGGGCCAGGCGAGCCTCGAAGCGGCGGTGGCGAGCCGCCTCGAGAGCCTCGACGGCCTTCTCACGGACCGGATCACGGCCGGGATGTCCCAGGCGACGGACCGGATCTCCGAGACCCTCGCCCAGAGCCTGCAAGAGAACCTCGACCAGAAGTGGGCCCCGGTCGGCGAATCGATCGTGGCGTTCAGTGAGCAGGCGAGCGCCTTGACCAAGGGGATCGACGACGGCTACCGCCTCGCCGCGCAGAGCCGATTGTTGCTCAGCGAGAACGCCCGCCGGATCGCCGACCTCAGCCGCGACATCCTCGCGCTCGAGGAGTCGGTGAAGTTGGTCGTCGCCCGGGCGATCGAGCAGTCGCTGCAGCCCCTGGAGCAGCGGATCGCCGCGCTCGAGGCGCAGAACGGCCCGGGGACACCTGACGAACTCGCCCGAAAGAAGACGACCCCGGCGGTGACCGGGGACTAGGATCGACCTCGGGATCCTCCGGTGACCCAGATCTCGCCGAGACATCCCCGGTACGCGAGCCTGAGACGTCGGGCCGGATTGGCCGAATCGTTCCGGAGCGGCCTCGTCGTTCCCGAAGGACTCCTCGCCCACGGTCGGGGAGAGGCGTTCGATTATCTTCTGGGAGAGCGAACCACCGCCTCGGCCCGCCGAGCGGCCCGGATCGCGGCCGATTGGATCCGACGGGCCCGGCACCCGGTCCTCTCGGTCAACGGGAACGTGGCGGCCCTCGCCGCCCCCGAGATCGCCGAGCTCGTCCGGCTCCTCCCGACGCTCCGAGTGGAGGTGAACCTGTTCCACCGAACCCCCGCCCGGGCCCGGGCGATCGCCCAGCGGTTGCGGGCGGCCGGGGTCCCCGACGTTCTGGGCGTCACCCCGACGGCCCGGCTCCCCGGCCTGCCGTCGGACCGGGCCCGGATCGACCGCCGAGGCCTCGGGGAAGCGGACCTCGCGATCATCCCTCTCGAGGACGGCGACCGGGCCGAGGCGCTCCAGCGACACGGGGTCCGCATCATCGCGATCGACCTCAACCCGCTCTCCCGGACCGCGCAGCGGGCCGACCTCGCCCTCGTCGATGATCTGAACCGGGCCCTCCAACGGATCGCTCAGGAGGTCCGCCGCCGGAGCCGCCGGCCGCTACCGGCCCGGGCCCCTCCCTCGTTCGATGCCCCGGGCGCGGCGCTCGAGGAGATCCAGCGACGGCTCGTCCGACTCAGCTCGTCGGAGCGGCGGCGGGTCCGCTCGGGCGTCCGATCGCCGGCGCGATCTTCCGGGCGACCTCGGTGAGGAACCGGTCATCGCTCGCGTCGTAGGCGCCCACGGTGAGACCGTCGGCGTCGATCTCTCCGATGACCTGCCCGTCCCGACGGATCGGCACGACGATCTCGCTGCGGGTGTCGAGAAAACAGGAGAGGTATTCGGGGGCGGAGCGGACATCGCTCACGAGGACGGTCTGTCCCTCCCGGACCGCCTGTCCGCACAATCCCTTGTCCACGGGGATCCGGACGTGTTCCGTGGGGGCGTCCCCGTCCCAGGCGTCCAGCACGAGCTCGCTCCCCTCGAGACGGTAGATGCCGAGCCAGTGGTAATGGGGGAACTCCCGGCGAAGGTACCGGCAGATCTCGGTGAGCGCGGCCGGGCCGTCGAGGTGGCGGAAGATCGAGTTGATCTGGAGCAGCGCGGGGGTCGTCTGTCGGGAGAGGGCGGTCATGAGCGATCTTCAACCTCGGAGGGAAGCGCCGAGGGGGAGAATCTCCGCCGCACCGGAACGGCCGGTGGCGGCGTTTGAACTCCCGAGACGAAATTCGCCACAGGCTTTCCAAGCCTGCGCCGTACCGGACTGAGCCACCTCGGCACGCCCACGATTTTCATGGTGCCCCCCGATTTGAGCTTTGGCCCCTCACGGACGGGCCCCGACGGCGATATACCTCGCCCGGCCGTACTGCCCTCCCGGAGGCCGACCATGAACTGTCCGATCTGCGGAACCGCGCTGACCCACGAGACGAGCGTCTGCCCCACCTGCGGCCGGGGAGGCCCCACCGCTCCGCCCCCGAGCCCGGGCGGATCGGTCCGCCAGCTCGCGCACCAGACCCTCGACGCCACGAAGAAGACCGCTCACGACGCCATCCAGTTCTCCCGCCAGGCGGCCGGCGAGGTCGTCCCCGCGGTCGAGAAGGCGACCCACGAGGCGGCGGAGCTGTCGCGGCGCGCCTACCGGGAAGTCCGGCCGACCGTGGAAAAGGCCACGAACGCCGCGGCCGAGGTCTCGAAGAAGGCGTACGACGAGCTCCGGCCCACCGCCGAGAAGGTCGCCCATGCGACCGAGGGCGCGATCCACGGCGCCGTCCGGGGCGCCCAGGAAGGCGCGAAGCGGCCGACCACGCGTCGCCCGGCCGCCGACGAGGCCTCTACCGAGTCATCGGACGCGCCCTGATCGGGCGACTGCCGCCGCCGGGATCTCCTGCGAGGGCTCTCAGTCACGCGCCGCAGGAAGGCGGCGGCACGAAGCACAGCCGCCCTCCCGCTGCGCGGGGGCGATCTCCGCCCCACACTCGGAGCAACGAGTGGCCTCGGGCCCGAGCAACGAGAGGCAATCAAAGCAGGCTCCCCCCCGACGGTCGTTGGA
This sequence comes from Thermoplasmata archaeon, assembly GCA_022750455.1. Lineage (GTDB taxonomy): Archaea > Thermoplasmatota > Thermoplasmata > Lutacidiplasmatales > UBA184 > JAKIVR01. Next base: position 52,448 of record JAKIVR010000005.1, on the reverse strand, counting down.
GAGGACGTACAGTCCGCGACCACAGTACAGACAGTGGGTGAACCGCTCTTCCGGGGCTGCGTAGCTGCGAATGTCCGAGAACGCCAGCATGCCGAGCGCGCGAGCAGCGTGGAGCTACATAAGCGCTTGGCCGTTCCAATTCCCCGGGGCGCCCGGAGCGCTCTCGGAGCTCACTCGAAGCGGCCGACGCCCGCTCCGGAGCCCATCCCCGACTCCGAGTCGAACTTCGACCGGATCGTCTTCGGCTTGCCCGCCAGATTGACGACCGCCATCGGACGGTTGCGCTGTTGCACGCGGATCGCGGCCCCCACGAGGAAGCCGACGGCCGTCGCCTGCAGGGCGACCTCGATGATCGGCACCTGCGCCGAGACGCCGACCGGCGTCTGGACGGCGACGGGCGACGTGACCGGGATCGAGAACGGCGGCGGGGGGGGCGGCGCGGGCAGCGGCGCTGTTGCGGGCGGCGCCGGGGTGGGGGTCTGCACCACCTCCACGATCCCGAGCGGGAACGAGAGGGTCACGACGGAGTTGTTCGTCGCCGGAATGTACGTCGCCGCGGAGTAGACACCCCCGACGGAGGTGGAACCGCCGGCCCGGCAGTCGACCGTGGTGCACGCGTCCACCGGGACGGTCGTGTATGGAGGACCGTCCGCCACCACCCAGAAGGAGACGGACCAGCTGTCGCCGAGGTAGAGCTGGTTCTGCGACGCGTTGTTGCTCCAGTTCCAGCCGATGTAATCCTCTCCGCTCAGGCTGGAGAGGTTCTCGGGGACGTTCGGGCACTTCTCGCCGCCGTGCCAGAGGACGCCGTTGCCTTCGGTGCAGACGGTCTGGAACTGCGGGACCGGGGCGATCTTGATGTTGCCGAACGGAACGAAGGAGAAGATCGGGCGGCCGGTCCCCGTGGCGACGAGCGTCGCCTGGATCGGTCCAAAGCTGATGTCTTGGAACGCCGACATCAACGTCGGGTTCGTCGTCGTCGGGGCATCGTACGCCCCGTGGTCGACGTACTGCAGCGTCCCGGCCTGGCCGTCGGGGCAGGTGAAGAAGTCGGGGCCGTCCCAGTTGCCGCCGGTCGCCTGCGCGATCGCGCAGCCGGCGAGGAGCTGGTGGTACGCGTCCTCGATCACCTGCGGGCCGCCGGGGCCGCCGCCGATGTCGGTCGTCGGCTTGCCCCAGAGGGTCGTCGGCCACGCCTCGGAGTACGGGTCGGTGATGCCATCGTAGTAGTTGATCACGTCGACGGTGCACCGTCCGCCGATCGAGTCGGTGCACGTCGGGGAGGTGCGCGCGAGCGCCGCGATCGAGTCGTTGGCGTTCCCGTCCTGGGAGACGGTCCAGCCCTCGCACGTCGGGCTCGTGTCGGCGCCGAACGTGTAGGCGGGCTCACAGGTGGCCGAGATGCACTCCGCGCCCGTGCGCTCGTCGTAGAGGTTGTAGGAGGAGGAGCTGACGCAGTAGTTCTCGGCGTAGCCCGGCGCGCGGGGCGCGCCGTCGCCCATCGTCACCAGGACGTGGTGGGTCCCCTCCGACCAGTCGAGGCCGCTGCCGATGATCGCGCCGTACAGGGCCGTGATCTCGTCCGAGTGCAGGAACGCGTTGTCGAGGTCCATGTCCGGGTAGATCCAGCCCTTGCCGCGTTCGCCGCTCAGGCTGCCCGTGAGCTGGGTCGCCTGGAAGGTGCTGTCGACGGCGTTCCCGAACGCGCTCGCCGGGACGAACGTCGAGAGGTCGACGTGGTACTGGGGGGCGTCGCCGTCGTCCCAGGCGTCGAGCGTCGCGTAGTAGTCGACGAGCGCGAAGGTGACGGCGCTCCGGGGGTTCGCCGACTGGATCGCGTTCGCGATTGCCTGGGCGTTCGCCACGAAGAACGGGATCCCGTTCGACTCCTCGCAGAGCGTGTCGATGAGGTAGTTCTGCATCGCGCACGGGTCCGCATTCTGGTTCCCGTACGGGTCGTAGTCGCCGTTGTAGGCGGAGGTGTCGAGGACGAAGGCGACCTGGACGTTCGGCCACGTCTCGGCGCCCGTCGACGGCGCCTGCGCCGTCAGCGTGATCCGCGACTCGCCGGCGCCGGCGGTGCACGTCAGACCTCCGAACGCACAGATCGCGTGCGGCGTCGCGGAGATGCTCAGGATCATCGGGGAGGCGGCCACGGAGCCACCGGGGGTCGCCGTCGCATCGGAGCTCGCGGCGAGTCCGACCGACTCCTCGGCGCCCCCGCCGAGATGCACGGTCGGCGCGCTGAAGAGGCCGACGCTGACGCCGCCGCTGACGATCGTCACGAAGACGATGAAGCCGGAGCCGGCGAGCAGGAGCAGTCGGCGGCGCGACACCGAGGCGAACGGCGTCGTCACGTCGCGCCTCCGCGGGTCAAGCGCTGGCGGCGGGTGATCAAGGCGACGGCGACCAACGCGAGGGCGCCGACGGCGACCACGGCGCCGATCGCCAGCGTCGGGTTCCACGACGAGCCCGAGCCGGCCGGAGTGGTCGTCGCGTTCGTCGGCTCGACGTTGAGCGAGAAGACGACCTGCTGGCTGCTGCCGCGGGGGGCCACGGACTGGCTCGCCGACGCGTAGCCGCTCGCCGACGCCTCAATGGTGTACGTCCCGGAGTAGACCGAGGCCGAGACCGTCCCGAGCGACGAGGCGGAGTATGTCTCGTTCCACGGGATCCCGGTCACGGTCGTGCCGACGATCATGATCGAGGCGTGGATCACGGGGAGTCCCGTCGACGCGTCCACGACGAGCCCGTCGACGACCGTCTGGGGCGGGTAGAGGGAGAGGTTCCGGCTGACGTTCGCCCCGTTGATGGAGAGAGGGAACGTCTGGGGGACGTACCCACCCGTCCCGGGGGGTTGCAGCACGATCGAATAGCTGCCGTTCGAGAGCACCGCCGAGAAGAGACCGTCCGCGTCGGAGGTCGCGATGACCGAGGAGACGCCGACGTACTCGGTCTCGATGTCGGCGCCCGATACGACCGATCCCGTCAGACCGTCGGTGACGAGGCCCGAGAACGTGTACGCCGTCGGCGCGAGGAGGAAGTCGACGCCCGTGACGTCCGCGTGAGCCGTCACGTTCTGGGACTGCGCTTCGTACCCCGCGGCGCGCGCCACGAAGTCATACGTCCCCCAGGGCACCTGGATCGAGAAGTCCCCGAACTCGTTCGTCGGCGCGGAGACGTAGCCGCCCGCACTGATCACCGAGGCGCCGACGATCGGCGCCGAGCTGTTCGTCGCGATGACCGACCCCGAGATCGTGTACAGCTGGTCGGTCCCGATCGGGGTGAGCTGGATCAGGTTGAGCGACGTGATGAACCCGGACTGGACGTTCGCCCCAAGGTACCGGTCCTCGTACCCGGGTGCGCTGACGACGAGGACGTAGACGCCCGGGTTCGCCGGGAACGAGAAGGCGCCGTCGACGTTCGCCGTGTACGTCGGCGTGCAGATCGAGGTGACGCCCGCCGTGCAGGCGACGATGAGGGTCCCCGCGACCGGGCTCAACGTGTCCGACCCGACGACGGTTCCCGAGAGCGTCCCGTCCTGGAGGAGGAGCACCGAGCCGAGCTGCACCTGCTCGCCAGGGGTCAGGGAGACGGGGAGGTACGTCGGCGCGTATCCCGAGTCGTTGAGCTGCAGGATGTACGTCCCGGCCTCCGCGGAGATCGTGAACTGCCCGATCGGGTTCGTCTGGACGGTCGTGAAGCACGGCCCGGTCACCTCGCCGGGCTGGACCAGCGTCGAGCAGAAGCTGACGTTCGCTCCGGGGAGCGCCAGTCCCGAGGGGATGCCCAGCAGCGTGCCCGTGACCGTCGCATATCCGTACAGGCCGATCTGGCCGACCCACTCCCACGAGTCCGACGCGACTTGCACGATGATCGAAACGTTCGAGGCGTACTCCCCGAACGTGGCATCGATGATGTCCGTGCCGGGAGGCGCGAGCGCCCAGAAGACCCCCTCCTGGTTCGCCTGCGTGGTGAAGTTGCTGCAGGTGGGCGTCTTGACCGAGCAGACCGAGATGTCGGCGCCGCCGAGAGGGATCCCTCCGGGGAACCCGATGACCTGACCGGCGATGACGCCGGTGCCCGTCAGCCGGACCTCGGAGAGCGACGTCAGGTTCCCGGCGGTCACATTGACCGTGGACGTGTTCGTGAGGTACGCGTCGTGCCGGATGACCATCTGGTCGGTCGGGCCCGTGATCGCGTCGGCGAGGAAGTGGCCGGCCTCGGAGGTCACGAGCCCGGTGTTCGACTGGTAGATCCCCGTCGGGTCCGTGATCAGGATGCTCGCGGAGTTCACCGGGATCCCGAGGGTCGGATCGACGACCGTCCCCGAGACCCAGCCCCACGGGACCATCGCCGGCACCGCCGTGGCATTGAGCGCGATCGTCTGGCTCTGGTTCAGATCGATGTTGAACTTGAACGTCGCGTTGTAATCCGGCGCCGTCGTCTGGAGCGAGACGCCCTGCTCGGGGGGCGCGGTGACGTTGAAGTAGCCCGTGTCGTCGGCGGCCGTCTGCCCGCCGATGTTCCCGCCGAGCAAGAGGTCGAAGTACGTGGTGCTCACACCGGCTCCGACGACCCAGTCGTCGAGCTGCCCGTACGGGGCGACCGAGGAGGTGAGGTTCCCCGTCACCCAGCCGAAGTGCAGGAGGTCCTGGTCCGGCATGGCGGTGACGTTCCCCGGCGTGATGTTCGAGAGCGTCTTCGGGGAAGTGAAATTATCCGGTACGTACGCGGAACCGGTCAACTCCGCGCTCACCGATCCTGGGGGGAGGAAGACGGTGAACTCGCCGCCGCCCCCGAGCTCCTCGGAGGCGGAGGTCTGACCGTTCGTCTTGTTGGTGAGATCGACGCCGATGTTCCCGAAGCGGACGGGGGTCGTGTTCTGGGTGCTCTCATCGAGGGCGAACCCCGTGAACCCACCGAAGATCAGAAGGGTCGTGTTGACGAACGTCCGGTTCGACTCGTTGATGACGTTCGCGTTCGTCGTCCCGTTGAGGAAGCCGTACGGGGCCGAACCGAGGTTCGCCGGGACGGTCCCGGCGGGCTGGAGGATGACGAGGTCGTGGTAGCCCCACGGAGCGCTGACGTTGAAGAAGCCGCTCGAATCCGCCTCTCCCTGGCCGCAGACAGCCGTGTCGAACTCGAGGCAGACCGTCACTTCGAGCTTCCCCGGGCCGAGTCCGTCGGCGAGGCTGAACGACTGCCACGGGGCGATGTAGACCTGGCCCGCCACGTAGCCGACGAACGGCTCCAGCCCGACCGTGCCCAAGTCGAGCGACGGCGCGAGCCCGCTGACGTTCAGGAACAACGTCGTCGGGTAGTAGTTCTGGGCCGTGATGTTCGCCCAGTACAGCCCCGAGGCGACAGTGTAGTTGAACTGGCCCCCGTCCGTGACGGAGCCCTGGAGCAGGATCGTCCCGCCGTAGACGGAGTTCAAGGTGATCGTCCCCGTCGGGATCCCTCCCCCGGAGATGTTGTCGACCAACGCCCCGACGAGGTACTCATCGGGGTCGGGCGGCGGCGGCGTCTGATCGTGGGAGGGGCCAAGGATGTTGCCAGAGTGCACTTCCAGGAACGGCGTGAGGTTGATCGGGGAGGCGTTGTAGTACTGGCCGGGGGCGGAGATGTTCACCCAAGTGAAGTTCGTGATGTACCCCGGCGCGCTCGCACTGACGACGTACGTTCCCAGCGGCAACGGCCCGCCGGGAAGCGCCGCCGAGTACTGGCCGAACGTGTTCGTCTGACCTCCGTTGAGCACGGGGACGCACGCGTTGCTGCCGATCTCGCAGGTGTTGACGTCCGCGAAGCTGATCGGCGTCCCATTGACGTCGAAGACTTGGCCGGCGAGCCACGAGGTCGGCTCGAGACTGATGTTGCCGACGTTCGCGGAAACGACGGAGTTGTTGACGTGGACCCAGGTGACGTTCGGCTGGAAGTCCGAAGCGATCCCCGTCACCGAAAGCCACCCCGAGGTCGTGGTGATGTTGAACTTGCCGTTGACGGCGCCGCCGGAGCCGCCGCCCGCCCCTTGACCGGCCGAGGCCGCTTGGGCGAGGGGGGAGAGCCAGTTCGGGATCGGAGCGCCGGTGAGGGCATCGGTGAGGTTCCCGACAATGGACCCGCCCGAGAGATTGATGGAGCTGACGTGGTTCGTCGTCACCGAAGCTAACGAGAGCGGGCCCCCCGAGAAGTCGCCGGGCTTGATGTAGATCCACGTGAGGTTCGAACCGGAGTACGGGGAGGTCACGAGGAGCTCATCCGGGCCGGGGAACGCCGGGACGCAGAACGTGTTCCCGGGGGACGGGGTGTGACCCGTCGGGTTCGGGCAGTACTGCGGATCGTCCGGGCAGACCGACCACTGGCCCTGACCGCTCGAGGTGCACGGGTTGTTGCCGCCATAATCCCCCGCACCGGTCGTGTTGATCGAGCTCGCCGGTTGCAAGCAGACTTTCACTTCGTCCGTGGAGCAGACGGTGACGGTCCAGGCGTAGCCGGGGAGGACCTGACCCGTGACGTACGTGCCGGCGGTCCAGTCGATGTGCCCGACGGAGACCTCCTTCTCGGGCGTGACGTTCGCGTAGCTGCTGTTGGAGAAGACCGGCAACGAGTCGGGGATCGGCCACGTCGGCTGGTAGCTGCACTGGCCCTCCGTGTCGGGTTTGATCAGGATGCTGACCCGGAGCGGGGGCGCGAGGGAGGCGAACGAGGTGTCCGCGAACTGGCAGTTCGTGATGCACGTGTTCGAGCTCATGTTGTAGTTCGGATGGAAGTACTCGCGGCCCCCGGCGAGGTGGTAGGCGGGGAGGTACCCGTCGAGGCTGCAGACGGACATGGTGTACTCCGCCCCGCTGACGGTCGAGTACCACTTGGAATCCTTGACCGTGCTGGGCCACGTGAAGCCGTTCGTCCCGTTGATCGCGCCGTCGGGGACGAGCCAGACGATGTGGAGGTTGACGGTCTTCGTCGGCGGTTCGGCCGGGACGTACACGGCGCTATCGTTCTCGATGTAGCCGTCCGCGAGCACCGTCATCGTGTCGTTGCCAGGGGGTGCGATCGCGACGGGGCAGAGGCTGGTGGAGCTCGCCGAGCAGTCGGTCCCTTCGCCCTGGGCCGCGCCCTGGGTGAACGTCACGCCCGTCAGGCGGCTCTCGAACTGGATCGAGACGCACTCCGGGTTCTGCTCGTACAGCTGGCAGGTGCCGCCGGGGAGCGGCTTCTTCGTGACGGAATCGTACGGGATCGCGAGCACGCGTACCCCGACGGTCAGATAGATCGTGCCCACGTTGTAATGCTCGCCCGCGTACAGGTCGACGTACGTATCGTTCGCTTCGTAGAAGCCGGTGGCGGCCGCCTCGGGAGTGAAATCGATCACCGCGGGGCCCGGCGGCACAGGGACGCCGGGGGTGTTGAAGCAGCCGGTGTTGCCGTTCGTCGTGACCGGGGACTCCGCTTCGATCTGTCCGTTGCGGCTGTACCCGGCGACCTGGATGAACGTCGCGGCCTCGTGCTTCGGGTCCGCGCCTTTGACGCAGCCCGAGACGACCGCGTCCGGCACCATGTAGATGATCCCGGTGTTGACGAAGGAGCCCGCCGAGACGTTGAACAGCGTGGTATAGTTCGTCATGTTGGCGCCGACCGCGACCGTCACGACGATCGTGCCGGGCGACACGCCCTTCAGCTGGAACGCGCCGGTGCTGCTGGTGCTCGTCCCCGCGCACGGGGAGTTGCCCGAGCAGGCCCGACCGACGGTGATGTAGGTGACCGAGGCCCCGGAGATCGGATCGTGGGGCAACGGGTCCGCGAGGACCGTGCCGTTGATCGTGACGCTCGGGACCGGGGGCGGGGCGAGCTCGACCGGTCCGAGGGTTCGTGCCGCGGGCGGCGGGCTGGATGCTACCGAGGTGGAGGGAACGGTGGGGGTGCTGGTGAGATTGGCCGAGGGGTTGAGGAGAGGATGACCGGTGAATGCGGCGTTCGGAAGGACGGTCGGTTCCCCCACGGGGCTCTGGCCGGGAAGGCCGGCGGTCGGGGGTTGGGACGCAGCCGCCACCGGGGACCGGGAGTCGACGGACGAGGGCGCGACGGCGTGGACCGAGCTCGGGGTGGCCCCGGCGGAGGTGACGGCCGAGAAACCGGTGCCGGACCAGGCGGAGCCGATCATGAGGAGCCCGATCGCGACCGCGAAGGCGAGCGAGCGGGCGGGCACCCGGACCGATCGAGGCGCCTCCCGGCTCTCCGGGGATGGCACTATTCGATGAACGAATCCCACCGCAACGTTCCCCTCTCGCATGCCTCGCTCTGTGTCGTGCCATGCGCTTGACGACGCGGACGCCATATAACGCTGGCCAGACACATCTGAGGAGAGTGCGGCCCCCTTATTGAAGACTCAGCCCTGACACAAGGTTCACCCATCAGTGACACTCGCCGGAGGGGGGTTCGACCCCTCCGGAACGGAGCGCTCAGCCGCTCATTCAAAGCGGCCGACGCCCACTCCGCTGCCGCCCGAGTCGGTGTCGAACTTCGAGCGGAAGTTCTGGGGCTTCCCCGCCAGGTTCACGACGGCCATCGGTCGGTTCCGCTGGCTGACCCGGATCGCGGCGCCGACCAGGAATCCGACGGCGGTCGCTTGCAACGCGACATTCCCGACGGGGACCTGGGCCGAGACCCCGACCGGGGTCTGGATCGAGACCGGCGAGATGACCGGCGCGATGAGCCCGGGGGGAGGCGGAGGCGGCGGCGGGGCCGAGACCGGGACGGGGGAAGGGACGGGGGTGAGGATCACTTGGATCGTGGCGGGCGGGAACGACAGCGTCTCCGCGGTTCCGTTCGTCTGCGGGATGTACGTCGCCGAAGAGTACACTCCGTTCACTGAGGTCGATCCCGAGGCCCGGCAATCCACGGTGATGCAGGAATCGATGGGGACCGTGGTGTACGGCGGTCCGTCCGCGACGATGAAGAACGAGACCGACCATGTGTCGCCGAGGTACATCGCGTTCTGGCTCGCGTTGTTCGACCAGTTCCAGCCCCAGTACTTCGTCCCGCTCACCGTGCTGAGGTTCACCGGGGTCGCCGGGCAGTTCTTCCCGTCGTCCTGGTGACCGCCCCACGTCTCTCCTGTGCCGAGGGTGCAGGCGGAGGCGAACTGGGGGTCCGGGGCGAGGCGGATGTTGCCGTAGGGCACGAACGAGAAGATCGGCTTGCCGGTGCCGTTCGCGACGAGGGTCGTCTCCACCGGCCCGAACCCGACCCCCCGGAGGGCGCTGAGCAGCGTCGGGTTCGAGGTCGTGGGATTGTTGTACGAGCCGTGATTCACGTACTGTAACGACCCGCCCACGCCGTTCGGACAGGAGAAGAAATCCGGACCGTCCCACGTGCCCCCGGTCGCGGCGGCGAGGTCGCACCCGGCCAAGAGGATGTGGTCGGAGTCGGTGATGACGACGGGTCCGCCCGGGCCACCGCCGATGCTCTTGTAGTGGGTCGGCCACGCCTCGGAGTACGGATCGGTCATCCCGTCATAATAGTCGATCATGTCGATCGTGCAGACCTTGCCGACCGAGTCCGTGCACGTCGGGGAGGTCCTCGCGAGCTCGGCGATCGAGTGGGTCACGTTCCCGTCCTGCGATTTGACCCAGCCCTCGCACTGCGGGCTGCTCTGGGCCGCGAAGGTGTACGACGGCTCGCACGAGGGGGAGATACATCCCGCGCCCAGGCCATCCTGATAATCCGAGGGGGAGACGCAGTAGTTCTGCACGTAGGCGGGGTCGCGGGGGGCCGTGGAGCCCATCCAGACGATGACGTGGTGGGTATCCTCGGACCAGTCGAGTCCGCTCCCGATGATCGTGCCGTAGAGCGCCGTGATCGAGGAGGAGTGGAGGATGTTGTCCGAGAGGTCCGAGTCTTCGTAGTAGAGATGTCCGGCCAGCTGCTCCGCCTGGAAGGTGCTCTGCACCTCCGAACCGAACGACTGGGCGGCGACGAACTGCGGGATGTCGACGTGGTACTCCGCGCCGTCCCCGTCATCGAACCGGTCGAGGCTCGCGAAGTAGTCGACCAGGGCGAACGAGACCTGGGTGTTCGGGTTCGCCGCCTGGATCGCGTTCGCGATCGCCTGGGCGTTGACGACGAAGAACGGGACGCCGTTCGACTCCTCGCAGACGACCGAGACGCCGAGGTCCGCTCCGGCGCAAACGTCCGGGTACGGGTTCCCGGCGTCGTCGGCGGTCGGGTCGTAGACGCCGTCGTACGCCGTCGTCTCGATGACGAAGGCGATCTGGACCGCGGGCCACGACTGCTCCCCGTTCGGGGAGGCGGCGGCGGTGAGGGTCACGCGGCTCTGCCCGGCGTCCGCCGAACAGGTTTCGACGTTGAACGCACAGATCGAGTGAGGGGTGTCGGAGATGCTCAGGGAGAGGCCCGGGACGGCGCTCGCGGCGCCGACCGCCGCGGCGGTCGTGACGTCGGAGCTGCCCGCGGTGGCGATGGCGACGCCATGGATCGCCGGCCCCGTGCCGATCGTCTGGGACGGACCGAGACCGGTGAGCGCCGGGTTGAACCCGATGATCGCCATGGCGGTGATCGCGATCGCGAGCAGGAGCAGGGCGAAGCCGGGGCGGGGCCGCGACGGCGAGGGCGACGGGGCCAACGGCTCCGGCGTAGATCCGTCGGGGGAAGGTACGGGACCGGTCGGTTCCATGGATGTCCTCACTCCTTCCGAGAGGCGTTCGGCTTCTTCAAGACCTGCCCATGATACAAGTGTCACTTCCGAGTGAGACCGACACACGCGGCCGACCGGGGGCGCGGCTCAGCGGTCGTTCCTTGTGCCGTGCTAAGCCGGTGCCGGTATATATCCCCGCGAGCGCGGCCTTCGGAGGAGCCGCGCCTCACGGCTCGCGCCAGCGGGCCTTCTTCGCCGCGATCACAAAGAACGCCGCGGCGAACGCCACCAGCGCCAAGATGTCGGCCCACGCGGGAAGGAGGTACGGCTCGGGGATCCCGTTGAAGTTCGTGAGTCCCATCGCCTGGTGGACGAGATCGACCGCGTACGTCGCCGGCGAGAGGTAGGCGAACGGCCGGAGCCACGACGGGAGGAACGAGGCGGGATAGTAGATCGGGGGCAGGACGGTCAGGGCGAGGGAGAGGAGGGGCGAGAAGACGAACGTCTCCCGGATATCCTCGAAGTACGTCGCGAGGGTGAAACCGAGCGCCGAGGCGAACGCCCAGACCAGGATGAGGGCGAGGACGACGAGCAAAGCGGAGCTCAGGCTGATCGGATTTCCGCTCAGCGCCCAGATCACGATGAAGAGAGAGATCCCCGGGATGGCGAAGAGGAACTCGCTGAGGGCGAGGCCCGCGACGTAGATCGGCGCCTCGACCGGCGAGGCGACGACGAGGTCGTGCAACTTGAGATCGGACTTGTAGTGCGATAGGTCGGTCTGCACGGAGGTGCCGATGGAGAGCATCGTCAGCACGATCCCGCCGGCGACCCCGTAGAGGAGCAGCGCCCCGTGGGAGACGACCACGATGAAAAATAGGAACGAGAGCGGGGAGGCGATCGTGTTCAACAGGAACAGCGGCATCCGCTTCATCGGGAGCACGCCGTTCCAGTACGCGATCGTCAGGAGCGACCGGAGCCGGTTCCGTCCGGTCACGACTCGGCCTCCTCCGTCGGCGTCGCCTCGTCGAGCGGTCGCCCGACCAGCTGCAGGAAGACGTCTTCGAGGGACACGGGCGCCATCGACACCGGCAAGTTCCGCTTCAGCGCAAGCTCGGTCAAGCTGCGGGCCTGCGCCTCGCGCGTAAACACGAGGTGGCCTCCGGCGAAGGCGGAGACCTCGCCGTACGACCGGAGCTCCTCCTCGGGGATGGTGAGGGGGACCGTCACCCGGAACGGCCACCGCACGCGCGCCCGGATCTCGTTCGGGGTCCCTTCGACGATCAGCTTGCCGTTATCGAGGAGCGCGAGCCGGTGAGAGAGAGCCTCGGCCTCGTCGAGATAGTGCGTGGTCAACAGCACGGTCCGGTGGTCGCGGCTCGCTTGCCGGATCGCCGCCCAGACCTCCCGGCGCGCGAGCGGATCGAGCCCGGTGGTCGGCTCGTCCAACAAGAGGAACTCCGCGTCGGAGGCGAGCACCATCGCCACCATCGCCCGTCGTCGCATCCCGCCCGAGAGCCGGTTGACGATCTTGTGAGAGAGGCGAGTGAGGTCGAGGTCCGCGAGGACCTTCCGCGTCCGCTCCTTCGCCTCGGCGCGGGCCATCCCGCGCTGTCGAAGGTGCAGGTCAACGAGCTCCTCGACCGTCAGGAAGTACAGCGGTCTCGACTCTTGCGGGATCACGGCGATCCTCTCGCGGATCGGGCGCGGCTCCCGGACCACGTCGAACCCCAGCACCTCGGCCGAGCCGTCGGTGGGCATCAGCTGCGTACCGATGATCCGAAGGAACGTGGTCTTGCCGGCGCCGTTGCGACCGATCAGCCCGTACACCGAGCCCGCCGGGATCTTGAGGCTCACGCCATCGAGCGCGCGCGTCCCGTCCTTGCCGGAGTCGTAGGTCCGGCCCAAGCCGTGGGTGTTGACCGCGTCCACCGAACCTCTCCGCCTGACCTCGGGGGGGACCCGTCGTCGCGGCCTCGGCCCGATTTGGGAGGTCCATTTAGCGAGTGCCCCTTCCGGCGGGGAGGCGTCAGCTGATGACGGCGTCCAGGCGGTCCTCGCTCTGCGCCCGGAGGATCTCCTGGGCGATCCGCCGGCCCATCGAGAGCTGCGGAGCGACGAGGTCGGAGTAGCTCGAGCCGTTCGGGAACAGGTTCGTCCCGGCGACGATCCGTGCGGAGATCTCGAAGACCTTGAACTCGAGCTCCTCCGTGACGATCCCCTCGACGCAGAACGGCCCGGTCATGCCCCCGAACAGTTCGATCGAGCGTTCGATGATCCGCGCCCCGACATCGAACAGCTTCGGGAGCAGCGACTCCCGCGCGACCACCGGCACATTCCCCGTGACGACGAACGTCGGGCGCATCCCGGCGCGGGTCAGCTCCTCCTGGGAGCCGAGCTTGTACAGCTCGTCGATGTTCGCCTCGTCGCGCCGGTCCATCCCGAGGAGCTCGAGCGAACCGGGGCCTACGCGATACCCGTCGCGGGACAGGGGCGAGTAGAAGAAGTGAAGGTAGTACCGCGTGCCGAGAACGTACTCCTGGATCACGTACGGCCCGGACGGCTTGAAATCCTTCAGGTCAGATCGGTTCTTGGCGAGGACGAATCCCTTCCCGCCCTTCGCCCCGTAGTACTTCACGATCGCCGGGCCGTCGATGTCGTCGATCGTCTCGTACCGGCGCGGCATCGAAACGCCGGCGGAGTCGAGCCAGGCGCGCTCCTTCCTCCGGTCCGATTCCCACCCAAGCACCGCTCGGTTCCCGAAGACCGGGACCTGGAGTGCCTGGAAGCGGTCGGCGCCCATGTACTCTACGAACGAACCGTGCGGGACGATCACCGAGCCGAGCGCGTTCAGCTGCTTCGCGTACTTTCCGACCTCGGTCGCCTTGGGCACGGTGAGATACGAGTCGGGGCGCGCGAGCGGGAACGCTTCGTAGTAGCGAGGGGGCTTGCCGACGGCGATCCCGAGGGTCGAGAGGCGCTCCATGCGCGCCCCGTGAAAGATCTGGAGCGAGGAGTGAGAACAGAGCGTCGCCACCGTGACCGGGCGATGACGGAGCGCGTCGATGAGCGCCCGGGAGCTCGGCCGTGTCCCCATTACCAGTAGGAAACGGAAGCCCCCTTAGCCCTTACGGGGCGTCGGTTCGGCAGAGGAGTCGAACTCCCAGTACCACCGCACGCTGCGGCTCCCCGCCCGCTCGAGCGTGCGCCGCAGCTCCGGGTCCAACGTCGGATCGGAGAGCAGCCCCCGGATCGCTCCCTCATCCAAGGAGGTCGTCCGCTCGGTCAGCCGGTGGGCCTCCAACAGCGGCCGGACCGACGCGGGATGGAACGTCCACGTCTCCTCGCGGTGGCGCACGAGGCGCCGTCCGGTCCCGGCCAGCTGTCGCACGTCGAGCCGCTCGGCCTCCTGGTGGAGCTGCTCGGCGACCCGGCGCAGCTCTCCGTCGAGGCGGTCGGCTTCGATCCGTAGGTTCTGGAACTGGTCGACCAAGAGCGCGAGCCGCTCCCGGTCGGCGCCGGCGAGCTCCCGGAACACCGGACAGATCGGCCGGAAGTCGCACCGCTGGCAGTAGCGCCCCGGCGTCGGCTCGAACGCCTCCGCGCGGATCCCGTCGACCACCGTCTGGGCCTTTCGTTGCAGCGGCTCGAGCTGTTTCGCCTCGCGGCGGGGGACGCTCAGTCGATGGCCGCCCCGGAGGTCGATGAGGGAGAGGGAAGTGACCGGCCGCTCGAAGTTGTTCTCGACCAAGACCTGGTACAAGGAGAGCTGGTCCGACTCGGCCGCGTCCTGCTGCGTGAGCCCGCGGCCGGTCTTGTAATCGATCACGTCGAGCCCGCCGTCGGGGCGCAGGTCGATCCGATCGATGTACCCGTGGACGGGCAAGCCGTCCCACGTCGCTTCGAGATGCTCCTCGACGGCGATCGGGGTGGGGGGATGGGCGGAGAACTCCTCGAAGTACTGCTCGAGGATCTCCACGCCAAGGGTCCGGTACTTGGCCTCCTCCTCCGCCGAGGTGTACCCTTCCGAGCTCCACAGCTTGTCCAACAGCGCGCGCACCCCGTCCATGTCGAGCGGCACCGTAGGGGCGGACGGGTCCGGGGGCCCGGAGGACCGCGCGGAGAAATCCTCGAGGATCCGCTGTCGGCCGGTCGGCGTCTTACGGGCCTGCGGGACGATGTACGGTCGCACGACCGTCTCAAGAACGGAGTGGATCGTCCGTCCGAACGCGAAGTAGCCCCGAGGGGTCTCCGGCAGCTTGTCGACGTAGAGGAACTTCCACCGCTGGGGACATTCGGAGTACGTCCGGAGCGAGGAGTAGCTGAGAGGAGCGGTCGCGGGCACAAGGATCGGAGAGACGAACCCCCGGGAGAGTTAACGGCATGCGGCCGTGCCCCACCGGGGCGCTGCGGGGCGAGGCCTACGCGTCGACCATCAGCTCGGGCTCGTCGGCCTTCGTCGAGCCGTGCCGGGCCCCCGCGCCCGTCGGGAGCGGGGTCCGGAGCTGCGGGTTGGCGAGGTTCTTCGGCAGCCCCAGCAGCTCGAGCAGCTCCTTGTAGTGGTTCCGGATCGTCACCGGCGTCACGTTCGCGACGGCGGCGATGCGGTCCTGGCTGCGCGGCTCTCCCATCAGGTTCGACGCGATGTAGATGATCGTCGCCAAGATCCCGTTCGGGAGCACGCCGCTGGTGGAGTAGACCTGCTCCACCTGCTCCAGCAGTTCGAGCACCTTCGCCCGGACCTCCTTCGAGAGGTTCAGGTCCTGGGTGAACCGGACGAGGTAGTCGCGCGGCTCGACGGGCTTCAGACCGAGCTTGAGCTCCCGGGCGAGCAGGGTGTACGCCCGTCCGACCTCGATCTTCGTCGCCTTGGAGTGCGCGATGATCTCCTTCATGGTGCGCGGGACGTGGCACTGGCGGCACGCCGCGTAGACGCTCGCGGCGACGAGCGCCACGATCTTCTTGCCGCGGGTCGCCTTGTGCTCGAGCGCGCGTCGATAGATGTAGGTCGCGGACTCCTTGACCTCGCGCGAGAGGCCGAGGACGCCGGCGAGTCGGTTCAGCTCCCCGAGCGCCACGACGAGGTTCCGCTGGTGGGTGCGGGCGGCGCGCAGCCGGTGGTTGAGCTTGCGCAGGTGGTAGAACTTCAGGGACGTGTTCCGGCTCAGGGAGTTCCCCTGGAAGTCCCGGGTCGGGACCCCGATCTCACTGAACAGGCCCTTGTCCGGCATGAGGGGTGAAATGACCGGGCCCCAGCCGCGCGCCTCGCGACCCGTGTCCTCCTTCGACCCGCGCTGGCCGCGGTCGGAGACGAGGGCGCTCGCGTCGACGACGAACCCGCAGTCCGAGCAGACGATCTCCCCGCGGACGTCGTCCCGGGTCAGGTGCGTGGAGCTGCACTCCGGACAGGCGTTCGCATTCGGTCCGGCGGCGGACGGTGGCACTTGCTGCGACCTCGATGCCGTTGCCCTCATGAACTCAAACCTCGGCCCGCCAACCGCAGTCAGCGTATAAATAGATATGGACGAATCGTGTATATGTTGTAGCTACACGAGATACACAATGATAGCACCTAGCACGGTCGAGGAGAGGCTCCAAGGGGGGCTCGGATCTCGCGCCTCCGACCCCCCCGGGTCGATCCCGGGAGCCCGCCCGCCGCTCACGCGGCGCGGAGCGAGAAGAGGCATCCCTTCTTGGCATGCCGCGTCGGGTCAGGCTTGGAGACCTCCCACAGGCCGTTGCTCCGGGTCTCGAGCACGGTCTGGAGCATCTTCGGGCAGAAGAGGCGACCGACCTCGGGCGACTGCACGCACGCGAAGCAGTTCCGCACGCGCAGCGTCCGAGGGTGCGATCTCGCCTCGTCCATCCGCGCCGTCGCATGCTGCGCGTAGAACCCTTCCAACCCCGCGATGATCTCATCGGGGGTGCTGCCCTCGATCGATTGAGCGACCTGACGGCCGACCTGGCCGGCGACCCCCTCGATGAACGTCGTGAGGTCGAGCTGCATCTCCCGGACCCCCGTCGCGGTCATGCCGAGCTCGGTGAGGGACGCCAGCCGCCGGAACGGCTCGCTCGCGTGCCCGCGGACGACCGGGAGCAACGCCCGGGAGGGGCTCTCCACCTCCGCGACCCGCTCGTGCATGGGGATGCCCCGGGTCCAGAGCCGGCGGTGGTACTGCCGCGTCAACGTCAGGAACCGGGGCTCCGTCGTCCAGAGCAGCACCTGCTCGTCGTCCGAAGAGCCGAGCCCCTCCTCCCCCGTGACGAACAGCGCGACGCCGGCGTTGTCGATCACGGACGTACGGCTGGAGACGTGGCGGGGGGAGTGCCGGAGCTCCACCCCGGAGGCGAGGATCTTCGCTTCGGAGAGGTTCGAGGGCGTCACCTCGGTGATCATGCGGCTCCGAACCCCGCGCTTGGTGGCGGCGCGCAAGGTCCGGTCCATCCCGCCATCGATGATCCGTCCGAGCGAGGAGGCCCGGGCCGTGATCTCGATGCTCCGGCGCGCCGCGCCCCACCGGCGCTCAATGAAGCGGTTGATCGGACCCCGCCCTTCGATGACGACAAAGTGGCGACCGCCGACCTCTTCGGGGCTGGCGCCCGACTCCTTCCACTCGTGCAGGATCTGATCGCGGTCCCGGCGCAGCCCGTCGAGGCGGCGGGAGGCGTCGCCGATCCACCGATCGACGAGCTCTTCGACCGGGAGGGCGGCGAAGCGCATCGGTCGGGTGCCGACCGGTCGCAGCAGCCCGCGTTGCACGAGGTCCTTCAGGAATCGATAGCCGTGGACGCGGTGGATCGCGGTGGCGCGGGAGAGCTCGCTCGCGGTCATCGGACCGCTGCGACTCGCGACGATGTACATCCGGGCGGCCGCTTCCGGGACGTTGTGCTCGGCGAGAAGACGGAGCAGCCCGACGCGATTCGGTGCCACGATCGGTACGACGGTGCAATAGGATTAAACGTCCCGGTCCACGACGGGACCGACGCTCCCGCGTTAGAGCGCGGCCTGGAAATCTTCGACGGTCATGGTGAACGGCACGTCCGCTCCCCCGGCCCTCGATTTCAGCGTCTCGCGGGCGAGCAGCCAGTAGATCGTCGCGAGCGCGACCCGGCCCTTGTTGTTCGCCGGGATCACCAGATCGACGTTCCGGGTCTCGTTGTTCACGTCGCAGATCCCCACGACGGGGATGCCGACCGCGACGGCCTCGCTGAGCGCCTGCTGGTCCGTGGCGGGGTCGGTGACGACGAGGACCTTCGGTTCGATGAACTCGGTCAGGTTCGGGTTGGTGAGGCAGCCCGGGACGAACCGGTCGGAGAAGGAGACAGCGCCGATCGTCTGCGCGAAGATCCGCACCGGCTTCTGCCCGTACTGACGGGCGGAGACGCAGAGGATCTTCTCGGCGGGGATCTTGGCCAGGAAGGCGGCCGCGTTCCGGATGCGCTGGTCGGTCTGCTTGATGTCGAGAACGTACAGCCCGTCGTACCGGACCTTGTACACGAAGCGGCGCATGCTCGCCGACTTCTGTTGCGTGCCGATGTGAATGCCACTGGTGAGGTACGTCTCCTCGGGGAGGAGCAACGTGCCGGACTGGATGTCCTGGCTCTCGGAGTCCCGCACGGCGGGTGGTTCCGTCATCTCATCGAGCGTCATCGCGGTCAAGTGGGCAGGGCGCCGAGCCGCAGGAGTTCATTTAGCTTTGCCACCCGCTCGCCGCCGAGAATTCCGCATTTCAAGCCGTACGCCCCCGTCGCGACGGCGAGCTGCGCGAGCCATCCATCGGGCAGGTCCCCGGACCGGTGCGAGGTCACCGTCTTCCACCCGGCGGCCCGGGCCGCGTCGACCGTCGCCAGGGCATCGGAGATCGTCCCGATCTGATTCACCTTGATCAGGATCGCATTGGACGCCCGTTCGGTGAGACCCCGGGCGAGGCGGATCGGGTCGGTGGTGTACAGGTCGTCCCCGACTACGACGGTCTTGGACCCCACGGCCTGGGTGAACTCGGCGAACGAGGCGAACTCCTCCTCGGCGAACGGGTCCTCCAGGTAGACGAGACCGAACCGGTCTACGAGTTCGGTGAGGTAGGCGACCTGTCCGGCCGCGTCGAGCGACCGGTCCCGGTACCGGTACCGGCCGTCCCGGAAGAACTCGCTCGCCGCGAGGTCGAGGCCCGGTTGGACCGGGAGATGGAGCGAGTCGCGCACCTGCGCGCACGCCGCGCTGAGGATCTCGAGACCCTCGAGGTTGGTGATCGGTGCGACCCAGCCGCCTTCATCACCGCGGCCGAGCGCCAAGGTCGGGAACTTCCCCTGGAGCGCCTTCCCGATCGCGTGATGGACGGCGACCGCCGCCCGTACGGAGTCCTCGGGGCGTTCCGCGAGGGAGATGGCGTGGAACTCCTGGAACTCCGGGCCCCCGATCGCATGCCGGCCGCCGTTCATGCAGTTGCCCACGATGGCGGGGAATCGCCGTCCGTCGACGCCCGGCCTCGCCCACAAAGACCACGGCTCGACGCCCCGCTCCTTCGCCCGGGCGAGGGCCGCGGCGACCGACAGCGCCGTGGCGACGTTCCCTCCCAGGTGAGCGAAGTTCGGCGTGCCATCGATCGCATGGAGCGCCTCGTCCCATCCGGTGGCGTCCTCGACCTCCCGTCCCAGGAGACGGGGGCGAACGCTCTCACGGAACGTCTGCAGAGCTGCCGGGACGCCTCCCTCCGGCCACGCCCGGACCTCGTGGGTCCCGGTGCTGGCGCCGCTCGGGGCCCCGGCGCATCCGAGGGCTGCGCCGGCGGTCGTCACCGCCGCCTCGACCGTCAGGGCGCCGCGGCTATCGTAGATCGGCCGGAGCGAGACCTCGCGGACCTCGGTCATGGCGTCTGGACGAACTCCACGAGCACCCCGTCCATGGCGGACGGATGGACGAAGCCGACCCGTCGACCCCGGGCCCCCGGTCGGGAGACCTTGTCGATCAGTCGCGCGCCTTCCTTGGCGAGCTCGGCGAGCTTCAGGTCGACGTTGGGGACAGCGAACGCGAGGTGGTGCATCCCTTCGCCCCGGGCGTCGAGGAACTTCCCCACGGCGGAGTCCGGAGTCATCGGTTCCAGGAACTCGATGTGGGTATCCCCGGCGGCGAGGAAGGCGACGCGGACCTTCTGCGTGGGTACCTCCTCGGGAGGGCTTCCGACGACCCCGAGGGTCCGTTCCCAGTGGGGGAGGGTCGTCGCGATCGAGCGGACGGCGATTCCTATGTGATCGGCCTGCATGGTTGGTTACCGGTCTCCTCAGAAGGCTCGCAACGGTCGGTGTTCCCCGAACTGGGCACGCCAGACATCGGCGATCTCCCCCAGGGTCGCACGGGCCCGCAGCGCGGTGAGCACGTGCGGCATGACGTTCTCGCCCTTCTCCGTCGCTCGCGAGAGCTCGTCCAAGGCGCTAGTGACCCGGGAGGCGTCGCGCTGGGCCCGCCACCGCGCGACGCGGCGCACCTGGGCCGCCTCCTCCTCGGGAGTGATCCGCTGCGCGGCGGTCCCTCCGGGTTGTCCCCGGGTGGGCATGAGGGAGAAATCGGCGTTTCCCTCGGGGAACGCGTTCACGCCGACGACGATCTCCTCCTTCGCCTCGCGCGCCCGCGCGACGCGGTACGCCTCCCGGGCGATCTCGGACTGCTGGAATCCCTTCTCGACGGCGACCAACGCCCCGCCCATCGCCTCGATCCGGTCGAGGTACTGTTGGGCCTCGGTCTCGATCTGGTCGGTCATCGCTTCGATCGCCCAGGCGCCGCCGAGCGGATCGACCGTCGAGGCGACCCCCGACTCCTCCGCCAACAGCTGCTGGGTGCGGAGGGCGAGACGCGCCGAGTCGTTCGTGGGAAGCCCCAAGGCTTCGTCGAGGGCGTTCGTGTGAAGGGATTGGGTGCCGCCCAGGACGGCGGCGAGGGCTTCGAGGGTCGTCCGAACGACGTTCAGCTCGGGCTGCTGGGCCGTCAACGACGAGCCCGCTGTCTGGGTGTGGAACCGCAACGAGCGCGAGCGCGCGGACCGGGCCCCGAGCACCTCGCCGGCGACCGTGCCCCAGAGCCGCCGGGCGGCCCGGAACTTCGCGATCTCTTCGAGGAAATCCCGGTCCGAGGAGAAGAAGAAGGAGAGTCGAGGCAGGAACTCGTCGACGTCGAGGCCGCGCTCGGTCACGGCCCGGACATAGGCGATGGCGTTCGCGATCGTGAATGCGACCTCCTGGGGTGCGGTCGCGCCGGCCTCCCGCATGTGGTACCCCGAGACGGAGAGGTAGTTCCACTGGGGCATCTCGCGCGTGGCGAACTCGATCAGATCGACGGTCAGCCGCATCGACGGGGCGGGTGGATAGATGTACGTGCCCCGGGCGATGTACTCCTTCAGGATGTCGTTCTGGACGGTGCCCCCGACCTTCGCCCGGGGGACGCCCGTCCCTTCGGCCACGGCGACGAGGAGGGCGGTGAGGATCGGCGCGGTGGCGTTGATCGTCATGGAGACGGTGACCTTGTCGAGCGGGATCGTCCGGAACAAGGTCTCCATGTCCCCAAGGTCCGCGATCGCCACGCCGCATCGACCGACCTCTCCCTTCGACTTCGTGTGATCCGAATCGAACCCGATCTGGGTCGGCAGGTCGAACGCCACGGAGAGACCGGTCTGGCCGTGGGCCAGGAGATACCGGTACCGGCGGTTCGTCGCGGCCGCGGTGCCGAATCCCGCGTACTGCCGGAATGTCCAGAACCGGCCGCGGTACATCGTCGGCTGGATCCCGCGGGTGAACGGCGCCTCTCCCGGGAATCCGAGTCGGGAGCGGCTCGTGGAGTACGGTTCCCCGTCCGGACCGGCGAGAACGGCCGCGGCCGATTCGGCCGGGGCGGCCGCATGCGGTGCCCCGGATCTTCGGCGGGAGGTCGAGGCGGTCGTCGCCCGACGCGTCACCATCGGCCGCCGAGCGGGGTGCGGTATATGGCTATTCCGCGCGCACGAGGGGAAACAGGGCGGTGAGGTCGATCTCGCCCCACACCACGGGGACCGGAACGCGCAGCGTCTCGAGCACGGCGGGATCGAGCTCCCCGAGCTCGGCGATCACTTCCCCCGCGACCCGCAAGCGGGCCGCCCGGCCCGGCACGGTTCCCGGGAGGACGATCGGCTCGCGAACGCCGACCACCGAGAACGTTCGAAGGATCCCGTCGACGATCGCGGCGGCCTCGGCAAATCCCGTGCCATCCCGCGCGATGGCGAACGCGGCGTGCTGGCGGGTCATCGGGGCCCCACCGTCCCGGGGCCGGGCGATCACCGGACCGACCTCGCCGAGCCTCTGGGGGTACGGATGACGGACGTTCCGTCCGAGAGAGGCCGCCAGCGAGATCAGCAACGCGTCCCGCGTCCGTGCGTACTCCCGGGAGACGGGGTTCGAAAGAGCGATCGCCCCGGTGCGGCCGAGCATCGCGACAGTCTCCTCCGCGACGAGCACCGGGTTACAGAGCGGGACGAACCCCAAGCCGAGAAGCTCGGCGCCGACCCGGCGCTCGAGCCGTCGGGAGGGGTGTCGACCGCCGCGCGTCGCCGAGGGTGGAAGCAGAGACCGATCGGACTGTAGGTCGTGCAAGAGCAGCACCTCTTCCACGAGATCGATGGGGCCGAGGAGATCGGGACGCCACGGCGGAACGTGCACGACCCAATGCCCCTCGCCCCGGCGCTCGGCGTGGAGGCGGCATCGGGCGAACGCCCCTTCGATCTCGGACGACGTCACTTCGGCTCCGAGCACAGCGGAGACCATCGACGCGCTCAACGGGAGGGTCCGTGGGGCGAGCGGGCGCGGATCGTCCGTCACGTCGGTCGGGTACCGGACCGCGAGCGGAGTGACGGTGTACCCGTGGGCGACGAACGGCAGCGCGAGAAGTCCCAGCGCCTCTTCGACCCGGGCCGCCCGGGTCCCGGTTCCCTCGACCAGCAGAACGCCATCCCCCTCGACGACCCGCCCGGCCTCCCGGCTGTTGAGAACAGGAGGCAGGCTCAGCACGGTGCCGGCGTGGTCCTGCAGTACGAGGCACGAATCCCCCGAGCGTCCAAACGCCCCGTACTGCAGCGCCATCGGATGGCTCCCGTAGAACGCGGCGGCGGACTCGGGGGTCTCGCGGTCCAGTGGGGTGAAGTGGATCGACGAGGCCGAAACGAGTCGGTAGTGCAACGGGGCGTGGATCCGCTGGGCCGGATAGACTCCGAGGCTCGCCGTGCGCCGTCCGAACCCGATGGTAGCGTGAAGCAGCTCCTGGAACCGGATCACCTCGTCCAACAATCCCTCGTCGATGCCGCGGGAGCCGGACGGCGGGGCGACGGTCAACGCCGCGATGTACGGTCGGAGCGGCGTGACGTTGGCGTCGACCTCGATGGTGCCGAACGGTACGCCGGCCTCGTGCATCGGGATCGGCCCGTGGTGGTGTCCGGCGATCCCGTCCAGGTACGCCCGAAGGCCGCTCTCACAGAGCATGTCGAGCCGGTCGGCCGTCGCCTCGACGTTCCAGAGATCGCCGGTCACGCTGAGGAGCTCGAGCTTCGCGTGCGCGAGCAGTTCGCGGGCCCCCTCGAGAGTGGGGGGATCCGCCCAACCCCGCCACAGCTCGGGGGCGGACAAGCTCGCTTTCGGCACGTTACTGCCTCCCCGTCAATCGGGCGACGTCGTCCGTGTAGATCTCGCGGATGTCGCGTACGCCGAGGGAGACGAGGGCGAGGCGGGTGATGCCGATGCCCCACGCGATCACGGGTACGTCGATCTGCAGCGGCCGGAGCACCTCCGGGCGGAACATTCCGCCGGGGAACACCTCGATCCAACCGAGCCTCGGGTGCCGCACGTATCCTTCGATCGACGGCTCGGTGAACGGGAAGTAGCTCGGCCGGATCTTGAGCTCCCGAATCCCGATCGCCTCGGCCACCGACCGGAACAAGGCGACGAGGTCCCGGAGCGACGTCCCCTCGCCTCCGAGGATCCCTTCGCACTGGGCGAACTCGATGTGGTGGGTGGCGTCCACAGGATCGTACCGGAAGTTCCGGTCGATGGCGTAGTGGCGGAACGGCGGCCGGGGGTGCGTCGCGAGGACTCGGGCCGAGATCGCGGTCGTCTGCGAGCGCAACACGGGGGCGGCGGCGAACGACCGGTCGTACGGGACCCTCCACCCGCGGGAGACCGGGGCACTCTCCCCCGGGAGGGCGCGACCCTCGTGGACGGCGGCGACGCGCTCGAGCAGCGCCTCGGGGGGCGCCACGGGCGGCGCGTCTCGGACGTGGAAGACGTCGTGGATCGAACGCGCCGGGTGCTCCTGGGGCATGAACAGCACGTCGGCGTTCCAGAACTCGCTCTCCAGCAGGGGCCCCAGCGCCTCTTGGAAGCCGAGGCCGATCAGGATCTCCTCGAACTCCTCGAGGAACTCAAGGTATGGATGGGGCCGCAGGACGGGCGCGAACGGAGGATCGGCCCGGACGTCGTACGGCCGCAGGGCGACAGAACGCCACCGGCCGTCCCGGAGCATCTCGGCCGTCAGGGCGCCCACGGCGGGCCGACCGCCGGTCTCCAGGGGAAGGCTCCGACCTTCCTCGGAGGCCCCCCACCGCCGGTCGGTCCGGCTCTCGATCGATACGAGGCCGCGCTTGATCGCGGAGGCGAGCGCGCGTTCCTCCACCGGGGCTCCAGTTTCTACCTTGTCGAGGATCGCCTCTTCGGGAAGTCGGACGTCCGCCGGCGTGCTCGGCGCGAGACGGAACGGGACGCCGTCGGCGAGGTACCCGGCGCGCCTTAGGATGCCGATCGCGGCCGAGCGCTCCTCGTCCGACCAGCCGGCGGCCGCGAGACCGGCGGGGTCCACGGAGTCTTGGCCTCGCAACAGGGTGATCAGTCTACGTTCCGGGAGCCCCGCGCGGCGGGCCTCCTCCCCCCGGTGCGTGAGACGAGGGTCCCGGTGATGGATCTCCTCCACGACGACAAATCGCTTCGCCCTCAGCCGCTGCAGCGTGCCGCGGACCGTATCGGTGTTCGCCGTCATCGGGCCGAGCAGCTCGCTCTCCGCCAGCGGCTCCGTCGACCGGCGCAGACGAAGGAGCAGGTCGACCTCGAGAGGGGAGAGCGTCTCGGAGCGCTCCTGGAGCGCCTCGGGCGACTCTTCCCCGGGCTCCATCGTCGGAGCACAGGGGAGTGCGATTTAGAGGTTTCCGGGCGGCGAGGCCGCCCGGAGCGCCGGGACCGCGTCCCTTAGCCGATGACTCCGTTCCCCTGCACGAACGCGTACTGGGGGCCCGCCGTCACGACGTTGGGGGGCGTCGCATAGATGTTGATCCAGGACGCTGCGTAGCTGAACCCGGCCTGCTGGTCGGTGTAGACATACAACGCGAGCTGGTTCGCGATCTTCTCTCCCATGGTGTAGAGGATGTTCCGCTGGCAGGTCAACGCAGTGCCCGTGGTGCACGCCGGGGTCACGCCGGCCATTCCCAACAGCTTCACCATCGACTTGTACGCAACACCCTGGCAGTCCTGGGCGAACATGTTGTTCGCGTAGTAGCTGTAGTCGGTCGCGACGGGGCAGCTCTTCGCCCCGTATGCGCTGGTGTACAGCGACTGGGCGTCCGCGTCCCCGTACGTGTACGTCGAGTTCTCCAGATAGAGGGGGGTCGTGTAGTCCGTTGGGTCCGGATAGTCCGGGGCCCAGCCGATCCCGAAGATCGGCATCGGGTTCTGGGTCGGCGCCGAATCCTGGGAGTTGATGATCGACGACAGGAAGTTGATGTCCGTCGGGATCACCTTCAAGGCGCCGCCGCTCAGGGAGGTGAGCTGGTCGACCCAGAGGGCGTTCTCCTCGTCTCCCGTCGGATTCCCCGTCTGACCGACGAGGGGCAACGTGCACGGGTTCGCCGACGAGCAGGAGGCGAGCTCCGGGTCGTAGTACGGGCCCGGGACGCCGTTGGTGTCATTGTGCAGCTGGAACCACCAGTACGCGGCGCACGCCGGATCGGTGGTCGAGGTGCACGGATCACCGCTCGGCCAGCTGATGTTCGTCGGGTAGTAGTTGGCCATGTACTGCGGAATGGCGCCGCCGTAGTTCGTCCCGAGGACGATCCCGTCGTACGTGTTGAGCTCCTTCTCGATCGTGTTGTACGGATACGCGTGGGTGAAGAACTCGCGCACACCGAGATACGAGAAGAAGTCGCTCTTCACCGTGATCGGGACCGTGGAGAACTGCTGCGCGCCCGAGAGCGAGAACTGCAGATCGAACGCGTCGAAGAAGACGCTCAGCGTCGGGGACGTCGAAGCGACGACCTTCCCTTGACTGATCAGTTCCAACAGGAACGCGAAGTCGGTCGAAGGCACCCCCGCAAAGTCCGCGATGCCGGCGCCGAGGGCCTGCTCGCCTTCCTGGGCGGTCGGGTCCCACGTCACGCTCACCGTTTTCGCGAACGTTCCGGGCTTGGGCATGCAGCCTGCCCAGGTGCAGAGCGGGTTGGACGAGTAGACTGGGCTCGCCGTCAGAGTGAAGGAGAGGCCGACCGAGTACTGGGAGAGGTAGTACGGGCCGCTGCCGGCCATGTTGTATTGGACGTTCCCACCGAACCGCCCCGTCGCACCGGAGCCGATCGTCTCCCACTGGTCCCAGCCTTCGGCGGGGATCTGGTTCGCGGCTCGTCCCCACGTAATTCCGTTCGCGGTCGCCCCGGGGACCTGGCACGGGTGATCGCCGTTACCGGTCGAGTTGCCGGCCGTCCAGTACGGGATGCCCGCGTTCTGGGCCTGGGCGCTGAACCATCCGCATGGCACGATACCGGCGCCGAGGTCATCGGAGATGAGCTCGAGGAAGTACGGCCACTGAAGCCCCTTCGCATCGGCGTTGAAGGTGATGCAGCCGTGGGCCTGCGACATGGCGATGGCCGGGCAGAACGAGCCGTTCACGGTCATCGAGTCGAGGATGTCCAACGGGCTGTTGTTGTACGATTGGTGGATCGTGTCCCACGTGGCGTTCCCCGGCCCGAGGAGCGCCTGCGCCACGATCCAGCCGGGATTGATGGTGGGGCTTGGCAGCGTCGAAAACCCGAGGTCGCGGGCCATGGAGAAGAGGACGTCCGTGGGGTACACTCCCCAGCTGTTCCCCGTCGCGTGGTCGTAGAACTGGGGCGCGCTACTGATGACGAATGTGTAATTGTTCACGTTGTTGATCAGGTCGCTGCCGTACATGTTCTGGCACTGCGGGCTGCCGGGAACGCACGTCGCCAGGACGGGGACGTAGGAGGCGTACGTCGGACCGGTTTGGGAGCCGTTGTATTGGATCAGCGTCTGATAGACGTTGGCGACGGGCTCCGCGCTCACCGTGTCGTAAGCGATCGCCGGATCCTCCGAACGAGCGCCGCCCGGGGCGATCTCGTAGTTGATGATCTCACCGGGGTGCGGGCTCTTGTGGACGACCTGACCCGCGACACCGATGCCGGTGTCCGCCGGTGGAACGATGACCGTCCAGGTGTAGTTGGCGTACTGGTTCGGCACCGTGAGGTTGTTGGTGTTGTTCGTGGCGCCGCCGACGAAGGTCACATTGAAGATGCCGGCCGTCGGGAAGAGGAACGCCCCCTCGATGGAGGAGTTCGTGCTGGTCCCCACCGGGGTCTCGGTGACCGAGCTCGGGAACTTGAACGTCGGCTTGACGTCGACGAACGACGCCGCCGAGGGAGGCGTGGCGTACGTGCCTTGGAGGGTAATGGATTGGCCGGCGAGGAGAGCGGCCGTCGGGGAGGGACCGCCACTGACGTTCGTCGCGTTGTGGACGATCGAGGCCTGCACCGTCGGGAGGGTGCCGTTCACGTCGTTGGCGAACGACTGGGTCACCTGCATCTCGACCAGGTTCAGGTAGTTGTCATGGGGCAGGCCGTCGACCATCGCCTTCACACTGATCAGATAGGTTCCGGTCGTGTTGTAGATGTGCGAGACGGTCGGCGAGGCCGTTGTGGTGGACGTGCCGTCCCCAAAGTTGTAGGTGTAGGAAGAGGTGGATTCTCCGGCGGGAAGGCTGACGGTCAAGGGCACTGCGCCGCCCTGTTGGACGGAGTGGAACGGAGCGATCAAGACGATGTCATGGGCGTTGCTCGCGGCGCCGCAGGCGATCGAGGTCGCGGGTTGGCACGTCTGCACCGCCGCCGGGGAGAACCCTCCGGCGATGCCGTACGCCGAAAGGCCGACGAGGGCCAGGACGACCACGACGACCACGATCGAAGTGATCGGAGTCATGGCCCGAGGATCGCGTCGCAGGGTCGCCCGCTGAAAGTCGATCGGTTCTGACATGCTACTTCCCGTTGCCGAGGTGGGATATTGGCCCGCGCCGCTACCCGTGTGAGTCGTATATACCTCTTCCTTCGCCGGGCGCCCGGGGCGGTTCACGCCGACGTTCCTTCGGCTCCGGCACCGCCTTGCGGCGGGTGGACGAGACCGGAGAGCACGCGGAACGCGTGGAGGACGTCCGCCTCCCGGACGACGAACGTGGAGTCCGTGTAGACGCTCATCAGTTCGAGGCTGTTGACCCCGGCTCGGTAGAGCGTCCCGGCGAGGTACGCGAGAACCCCCGGCGTCTCCACGATCGACTCCGGGCTCCGCACGGTGACCGCGGAGAGTTGGCGGTGGACCCCGAGGGCCGACCTCCGGCCGACGGAGCCAAGGATCGCGTCCGCGATGTCCTCCTCGCACAGCACGGTGAGCGCCCCCGGACCCTGGACGAGCTGCAACAGATGGCGGCGATCCGTCAGGAGCGGGCGCCCCACGTCGAGGATCTGCCCGAGCAGGCCCCAATCGTTCGGAGCCGTGATGATCGCGACCCGGGTTCGCACCTCGATGCGACTCGCCCGGATCACCTCGAGGATCCGGTCCTCGAGCGACCGGGCCACGCGCATCTCCCGGCGGTACCGGCGGCACGCGACCTCGACCGCTTCTTGGTTCGCGAGGCCGGTCTCGGCGCGGATCTTCCGCGCGAGCGAGGTGAAGTTGACGATGTCGTAGCCGAGGCAGTCCCGGATCGCCGGGTGGTCCTCGATGTACCGGCGCGCGACCTCCGCCGCGGTCGGGGCCCGAGTTCGCTCCTTCGGCACGATGGTCTCCACGCCGCAGCCCGACAGAGGATGAAGAAGGTTGCCGTTCGCGGCCCATGAGGATATATCGGCCCCCCGCTACGGGGGCGCTCGGTACGGGTTCACTGGCCGGTCCGGAACGCGGTGTGCGTCCGCCGGCGCAGGGTCCCCGGGAGGGAAGGAAGCGCGTGGTCACCCAGAGGCGTTACCTGCGACTTCTCTCCTGCACGACCTGCGACCATCTCCGAGGCAGCCACTACATCTTCGCCGTTCCGGACGGCCGAATCCGCCGCCACTTCACGCGCCCGCGGGACCGGACCACGCCGATGCCCTGTCACGTCGTGGGCTGCGAGTGCCGCCAATTCCTATCGGACGTGGCGATGGTGCCGTGCCCGCTCTGCTCGCGAAAGTACGCGACGCGGGCTTCGCTGGAGATCCACTTGTACGGCCAGCATCCGGGGCTGACGCTCCGGGAGCGCTCCTCGCTCCTCCAGCAGGCACTGCGCGGCCCGGCGCCGTGGGCGACCACCCCCGCGACCCGAGAGCTTCCCAGCGGGGGAACTGCTCCGGTCGAGACCGCCGAGGTCTGACCGACCGCGTCTACGAGCCGGTCGTTCGCGAGGCCACGCCCTTCCGCCGAGGCGTCGCGACGCTCCGGTTCTCTGTGAGCTCCGAGAGGATCCCGTACGCACGGATCACGTCCTCCTCGCGGAAGACGAACGTGGAGTCGGTATGGACGCTCACCGTCTCCAGGAAGTTGAGACCGCTCCGATAGAGCAGCTCGGCGAGGAGCGCGATCACGCCCGGCGTCTCTTCGATCGACGGGTCGCTGCGGAAGGTGAGGGTCGCGAGCCCGCGTTCCGTGCGCAGGACCGCCTCCTTCGGAATGATCTCGAGCAACGAACCGAGCAGATCGTCCCCGCACAGGATCGTGAGCGCTTCGCTGCCCTGGATCATCTGGAAGACGCCCCGCTGGCGGAGCGTGGGGAAGAGGCCCTGGCCCAATTGGTACACGTCCTGGAGGATCTTCCCGTTCTCGCGGATCCGCAGCATCGCCATCCGGGAGCGGACCTCCAGACGGCTCTCGCGGAGGATCGCGCGGACCGGCATCTCTTCCACGCCGAGCGCCATCATCTCCTGCTGATACCGGCGCGCGGCGATCTCGACCGCCTCCTGATGGTGGACGTCCCGCTCGTCCTGGATCTTCCGCGCGAGGGAGGCGATGTGGACGAAGTCATCCAACAGCGCCTGACGGATGCTCGGGTGCTCGTCGATGAACGCGCGTGTCGCATCGGCGGAAGAGGGGGCGGAACGCTTCGCGGCGGGCACGATGCAGCTGAGGAGCGGACGCCCCTACAATAGGTTGCGCGCGAGGCTCACGCGGGGGGCGCCGGGGTCGAGGGTTCCGGGCCTCGTTCGTGGCCGCACCGAGGGCAGAAATCGATCGTGGGGTCGAGCGCCCCCCCGCACCGGATGCACGTGCTCCCATCCGACGGCGCGGCGCCGATCGACGTGGCGGGCGTACCGCCGAAGATCCCGGCCGGCAAGATCCCGCCCCCGGAGGCGTCGGGATCGGCCGGCGCCGGCGGTCCGGGCCCCGGGGTCCCAGCCACCGGAGGGGCCGAGCGGGAGAACCATCGAACGAACGAGAGCGGCGTCCCCTTCCGCCGACCGAGCCACCAAGAGAACGCCGTAGCGGCACTCACGATGACCGCGAAGCCAATCACGTTCCACGGTCCACTCTGCAGGAACGTGAGGGAGGGGAGGTACCCGAGCAGGTTCACCCGGGCCGAGGACTGGTTCATGCCGAAGTAGCCCCGGCTGGTGACGGATGCCACCACGAAGACCGAATCGCCGAAGTAGCACGCCGGCACGGGGATGGAGGCGGCGGCGACGCCGTTCGTTCCTGTTGCCTGCGCCGCGACCCCGAGGGTGCCGGCGCAGGGGCCGATGTACCCCGGGCTAGAGACGGTGAAATTGACGGTGACGTTGTCGATGGGGGCGTGGTCCGTGGCGTTGGCGATCTCGGCAGACGCCGCCACGTCCCCGCCCGGCGGTACGATCGATTGACCCAAGGTCAGATTGACCGTGACGTACGACGAGACCAAGTCCTGGTAGAGCGCGAGGGCGCGGGGGCTCCCCCACCCGGTCGCGGTGTCCCATCCCACGGTCGCATTGCCGAGACAGTTCGACCCGGTCGTGATGTCGGCGAGGCCTTGGGCATCCGAACCGACCTCCTCCGCGGCGCCGATGCCGTAGATGCGCGGGCCGAGGGAGGGGAGCGCCTGCCCGTGGATGGCGTCCATCTCCGCGACGAGGCCGGCCCAGGTCGGCGAGGCGAAGCTCGTCCCGTTCCCGGCCGCGTTCTGGCCATTGTAGTAGAAGAAATTGTCCGCGGCCGGGGCCGAGACGTCGGGAATCCCCCGTCGACCGGTGGGGCCGATGACGCTCGCGGCGGAGCCGACGAGCTGCCACTTCGGCGCGTCGTACGTGACGGAGAATCCGCCCCCGCTGTCCTTCCAGGCGGGCTCCGCGGCGATCCCGTCGATCCCGCCGGTCAAGGTGAGTCCCACGGAGAGCGCCGTGCCGCCGACCGCCAGGACGTCGGGGGAGGCGGCCGGGAACTCGGGCTCCGGGATATTGGTGCACGCGCCTTTCGGGTTGTTCGTCCCGCCGTCATCGCCGGACGCGGCGAGGAACGTCAGGCCGCGGGCGGTGCCGCTGGCGAACGTCGTACTGAAGGCCGTCTGGAAGGCGGGATCGGCCCCATCCGGGGTCGCGAACGACATGGAGACGACCTCGACCGCGGCGAGACCCGCCGCCCGGTTGAGCGCGTCCTCGAGGGTCGAGTCGGATGGAGAGTAGCCGTTGGTCGACGGTCCATCCGGTGCGTAGACGGCGAACAGCTGCGCCCCCGGCGCCATCGACCCCGACCATTCGATGTCGAGGGTGAGCTCCTGCGGCGCATTGCTCGGATCGTCGAGCGCGGCCGCGCTGGGGGCGGGCGCTCCATCGACGTTCACGTAGCTGATCGTCGGCGTCGGGAACTCGGACGGGTAGTCCGAGTCGAAGAATGTACTGACGTCGGTGGGATCGAACCCATCGCCCCACAACACGAGAGCGATACCTACGGAAGTGGCCCAGTGGGCCGAACCGGAGTAGTTGTACAGATCGTCCGCATCGTACACGTTCCGGACCTCCCCCGGGGTGATGAACGACGTCGTCCGCGCCTGGAGGGGGATCGGCGCCGGGGCGACGGTCGTCGAAGGGTACGGCATCCGGTTCAGGGGGAGGGAGAACTGGGTGAAGCCGTCCGCCAGACCCGAGATGGCGGCAATGGAGCCCGCCAGGTTCCCCGGGAGGGAGGGCGCCGTGAGAGGCACGTGGACGAGATCGCCGTGCCACCGACCGGCCATCAAGCTGGTCCCGAACGCCGAGCCGACGTCCGCGGCGGCTCCCACCAGACCGAGCGACATCCGGTCCGGCTCCGTATCCACCACGGTCAGACCGCGTTCCGTGAGGTAGGAGGCGACGGCTTCGTAGGTGGCATTGGACGGGGAGTACTCGGCGTTGAACTGGGCCAAGGTGAGGGGAGGCGCCCCCGCGGCGAGCGGCAGGTACAGCGACATGTCCCGGGGCCAGAACGTCACCTCGATGTTGATGGTCGACGTGAGAGGGGTCTCGTTCGAGACCGATCCCCAATACTGGGGGTAGTATCCGGCCCTCTCGCTCCACGGCATCGACACGAACGCCGGCATGACCTCGGACGGCTGGGCGGTGGACGGCGAAACCGTCGCCGGGGTGGTCGCCGGCGGGAGCGCCTTCGCCGCACTGATCCCGGGAGCGCCCGAAACGATCGTGATCACGGCGACCCAGACCGCGAGCGCCGCGAGTCCCCGACGTGTCCGCGCGGGCCGCATGCTCATAGTACACACCGGTGGCGGAGTATCAGCCTTCTGGGTCGGGTCAGACGCGGATCGGCTTCGTGTATCCCTCGGGGAGATGATAGGTCGTGGCCCCGCCCCACGGGTCCGGTCGAGGGGCCGGGGCGAGTCCGCGCTTGGAGCGCAGGTACTGGTCCACGGCGTCCGCGGCCTTCGTCGCCGCGCCCATCGCGTACACCACGGAGCGCCCTCCCGCGGCAAAGACCCCGGGGACCGCGGTGGAGAAACCTTCGCCGGCGCCTTCGGGCCATCCTTGCGTAGTGATCTTCAACTGGAGCGACGGAGAGAAGCCGGCCAGGTCCGCTTTCTGGCCGACCGCCACGATCACCGTGTCACACCGGACAGTGGTCTCCGATCCGGCGACCGGGACCGGGGAACGGCGGCCGCTGGCGTCGGGGGGGCCCAGCTCGATCGTCTGGACGACGACGCCTTCCACGTGACCGGTCCCGACGATCTTCACGGGGGCCCGCTGGAAGAGGAAGTGGATCCCCTCCTCTTCGGCTCCGTGGAGCTCCTCATGGTCGGCGGGCATCTCCTCCCGGCTGCGCCGGTAGATCAACGTCACATCCCGGGCCTCGGAGAGCCGGATCGCGCTACGGATCGAATCCATCGCCACGTCCCCGCCTCCGATCACGACGATCTTGCGACCGAGCGGCACCTTCGTGCCCTGGTTGATCGCCTTCAGGAACGGAAGGGCCGGGAAGACCCCGTCCAGATCCTCACCCGCGACCTGGAGGGAGCGGTGGGCCGAGGTACCGATCGTGATGACGACCGCCGCGTACCCCTGCTCGAGCAACGTCTCGGGCGACGTTCCGCCGGGTCCGATCTTCCGGTCGTTGACCCACGTGACATCGAGGTCCCGGAATCGGGCCCGGTCGGCCTGCACGTCGGCGTCGGTCATCCGGTACGAAGGGATGGTTTGCATCAGACCGCCGACCCGAGCGTCCTGCTCGAAGACCGTGACCCCGTAACCGCGGATGCCGAGCTCCCAGGCCGCCATCATGCCGGCAGGGCCGCCGCCGACGATCGCGATCCGCTGGTCGATCGGCGCCGACGGGACATAGGCGAGGTCCGAACGGCCGAGCTCGAGCGACGCGCGCTTGAGGTGACGGATGGCGATCGGGACGCCCTTCTTCTTGACAACGCAGGAGTCCTCGCAGTAGCGGTAGCAGACCTTGCACAGGCTGGTCGCGAGCGGGTTCTCGGCGAGCGTGACCCGCGCGGCGCCATCGAAGTCGCGCTCCCCGCACTTCAGGATGTACTCCCGGCAGTCTTGCGAAATCGGGCACGCTTCGACGCACCAGGGCCGCCGGCACTGGATGCAACGTTTCCCTTCGAGGACGGCGTCCTCGGGCGAGTAGGCGTGGAGGATCTCCCGAAAATCGGTGACGCGCTCTGCGACCGCTTCTTCGAAGATGGGAACGCGGACCGGGTTGAGTTTGGGGGGGGTGGGAGGCTTGACCGCGGCCGCCATGTTTCTCAAGCATTCTACGTCGAGAATCCGATATAGGCCTTCCCGCGTGAGCCCCCATCGCACGGCGAGCCGCTCGAGGTTCGAGGCGCCGACGGCGGACGCCCTCGGAAGAAAGGATAACTAGCCGCAGGCGGGTCGCCCTACTTCCTCTCCAGGGTTCCATGGTTCTCGAAGGGCTGGGAAAATCGCTCCGGGGGGTGCTGCAGAAGGTCGCCCGGAGCAACACCGTGGATGAGGCGCTCCTCGCGGAGATCGTCCGGGACATCCAACGCGCCCTGCTCCAGGCGGACGTCAACGTGCAGGTCGCGCTGGAGCTGACCCAGCGGGTCCGCCGGCGGGCGACGGAGGAGAAGCCCCCGTCCGGCGCGACGATGCGGGACTTTCTCGTCCGCATCATCTACGAGGAGATCCGGCGGATCCTCGGCGCCGAGCGGACGCTCGACGTGAAACCTCGACGGATCCTCCTCACCGGTCTCTTCGGACAGGGCAAGACGACCTGCGCCGGCAAGCTCGCCCGTTTCTATCAGAAGAAGGGCGTGCGGACGGCTCTCGTGGCGGCGGACGTTCACCGGCCGGCCGCGATCGACCAGCTCGAGCAGCTCGCCGCCAAGGTCGGGTGCGACATCTACTCCGACCGGAGCCAACCGAAGGCCGAGGAGGTCGTCCGGGCGGCGCTCGTCAAGTTCGGCACGAGCGAGGCGATCATCGTCGACACGGCCGGTCGCTCCGGGATCGACGCCGAGCTCATCGAGGAGCTGAAGCGCGTGCGACAGGTCTTCCAACCCGACGAGGTCTGGCTCGTTCTCGACGCGGCGATGGGGCAGACGGCCCAACGGAGCGCGAAAGCGTTCCACGAGGCGGTCGGACTCACAGGGGTCATCGTCACCAAACTGGACGGCTCCGCGAAAGGAGGCGGCGCGCTCTCCGCCGTCGCCGCGAGCGGGGCCCCGATCGTTTTCATCGGTACCGGCGAACATCTCGATGAGCTCGAACGGTTCGACGCCACCCGATTCGTCTCCCGACTGCTCGGCATGGGCGACATCCGGACCCTCCTCGAGCGGTTCCAAGACCTCGAGAACCAGGAGGAGGCGCAGAAAGCCGGGGAGAACCTGCTCAGCGGCAAGTTCACCCTCCGGGACATGCGGACCCAGATCGAATCCCTCGGCCAGATGGGCTCGGTCTCCAAACTCCTCTCCTTCCTCCCCGGAATGGGCAACGCCAAGCTGGACGACAAGCAGATGGCCGAGACCCAAGAGCGACTGAAGAAGTTCCGGGCGATCCTGGACTCGATGACGGCGGAAGAGCTGTCCGACGGTCACCTCATCAAGGGAGACCGGATCCAACGAATCGCCCGGGGGAGCGGACAGCGGCCGCAAGACGTCCGGGCGCTCCTGAAGTATTGGGAAGCGACGCGCAAGGCGGCCCACGGCATCACCAGCAACCGTCGGCTCCGGCGACAGTTGGAACGCCAGCTCGGCCAGGGCGGCGACCCCGCCTAACCGGGAGTTCGGATGGTTTTCGACGTTCTCGAACCGGTCGCGGGAGGACTGCTCCTCTTCGTACTCCCCGGATTCGCCTGGAGCCGCGCGTTGTTCCCCGAGTGGCCGTTGCGGGGACCGTCCGCCTCGATCCGGTGGGTCGAGACGTTGACCTTGAGCTTCCTGATGAGCGTCTCGTTGACGATCGTCATCGGCTCCGCCCTCAGCCGGAACAACACTCTCGACTTCTCGGCGACGTGGTCGGCCCCCACGGTGGAGCTCCTTTTGGCGGCGGCGACGGCGGTCGGCCTCGTCGTGGCGGCCCTGCGCGGGGGGCTCTCCTGGGACGGAGCTCCCGGGGGGTCGCCCACCTCGGAGGAACCGTCGATCACGGCCGCGTTCCGAGACCTCGACCGGATCGAACGGGATCGCGTGCGGGCCCGCCGAGCGCTCCACGCCGCCCGCGGCGATGTGGACCGCGAACTGGAGTGCCGAAAGGATCTGGACCGATTGGACCAAGAGGCCCGAGAGGTTCGGGCGCGACGAGAGGCGGAGATTGCCGACTGATCGTACGCCCGGGGAGGTGAAGATGGTCCTCGTCCTTCGAGGGGAGCTCCGACTGACGGCCGGAAAGACGGCGGTCCAAGCCGCCCACGCGGCGGTGATGCTCGCCGACAGCACCCGCGTCTCCCATCCGAAATGGGTGGCCGTCTGGCGACAGCAGGGTCAGAAGAAGATCGCCCTCCTCGCGAACGATCTCAACGAGATGGAGGAGCTCCGGCGCCGCGCCTTGGCCCGGCACCT
Source organism: Thermoplasmata archaeon (assembly GCA_022750455.1). Classification (GTDB taxonomy): domain Archaea; phylum Thermoplasmatota; class Thermoplasmata; order Lutacidiplasmatales; family UBA184; genus JAKIVR01. The sequence continues at coordinate 16,005 of JAKIVR010000005.1, read as the reverse complement.
TCCCGTCGTCTGGGTGGAGGACGCGGGGATGACCGAGGTCGCTCCGGGGACGCGGACCTGCTTGGGCATCGGTCCGGCGCCCGCCGCGGAGGTCGACGCCATCACGGGAGCCCTGCCCCTCCTGTGACCCGGTCCTCGCGCCCGAGCCCCCACAAATCTGGCCCCACTAAAGTACTAATATACAGGGGCCTGACTCAATCCGCGGCACTGCGCAGGGCAGCGGAGTCATTCTGAAGTGAAGCTCTGGATCTTCGTAGTTCGCCGGCTTCTCCTCGTCATTCCGGTGGTCATCGGCGTGATGACCATCACGTTCATCCTGCTCTGGGCGCTGCCCCCCCAACAGGAGTTCGTCGTCATCAACGGCAGCCCGAGGGGTGGGCTCACGATGCCGTGCGCGGACAACGCGAGCCAGACGTGCAATATTCCGGCGTATCAGAAGTTCCTCGACCAGTATCGTGCCAATCCGCCGTACCAGTGGGCGAAGTACGTCTACAACAGCTTGACTCTCAACTTAGGGAACACCGACAAGAATAGTCAAGCGAGCATCTCCTACGGTCTCGCCGGTCAGAGTATCGCCGTCACGACGGTTCTCTCCTGGTATCTCCCCTACACGTTGGAGCTCGCGGCGTTCTCCCTCCTCATCATCCTGCTCGTTTCGATCCCGTTAGGTAATCTCTCGGCGGTGAATCGAAATCGACCGGTCGATCAGGCGGCGCGTATAGTCTCCTTCAGTGGGATCGCCATTCCCGGGTTCCTTCTCGCCACGTTGCTGCTGTACGGGGTCGTCGACGCTTCCGGCGGGCTGACCAAGGTCTGCAACGGCAACTCGTTCGCGTACCTGAACTGGGTGGGCTCCTGGCCCGACCCGCACTGCTTCGCCGGGGGCGCGTTACCGAGTTGGATCGGGCCCAACCAGCAAACCTACCCCACCGGGTTCCCCACGGTCGACGCGCTCTACAACGGTAGCTTCTACTTCGCCGCGGAGTCGGTCAAGCGGATGGTCCTGCCGGCGCTCATCATCGCGTACGGATCGATTGGCGTCCTGCTCAGGTTCGTCCGAAGCTCCATGCTCGAGGTGATGAACCAGGATTTCATCCGGACCGCGCGAGCGAAGGGGGTCAGCGAACGGGTGGTCATCGCCCGTCACGCCGGCCGGAACAGTCTCACGGTGACGATCACGATCCTGGGGCTCACGTTCGCCGGGTTTATCGGAGGGTTCGCGGTCATCGAGACCGTCTTCCAGCTCCACGGCATCGGGCTGTTGCTGACGCGGTCGATCATCCAACCGTTCGATTATGGGCTCATCTTCGGCACGACGTTGGTGTTCACGTACATCGTCGTGGCGGCGAACCTGATCGTGGACGTGCTCTATTCGTTCCTCGACCCCCGGGTGAGGCTCGGGTGATCGACCAATGAGCGCCTCTCCCGCCCCCGCCGCCAAACCGACCGGACGCCGGCCCAACCCGACGATCGCGCAGTGGAGGCGGACGTTCTACTTCCTGCGCCGGAACAAGCTCGCGATGATCGGACTGGGCATCTTGGTGTTGCTCGTGTTCGTCGCCATCGCCTCCTTGTTCTACACCTCCCAACCTTCCGACTACCTCCAGCCGTACCAGGGAACGTTCACCGGCAACGGGTTCAACGCGACCCCGTCGCCGGGCATCATCACGATCTGCACGTACGCGAGCACGGCCCCGGTCCCCGGCCCCAACTGCTACCCGGTGAACACGCTGTTCCCTGGGGTCATTCCGCCTACGTTCAGCGTGAGTCCGTGGACGTTGGGCCGGCTGCCCCTCGGGTCGTTGAGCCTGACGCCGGGGAACAATCAGTTCTTCAACCTCTTCGAGGGACTCGTCAAGGCCGCGCCGTGGGACCTCGGGATCTCGGCGGTCGTCGCCGTCTCCGGGGCCTCGATCGGACTGTTCCTCGGGGCTCTCGCCGGGTACCTGGGCGGGGTGATGGATGACATCGTGATGCGGGTCGTCGACGTCTTCCTCACCATCCCCTCGCTCCTGCTCTTGATCGTGATCCTCGCCGTGACGGGAAGTATCCCGTCCTTGGCGAGCTTCGACGCACGTCTCGGCATCCTGTTCTTCGCGTTCATCATCACCGACTGGCCGGGGTACGCGCGTCAGGTCCGGGGACTCGCCCTGGTGACCCGGGAGCAGAAATATGTCGAGGCGGCGAAGGCGAGCGGGGCGAAGACCGGCCACATCCTCCGCAAGCACATCATCCCGAACACGATGTTCCCGGTGCTCGTCGGGATCGCGTTCGACATCGCGAGCACGCCCCTCGCGTTGGGGGCCCTCGTCTTCCTGGGATTCAAGACGATCTTCCCGACGCAGTACTTCCCCGAGTGGGGATCGATCGCCGCGTTTGGGGCGCAGTCCGTCGGGACGTTCATCCAGTACTGCGAGGTCGCCGCCAGCGCGGACTGCGTCTTCCCGTGGTGGCAGGTTCTGCTGCCGGGGATGGCCGTCTTCCTCCTGGCGATCTCCGTGAACTTCCTCTCGGACGGCATGCGGGACGCGTTGGACCCGCGATTGAGGAGGTAGACCGGAGATGAGCATGGCCGAGTCCAAGCCCGCCGGGGAAGCGTTCCCGGAGCTGGCCGCGGATACGACGACGGCCACCGCGGCCTCGGCGCCCCTCGCCGCGGACACCGTCCTCGATGTGAGGAACCTCCGAACGTACTTCTTCACCTACGACGGCGTCGTGAAGGCGCTCGACGGGGTCACCTTCAGCGTCCGCCGCGGTGAGACGCTCGGACTCGTCGGGGAGACGGGGTGCGGCAAGAGCGTCACCGCGTTCTCGGTGACCCGATTGATCGCGGACCCGCCCGGACGCATCATGGACGGCACGATCCGGTTCCGGGGCGCCAACCTGCTCTGGAACGTGGAGAAGGAGGCGACGTACAAGCCGATCCCGAAGAGCAACCGGATCAAGGTCACGCGGCGGTTCCGGGAGATTAAGGCGAACCTGGAACGGCTCGTCTCCGTGCGCGGCGGGGGGATCTCGATGATCTTCCAAGAGCCGATGAGCGCCATGAACCCGATCTTCTCCATCTCGAACCAGATCGGGGAGGCGATCCTGCTCCACCGGGGGATCCAGCTGTTGGACGGGCTGTTGTTGGCGACCCCGGACGCCCCCGAGGTCGCTCCGGCCGTCGAAGCGGTGATGGTCGCCGCCCGGACGGGCGACGGCGAGAAGCTCCGGGTCGCCTGCCGGGCGCTGGGCGAGGCGGTCCACCTCCCGTCGGTCGGGACCGAGGCGTACTACATCTTCCGCGGCGCCCCGAACCCCGACAAGAAGCGGGACGACCTCGAGGACGCGATCGACCGTCTGCGCATCTCCGGGTTCCACCGCCGGTACTTGAAGCGGGAGCGCCGTCTCCAAGAGATCCAAAAGCAGCTCAAACTCGTCTACTTCGACGAGATGAAGAACGGACGCCTCGAGAACGCGAGACGGGGCGCCATCCGACGCAAGCGCCTCCAGGTGATCCTCCAATCGGCGTACTTCGAGCTCTGGGGGATCCGCGGGTGGTCCCGCCGGCCCATCGAAGAGGAGCTGGTCTGGCAATCGGTCCGGTTGCTGGAAGGCGTCTCGATCGCGAACCCGGTCCAGGTCGCCCGGGGGTACCCGCACGAACTGTCGGGGGGCATGCTGCAGCGCGTCATGATCGCCATGGCGCTTTCCGCCGAGCCCGAGCTCCTGATCGCCGACGAGCCGACCACGGCGCTCGACGTGACGGTCCAGATGCAGATCCTGGAGCTGATGCGCGAGCTCAAGCAGCGTATCGGGACGGCGATCCTGCTCATCACCCACGACCTCGGGGTCATCGCCGAGGTCGCCGACCGGCTCTGTGTCATGTATGCCGGGAACATCGTGGAGGTCGGGACGACCCGGGACGTCTTCCACCACCCGCTCCACCCGTATACCCAAGGACTGCTCGCGTCGATCCCGAGGATCGACGACCCCGATCGGAAGCTCGAGTCGATCCCCGGCTCCGTGCCGAACCTGATCACCCCGCCGCCGGGGTGCCGGTTCCATCCGCGTTGCCCCCAGGCGATGCCGATCTGCAAGGAGATCCGACCTCCCGTGACGCAAGAGGGCCCCGAGCACACGGTCGCCTGCCACCTGTATCACGGCCCCGTCGTCCGGAGGAACTGATGGCCGCCGCCTCCGCCCCCTCCTCCTCGGCGTTGCCGTCCTCCGCCGACCCCAGCGACGTCATCATCTCCGTCCGAAATCTGAGAAAGTACTTCCCGATCCAAGGGGGCGTCTTCTCCCGGCACGTCGGCGACGTCCGCGCCGTCGATGGCGTCTCGTTCGACATCCACGTCGGCGAGACGGTCGGTCTCGTGGGGGAGAGCGGCTGCGGCAAGACGACCGTCGGCCGGACCCTCTTGCGGCTCACCGAGCCGACCTCGGGCCACGTCTACTACCGTCCGACCTCCGCGCAGCTGCGCCGGATGGAGGAGATCTACCCCGCGCTCGAGACCCAGGAGGAGGACGGCGGCGCCGTGCGTACGCGACCGGCCAACGCGGAGGCGTTGTTGAAGGAGCTCGACGAGATCGCCACCCAGAGCTCGATCTATCGGATGAAGGGCGCCCGGCTTGCCGACGTCCGCGGGAAGCTCCAGATCGTCTTCCAGGACCCATTCTCCTCGCTGAACCCCCGCATGCTCGTCCGCGACGTCGTCTCCGAGCCGCTGTTGGTCCACCACTGGGGGACCCGACAGAAGCGGTTCGAGCGCGTCGCCGAGCTGATGCAGGAGGTCGGGCTAAACCCGGACCACCTGTACCGCTTCCCCCACGAGTTCTCTGGTGGCCAACGGCAGCGCATCGGCATCGCGCGGGCCCTCGCCCTCCGTCCCGAGTTCATCGTCTTGGACGAGCCGACGAGCGCGTTGGACGTCTCGGTGCAGGCCCAGGTCCTGAACATCCTCACCCGGCTCCAGTCGGAGCTGAACCTGTCGTACCTGTTCATCTCCCACCACCTCTCGGTCGTCCGCGCCATCTCCCGCCACGTGGTGGTGATGTACCTTGGGAAAGTCGTCGAGCGCGCGCCCACCGAGGAGCTGTTCAACCACCCCCTCCACCCGTACACCCAGGCGCTCCTCGCCGCGATCCCGATCCCCGACCCGGACGTCCGCCGCGAGCGGATCATCCTCTCCGGGGACGTACCGAGCCCGGCGAACCCGCCCTCCGGCTGCCGATTCCACACGCGGTGCCCGGCCGTGATGCCGATCTGCTCGAAGGTCGACCCGCCGCTCCTCCGACTGGCCGGGGACCACTGGGTCGCGTGCCACTTGTACCCCGAAGGGGCGGACGCGACCACGATCCCGATCCAACAGCGACCCGAGGTACTCGCGAGCGAGGAGCTGGTGGCGCCCGGCCTTTCGGCGAGCGCGGAGCCCCCCGCGACGTAACGTGAGCGGCTCGACCGAGGCGTCCGGGCCGAAACCGGCGAAGCGTAGGCGGCGACGCCGTCGCGGGTTTGACGAGCTGTTCCCCCGACTGTCGGACGAGGAGCGCGCCGCCGCGTTGGCCGACCCGGGCCCGACGTGGAGCGAGTACTTCTATCGACAGTTCCTCAAGTGGTGGCTGGGACTCGCCTACTTCGTCCTCGACGTCATTCTCGCCCTCGCTCTGTTGAACCTTCCCGAGGGACCCGGAGTTGCGGCGTTGGGGCTCGTCGTCGCGGTCTATCTGGAGTTCCTCCTCACGCGCTATCTCTGGTACCGACCCGATCCGGAGAAGGAGAGCCGACACCAGAAGTTCCACCCGACCTGGCTGCGCCCGACCCGCTTCGGACGGTGGACCCCCGAGGCGGAGCACGCCCGCCGGGGGGAGGACCCGTTCGAGGGCCGACCGACGGGACCGGATCCGAGCGAGTTCCTCTGACCGGCCCGGAGAGCCCTCCGGGCGCGGGTCCGTAATATATCCAGCCGCGGTCGGCCGGTCGTGCCCCGTCCACGCCGAGCGATCCGGCTCGCTCCCTCGCTGCTCAGCGCCGATTTTGGGGCGTTGGGCGCTGCGGTCGAGGCGGCCGAGAAGGGGGGCGCCGACGCGTTCCATCTCGACGTGATGGACGGGCACTTCGTCCCGAACCTCTCCTTCGGTCCGGCCCTCGTCCGCGCGGTCCGGGAGAGGACGACGCTCCCGCTCGACATCCACCTGATGATCCAAGATCCGGAGAAGTACCTTCCGGTGTTCCGTGAGGCCGGCGGCGACACCCTGGTCGTCCACGTGGAGTCGGACGTGTCGATGGGACGCGCCATCGAGGCGGGCCACGCGCTGGGAGCCCAGGTCGGGGCGGCCCTGCGGCCCGACACTCCGATCGATCGCGTCCTTCCGTGGATCGACCGGCTCGATCAGGTCCTCGTGATGAGCGTGCATCCGGGATTCTCGGGCCAGAAGTTCCTTCCCGACATCCTGCCCAAGATGGCGGAGGTCGATCGCCGCCTGGACGAGATCGGCTCGTCCGCCGACATCTCGGCGGATGGAGGGATCACGGCGACGACCGCCCCCGAGGTCGTCCGAGCCGGCGCGACGTTCCTCGTCTGCGGAAACTCCGCCTTCGCCGGCGGGGACGTCGGGGCGAACCTCGCCTCCCTGCGCCGGGCCCTCGAGGAGGCGACCCACCGTGCAGTTCGCTGAGCTCGTGGCCACGTACGACAAGCTCGCCGCGACGACCAAGCGCCTCGAGATGCGCCAGATCCTGGCCGAGCTGTTCCAGCGGCTGCCTCCCGACGAGATCGCGGAGGCGGTCTACCTCTCCCAGGGGCTCCTGCGGCCGGAGTTCGAAGGGATCGAGCTGGGTGTCGCCGGTCAGCTCGCGCGGCGAGCCTTGGCCGACGCGCTCGGGATCCCCGAGGAGAAGGTCGCCCAGCACGTCCGGCAAAGCGGGGACCTTGGAACGACGGCCGCCGAGCTTGCGGCCGGCGGGCCGTCGGGAGGCGAGGGGGCCGGACGCACCTCCACCGTCCGCGAAGTGTACGCGGCGCTGCTCGCCATCGCCACGGCGAGCGGGGACGGGTCGCAGAAGAAGAAGATCGAACTTCTCGCGGAGGTGCTCCGGGGCGCCGGCCCGTCCGAAGCGAAGTACCTCACCCGGCTCGTACTCGGCCAGCTGCGCCTCGGGGTCGGCACCCAGACGATTCTCGACTCGTTGGCGGACGCGTTTGCTCCGGGGGACAAGGCCGCGCGCCTTCCGATCGAGAACGCGTACAACGTCTCGAGCGATCTCGGGCTCGTGGCGACGTCGTTGGCGAAGGATGGCCTCCCCGGTCTCCAAGGGATCCATCTCCAGGTCGGTCGACCGATCCGGCCGATGCTGGCGGAGCGATCTCCTGACCTCGTGGACGTGCTGAAGCGGATGGACGGCGGGGCGGCCCTGGAGTACAAGTACGATGGGCTGCGGATCCAGGCCCACATCCCGGCGACGGGACCCGCGAAGCTGTTCTCCCGTCGTCTCGAGGAGATGAGCGCCCAGTTCCCGGAGCTCATCGAGGAGCTGCCGAAGGTGATCACCACCCGGCCGGCCATCGTCGAGGGAGAGTGTGTCTCCGTCTCCCCCGAGACCGGGGAGCTGCAACCGTTCCAGGAGATCTCCCGTCGGCGGGGTCGAAAGTACGACCTGGAGCGGATGCAGGCCGAGGTGCCCGTCCGTCTGTTCCTCTTCGACGTGCTCCTGGCCGGCGACGAGGAGAGCGCGGAGCTGGACTTCCCCGCGCGGCGCCACCGTCTGGAGAAGATCCTCGCGCCCACGGATCGGGTCCAGCTCGCGACCCAGCGCGTCGTCGCATCGGTGGAGGAGGCGACCGCGTTCTTCGACGAATCGATCGCCGACGGCTGCGAGGGGGTCATGGCCAAGTCACTCGCGGCGGGCAGCCGGTATCGCGCCGGGGCCCGGGGGTTCTGGTGGATCAAGTACAAGCGCGAGTACACGATCTCTCTCGCCGATTCGATAGACGGCGTCGTCGTGGGCGCGTTCCACGGCCGCGGCCGGCGGGCGGGGGCGTTCGGAGCGTTCCTGTTGGCAACGTACAACCGGCAGAGCGACCTGTACGAGACCTTCTGTAAAGCCGGCAGCGGGTTCGACGATGCGCAGCTCGCGGAGATGCCGAAACGACTCGAGCGGTTCCGGTCCCCGGAATCGCCCAAGAACGTCTCTTCCTCGATCGTGCCTGACCAATGGTTCCGGCCCGGTCTCGTCCTCGAGGTCCGAGGGGCGGAGCTGAGCCTGAGCGCGATCCACCGGGCGGCGTTCGGGGCGGTTCGTCCCGGCGCCGGGTTCGCCCTCCGTTTCCCGCGCTTTACCGGGAACTTCCGGGAGGACAAGGGTCCCGAAGAGGCGACGACGGCCGACGAGTTGGTGAAGTTGTACACCTCCCAGGTCCGGCACCACGCGGTCGAGGGCCCCGGCGACGCCGGCTGACGTCCCGGCGCTGCGACTCCGTGACAACGGTTAAAAGGGGGCACCACGGTCGGGCAGCTAGGTCCACGTCATGCTGGTTGAGTCGACGGAGCTTCTGGGACGCCAGGTGTACACGAACGACGGACGTCTTCTCGGCGAGGTCACGAACCTTGTCGTCGACGTCGAGAACGCCAAGATCGACGGTCTCTTCCTGGCGGAGCCGAGCGGCCTGTTAGTCGAGGAGTCCAAACCGATCAATGTCCCGTATCGCTGGGTGTCCGCGGTCAACGATGTCGTGATCCTTCGGTTCTTCCCCCGACGCGTCTCGATGAAGAAGGCACCGGCCCACCCACCGCAGGCTGAAGCCGTGGCCGCCCCGGCCCGGTAACACGCGGGGATAGCCAAGCCTGGCAACGGCGCAGGACTTAAACCGGCGCCGGCTCGTCCGGCCGCCGTGAGAGATCCTGTCGCGTAAGGCGTCCGCCGGTTCAAATCCGGCTCCCCGCATCGCCCCGGGGCGCCGCGAAGCTGCCGCGCCGACCCTCCGTCGGGCGACGTTGGGCGCCCAGCTCCACGAGCTGCAGGGGTTCCCCCATCCCTCCGCCCGGCGGGAGCAGTTGTCCACCCCTTCCGAGCTCGCCATTCGGCTGCTCACCGAGGCCGATCGGCGGGGCGACCTCCGGGGACGGTCCGTCGCGGACCTCGGGGCCGGCCCCGGGATCCTGGCGATCGGCGCCGCCCTCTCCGGCGCCCGACCGGTCCACGCCGTCGAGATCGATCCCGAGGTGGTGGACGTGTTGCGCCAGAACGCGGCCGCCACGGACGTGAAGCTGGAGGTGATGGAGGGCTCGGTCGAGCTGTTCGACGAGCCCGTCGACTCGGTCCTCATGAACGCCCCGTTCGGGGCCCAGTTCCGACATGCGGACCGGCCGTTCTGGGCCACCGCGTTCCGCGTCGCCCACCGTCGGATCTACGCGTTCGCCCTCTCCGACTCCCGAACCTTTATAGCCCGTCTGACGGTCGACTCGGGTGGAGGCATCGACGAGACGATCCCGGTTCACTGGCCCCTCCCGGCGACCCTTCCGCACCATCGGAAGGCGCGGGTGGAGCTCGAAGTGGACCTGTGGATCGTGACGCCGAAGCCGAACACACCATGACTGCATCGCACGCGAGCCGCCTGGTCCTGCCAGGCGAGTTGCTGGGCACCGCCGAAGAGTTCGTCCCGGGCCACGGCACCTACGAAGAGCAGGGCCGGGTCTACGCCGCCCTTCTCGGAAGTACCCACGTCGACGCCAACGACCGCTCGGTCTCGGTCCGGGCCGTCCACGCCATCCCCCATCTCGGGGAGGGCGACCTCGTGTACGCCCGGGTGGACGAGCTGAAGAGCCAGATGGCGATCGTCACGCTCCTGTCCGACGCGTCCACGAACCGGGCGGTCCCGGGGACGCCCGAAGCGACGATCCACATCTCCAAGGCCAAGGAGGGGTACACCGACTCCCTCAACGAGGCGTTCTCGACCGGCGACATCGTCCTCGCCAAGGTGCTCCAGGCCCAACCGACGGTCAAGCTCACCACCGCGCCCGCCTCGCTCGGCGTCGTCGCGGCCCGTTGCCACAGCTGCCACGGGATCCTCGCCGGGGGGGATCGGGGACTCCACTGCCCCCGATGCGGCGCCACGGAGACCCGCAAGATGAGCCACAGCTACGGGACCCTGCACGCGCCCCTGAAGGCGCGCGCCCCCGGCGGACACCATGCCGGGAGCCACTGAGTCCGAGCGCCACCTCGCCGCGCTCGTCCGCGCCCACGACCGCTGGCGCGGTCGGGAAGTCTTCAACCTCTTGCCGAGCGAGAACGCCGTCTCTCCCGCGGCGCGACGTCTGCTCGCCTCCGACCTCGCAGGGCGGTATACGCTGCCCGGACCCCATCAGGTCAACGGCGAGACCGTGGACAACGCGTACGGGGGCACCCGCTACACCGATGAGATCGAGGCGCTCGCCGACGCCGCGGCGGCCCGGGTGTTCCGGGCGAAGTGGGCGACGACCCGCCCCCTCTCCGGTCACATCGCGGCGATGAGCGCCCTAGTACCGCTGTTGCCCCGCGGCTCCAAGTTCCTGGCCGTTCCCGCCGAGGCGGGAGGCTACGACGGCTACGGGCCGGGGTACCTCCACGCGGTGCTCGACTATGTGATGCGTCCGTTGCCCGTCCGATCGCCGGCCGAGATCCTGGACCCGGCCGAGGTCGCCGTCGAGATCCGGCGGGAGCGGCCGGCGGCCGTCCTTCTCGGACAGAGCGTGGTGCTGTTCCCGTACCCGCTCCGCGAGATCGCCGAGGAGGCCCACGCGGCGGGCGCCCTCGTGCTGTACGACGCTTCCCACGTGCTCGGGCTGATCGCGGGCGGCACCTTCCAGGACCCGCTGCGTGAGGGCGCGGACGTGATGTTCGGCAGCACGCACAAGACGTTCCCGGGCCCCCAGGGCGGTCTGTTGGTGACGAACCGGGAGGACCTCTTCGCCCAGATCGCCCCGGCGCTCGTCTGGCGCGTCTTCGACAACGCGCACTGGCACCGGATCGCGGCGCTCGGCCAGACGCTGCTCGAGATGGAGCGGGTCGGGCCCGAGTACGCGCAGACGACGATCTCCAATGCCCGGGCGCTCGGCGCCGCGCTCGCACCCGGCGGGCTCCCGCTGCTCGCCGCGGAGCGGGACTTCACCGAATCCCACCAGCTCGTGATCGACCTCCCCCGGCTCCGCGCCGCGTCCGGCCTCGGACCAGGGGCGATCGGCCGACGGTGGGAGCGAAGCCGCCTCATCACCGATCTCGTGGGTCGGCTCGGGACCGCCGAGATCGCCCGGCTCGGGCTCACCCCGACGGAGATGCCGCGGCTCGCCGAACTGCTCCTCCGATCGGGTGTCCGGGGGGAGCGGGTCGGTGCCGAAGTGCTCGCCTGGCGACGGAACTACCCGAAGCTACGGTTCGCCTAGACCGACCGCGGTCCGACGTCCCAGCTCAACCGGAGCTCGGCGTGGACGTCGGGGTCGGAGTCCCGGGGGACTTCGACGGTACGGGCTGGTCCGACGGGGTCGGCAGCTTGCGGTCGGACGGCACCTTCTGCCGGCTCGGATTGACCACGAAGTACCCCAGCGTCAGGCCCACGAGGGCCCCGACGATGGCGAGGCTCGCCGCCGCGGTCGGTGGGGAGAGTCCGCCCAGCGCCCCGACCGGGGTCAGGTTGAGCCAGACGTACGGGCTCGTCATGGAGACGTTGATCCATTCGGAGATCGAGCTGTTCCCGTACGGGGTGGAGAGACCTAGCGCCACCCGATACGCCCCGGGCGTCACCGCCGTCCAGCTCACCCCGCCGCCGCGGATCCCCGTGCCCGGCGAGTAGATCGACGACTCGAACACCGCCGACGTCGGGTTCGATTGGGCATAGACGAAGAGCTGGGCGTTCGAGATGTACTGCCCCGTGTACGAGTACGATAACGTCACGTTGCCTAACGGCACGACGGCGTTCGCGGACGGTCCGGTGATCTCCGCGGCGAGCGGGTCGAACACCAGGTACGTCACTGCCTCCTGGGAGATCGAACCGCTGTGGTTCGCGTTCAGCCAGACGAGGATCTGGTACTGACCCGGAGGTATGTCCGTACCCCCGGAGTAGAACCCGTTGTGCTCTAACGTCGACCGATTCACGTTCTGGGTGTAGTTGGTCTCTCCGGGACGGACGGGGATCGAGAGGTTCACCACCTGCGGGCAGCGTAGTCGGCCGAACCCACCGCATCCCTGGAGCGAGCCGTCGACGAAGACGTTGGTCACGTAGCTGATCTCGAGCGACTCGTTGAACGTCTTGTTGGAGACCTGGGTCGAGGGGATGTTGAGGGTCCAGGTCAGGTTGAACGGGATCGGGGTGTACACCTGCGAGGCCGGTAGGTCCGTGAGCGCGATCTGGCCGATGATGAAGACGTGGCGCGCGGTGAAGACGTGCCCCATAGAGTCCCGCACGACGACCTCGAGGGTGTGGATCCCCGGGGTGTAGACGCCGGTCAGGTTCCCGAACTCGTCGTACGCCTGATTGTCATTGGCGTCGACCGTCAGATATCCAGCCGGCGCGCAATTGGCATAATCGTTGTTGGGACAATCGACGTACCCCGTCTCATTGACGATATGCTCGAGGCCGGCGGGCCACTCCCAGCCGATCCAGAACTGGCCGGCGAACGGGTCGAGATCCGGTAGGGTCACGTTGACCTCCCAGGAGATGTTGGAACCGGTCCGGAAGAAGTCCTGCGGGCTCCCGGCCTGGGTCTGGGTGTACGCGGTCACCGGGTCCGGAAGCACGGCCAACGCCGCGGAGGAGTAGTTCCTCTGATACGAGTTGTTGTAGACGCAGTTGGTGAGCGCCACGGGCGCCTGGAAGGGGAAAGGATACGGGAAACACGGCTCGTTCCGGCTCGAGGTCCGGTTCTGCTGTCCCGCGAGATCGACGGAGAGGAACTCCAACGGATACTCGACGGCGGTCTCGGGATATGGGCCGACCTGGGTGACCCCGTCGACGGTCGGGGTGATGTTGTCCGGGACGTAGACGGTCGCCTCTCCCGCGGGATCCCCATTCGCGCCCGTCGAGGAGTTCGTCCCCGAAGTGTTGGTGATGCCCAAGATGCCTCCCGACGCCGAATAGAGGTTGAACTCCGTCTGGCGGCCCGTGTCGAGCGTACCGAGCCACACCTTGGTGCCGTCCGGCACATTGGCCCCGGTGGAGTTCGTGACCTTGACCGTCAGGTCCTCGCCCTGCCACGCGTAGATCTCCGAGTAGTAGTCGGACTGGTTCTCGGCGTTGTACGCCAGCTGATTCGCCGTGAATTCGTCCCGGTACTCCCACGACTGGAAGTCGATCCAGTCGAACTCGGACCAGTTGCCGCCGTCGTTGTCGATGGGCGCGATGTTGGGCGGTGGGACGTCCTGGAACGTCGTGTGGGCGACCTGTCCCGCGTACGACGCGGTGAGGGTGTACGTCGTCGGCCGGTTGACGTTGGTGGTATAGATCAACGCCTCACCGCTCACGTTCGTCAGGCTCGACGACATCTCGTTGGTGACGGTCGCCGCCCCCGCTGTCTGGCCCCATCCCGTCAGGTTCGACGATTCCGAGCCTTGCCAAGCGATGTCCTGGTACGAGGGGATGGTGGCGGTGACGGGGACGTCGTAGACGGGGACGCCATTGTAAGTGACCAGCACCGTGACCGTGTCCTGGAAGATCCCGGCGGGCAGAGGGTCATCGGGGTAGCCGTAGACGAACGGGTCCTGGCCGAGCGCCGCGTTGAACACGGGCGTTCCGCCCGGGATGACCCCGCTCGCGGGGTCGACGACCGTGACCGAGAGCGTTTCGTCCTTCGGGATGAACGGGGCGATCCAGGAATAGGCAAATCCGAGGGTCGAATTGGTCGAGTCCCCGAATTCGAAGACGACGTAGCCCGCGCTGTTGAATCCGGTGGTGTCGAGAGAGAACGTGTATCCGGTCCCGTCCGATGTCAGCGTGGGCACGGACGCCGTCTCCACGCCCGAGGCGTTCCAGAAGAGGACGGTGACGCGGGGCGAGAGGAGATCGATCGCCGAGGTCGAGTTGACGTGGAGCGTGTAGCTGCCGTTCGTCGCAAGATTCCCCCAGACCGACGGATCGTACGTCGACCCGGCCGAGTTCATCGAGGCGAAGCTGCCGGGCATCGACTCCATCGCGTTCAGGTCGACCGCAAAGTTGTAGGCGTTGATGATGCCCCAGCCGTCAGGGAAGTTCCACCCGCGGTGGGTGTCGCCGTAGGTCGGGGTGGTGCCGTTGTACGGGAAGACCTGTCCGGGGGTCCACGACCAGCCGTTGACCTCGCCCTGGTTCGCCCAGTAGCTGGTCCCGTTGGTGATGTCGATGTACGGGTCGAGGGTGAGGTTGCCGTTCCACCAGGCATTGCCGATCGTCGCGGTGACGATGTTGCCGTTCCCGAGGTACGAGCTGTGGCCGTGGGCCGCCAGATAATCCTCGACGAGAGCGAGCTCCCCGGCGGCCGTCGGACACGCGAAGCTCGTCCCGCCGTAGTTGAACTCCCACGCCCCATCGAAGTAGATCGACTCGTTGAAGTCGCCCTCGGCCGCGACCGTGCTCCCGAGCTCGCGCCCGACGTTGGGCATCGTCTGGCCATGCTCCCACCAGCTCTGATTGAACCAGCTGCTCGTCCCGAACCCGCCGGCCGCGAACGGGGCCGCCCGGAGAAGGGAGTAGTTCGAGTAGGGGCTGTACCAGTACGACTCGTTGATCACCTGGGTCGCCGTGCCGACGCGCATGACGAAGTTGTTCGGCCCGTTGGGGCCGGAGAGGCTCACGTTCACGGCGCCGAGGCTCGGGACCGGGGTGTACGGCAGTCCGTCCGGTCCCGCGAGCACCGTCCGGGCGCCGTCGACCGAGACCACGTACGGGTCGGCGGCCGGATAGGAGGCGGTCAGCACCCCGTCGCCGAGGTCGAATCCGCCCCCGTCCCCGGAGGAGGCGAGGACGGTCGATCCCATCGCCGTCAGGAGCATGATGTAGTTGTTCATCGTCTGGAAGTTCTCCCAGTTCGGCCCGTAAAGGTTGTTGTAGTCCTCGCCCCCGCCCCAGGAGTTCGAGATGATGTTCGGCGCCTTGGCGAGGCTCCAGAGCTTCGCGTAATCGTCATCGAGCGTCTTCGTGTCGAGCCCGCCCTGGCCATACACCGCGTCGATGTGGGCCGCGGGAGCCATGGTGCTCGAGTACTCGATATCGAGGGCCATCTCCCCGGAGGTTCCGTCGGTGTAGTACTTCGTGCCGTTCAATCCGTACGCCCCATCGACGGGGAGGGCGGTGAGCCGGTCGAGAATCTGGTTCGGATTGTTCCAGACCTGCTGGGCGTACTCGGAGAAATCCCCCGGGTTCAGGCCGAGGCCCATCACGATGGCGATGGTGATCGGAGTGCCCGTGGAGTCGCCGTTGTAGCCGGCGTTGAGCAAGGGGAGGGCGTCGTACGCGTAGCTGATCCCGCCCGGCGTGATGAGCTGCGAGTTCACCTTCACCTGCTCGCCCTTCGGGCCCTCCGTGTAGTACGAGGTCCACCCGAAGGCGTGGTTGGTGAAGTTGTAGAGGTCGGAGAGGTTCGTCTGCGCGTAGCCGGTCTGCGACGACGGGCCACCACCGACCACCGGGGCGATGTCCGTCGGGAGCTGGATCATCTCGTACTGGTTGACGCTCGTCTCCGCGACGCCGTTGACGGTCTGGACGTACGGGGCGAGGGCGCCGGGGAGGGAGAGCGGTTGGGCGTCGAGGGACCCGAAGGAGCCGTTCGGGAAGTGGACGTTCACCAGGTCCGTTCGGAACGCGCTCTGGGCCTGGCCGACCGTGCCCGAGAAGGAGAGAGAGGCGATCCCCCGGGTCTGCAGCGTGAACCCTTCGGATTGGAAGTAGGTCAGCGCGTTCTGCATCACCACCGGGTTCGGTCCGAACATCGACGCCTCTTGGGAGTGCGTCAACCAGTGTTGGAACTCGGGGGAGCTCGGCGTCTGCTGGTTCTGCAGGATCTGGGTGAGCTCACTGA
>JAKIVR010000049.1 GCA_022750455.1 Thermoplasmata archaeon | reverse complement strand
CGAACAACGTCAGCGTGATCAATGACACGAACGACACCGTCGTCGCCACTGTCGAAGTGGGAGCCAATCCGCTGGGCCTCGGGTACGACGCCGGCACGCAGCAGATATTCGTCGCCAACGAAGGATCTTCGAACGTTAGCGTGATCAACGACACGAGCAACCAGGTGGTCGCCACGATCGCAGTGGGCCTGGGCCCCTACACCGCGGTTTACGACCCTGGCCGGCAAGAAGTGTTCGTGATGAACGCCGGCGACAGCACGGTGAGCGTGATTTCAGATGTATCGGAATCAGTGACGCAGGTAATTGGCGGAGTGGGGTTGAGTCCCACTACTGCTGCGTATGATCCCGGGACCGGCGAGCTGTTCGTTACGAACAATGGAGGTCCGGGCAACAGCACGGTGGGAGTCATCTCCGACGCGACCAACGCCGTCGTCGCGGAGATCCCGGTGGGCAACGCGCCGTTCGGCGCAACATTTGACCCGCGAACGGGCGAAGTGTTCGTTTCCAATTCGGGCTATGACACCGTGAGCGTGATCTCGGGCTCCATCGGACGGGTGGTCGACACCCTCGCGATGCCGGGTGTCCCCGGGGTAGCCGCCTATGATTCGCGAACCGGCCAAATGTTCCTTCCGATTTCCAATTCCACCAGCAACGACGTGATCGTACTCACGGAGACCAACGGTACCGCGCCGTTCACGGTGATTCCGGCCCTCGAGTTTCTGACCCCCTCGGGCAGCGCGGATGTAGGTCAAACCGTGACCGTGAAGGGAAGCGGATACGGAGACGCCATCCCCCTCCAAGACGCGACTCTTGACTCCATCGCGATGCAGTGCGTCGGAGCGAAGATCGGCACCTGCAGCGGGGGCGCCCTCATCCCGACCACCGTCGGCTCCTTCTCCGCCCAATACACCATTCCCTCGGGCCCTACGTCAGGTTCATACGCCCTCACTCTCACCGACTCCGCAGGGAACTCCGCCAGCGCAGAGGCTGCGATCTTTGAGGATCCGACGGTAGGTATCCCTGCGGCTTCGCCCCCGAGCATCGATCTGGGGCAGTCTACCAGCTTCAGTTCGTCTGTCTCACTGGGCACCGGAAGCTATCACTATTCATGGACGGGACTCCCCAGTGGATGCAGCGAGAACCTCGCTTCGACGTCTTGCATCCCCGCAGCTCCGGGCAGATACTCCGTGCAGGTCACCGTGACCGACTCGAACGGATTCTCAGTGAATAGTGGGACGTTGAGTTTCCAGGTATTTCCCGATCCCACGCTCTCAACGGTCACCCCCAGTCGGGCCTCGGTGGATCTTGGTCAGAGCGTCTTCTTCTCGGCGGCCTACGGATTCGGCTCGGGAAACTACCGGTTTTCCTGGTCGGGCCTTCCCGAGGGATGCAACGGCGAGTCGGTGGATCCGATCAACTGCACCCCGACGGGAAACGGCTCCTCAGTCGTTCGCGTCCAGGTGACAGATACCGAGAATGAATCGGTGACGAACGGATCACTCGGGTTTACCGTCTACTCCGATCCTACCGTAAATATCCAAGAGAGCGTGACAGCGGCCGGTGCAACCGCGGATGTGTCTCTGAACGCGATGGCGGGACTCGGATCTGGGGGCTACATGTACGATTGGGTAGGTCTTCCGGCGTTGTGTGGCGAGGCGGGAAGTGCGGTCTACTGTCCCGTGGTGTCCGCGGGGAGCTACTCGATCCGAGTGTGGGTGATTGATTCGAATGGGATCTCCGTCCTCTCTGCGCCGCTGCCGCTGAATGTGGGACTGCCGCTCGTGGCCAACCTCACGGCGACCTCCGACGACCCGACCACTTCCCAGACGGTGGCGTTCACAGCAGCTGCCACCGGCGGGACCGGCGGGGTCACGTATGCGTGGGTGTTCGGGGATGGTACCCGTGGTACGGGCCAAACTGTCGACCACTCGTTCGGATCTCCCGGCACCTACACGATCACGGTGTGGGTGAACGACAGTTCGGGGAGGTCGGCGATGAAGAGCATGAATCTCGTCGTTTCGACCTCCGGAACGGTGTTCGGGGTGGGAACGGCAGAGCTGGCCACCGTATTCTTGGCTGCCTTGGTACTCTTGGTGGCCGCGGCCGTGATCGTCTGGAATCAAGGGAGGAAGAGCCGACCGGGCTCACCCCAATGAAGCGGGTTCGCACCACCTCGGCAGCCACTCTCATTGGCCTGGCGATCGTTGTCATTTTCTTGGTGGCTGGAGTCCCCACTGCCCCGACCCTGTCGTCCGCCGGTCCGCCTCACGTCCCGCAGGCCCCCGTCGGGACCTTCGGAGCCGTTCGAGCTATCAAATCGGTCGAAGCCTCCCCGCCTCTTTCCCTTGAGATTGACCGCCAGGGATCGCCGCGTTCCGCATCTTTGCCTTCGCTCATCCATTCGTGGTCGTACGCAACAGGAGAATCGGAACCTATTGCGACGGGAATCGGGGACTTTGGGCTCACTCCAACGCTCTCACCATACGAGTACACCACCACCACGTTCCGGGGGAGCGCAGTCATCGACTCGCTGACCGACGGAGTGCTCCGAAGTCAGCCGGAGGTCTCCTTCCAGCTCAATCTAAACCTAGTGTTTAGCAATGGGTCCCGAACGATGATCTTCTGGGTTCAGAACGTGCCTTTCGCGGATACCAAGAAGGCCACGACTCAAACGGTGCAGATGGTGGACAATGTATGGAACCAATCGAGTACTGGATTTCCTCCGACCACAGCTGTGGGGAACGGCTCTGTAGAAGGGGACCAGGCGTACATCTATTCTGTACCGCAGGGTCCCGGGGAGCTCCCCGGCCTAGGGGTGGCGCTCCCGGATCCCCTAACGCTCGAAGCACAGACCATCTCGTCGACCGCGGATGGGACGCCATACGTCTTGATGCAGTACAATGATGGGGCCGGGTGGCAGACCTACGACAACATTTCGTTCCCCTGGGCGCACGGCTGGACCGACGATAACTTCGTGGTCGATGGATTCCAAACCGGCCCGTACGGAAATCCGATTGATGCCGATTGGACGATCGATGGCCCGGGGGGTGGGACGGTCGCGACCGATGTCTCGTCGAATGTTACGCTCAACTTGCAATATTGGAACGGAGACAACTTCCAGGCGGTTACCAACGCATTCAACTTCGGTTTCACGGGGGAGGCATCGGACAACGCCATATCGATGGCGGCGTTGAACGCCAGCTCCGGAATCCCGGGGGCCTCATTCGTTGCGGGCCCGGGGATCCCGGGACCACTGTATGGCCCGGATCAGGTCGCGATCTTGAATGTCAGTTCCGCGGCGCCCAATGGAACGGTCTATCTGAATGGTCAACCCACCCCCTATCGTGGTGGCGAAGCGAACCTCACGGTTCATGCCGGTTCGTACTTTATTCAACTGTACGGCCAGAATTCCGATTGGGTGGGGGACGCCAACGTGACCCTTTCCCCTGGGGAGTACTTCCCGCTGAACCTCGCGTGGAGGCAGGTGATTTTCACCGAAACAGGATTGCCGAATGGAACGAACTGGTCGGTCAATATCGATGGTGCGACCGATTGGAGCACGAACGCTTCCATCGATGTGCACCTGCCGATCGGCGAGTTCGACTATTCGGTGGACCAGATCGATGGTTTCACGTCAGACAATGCCTCAGGCGACCTTCGAGTCACGGAGGCCGGCGCGACCCGCTCCATACTTTGGACGCCACAGTCGTATGCCGTCTCGGTCCGATCCATGGGTCTACCCGGTTCGGTCGGCTGGTCGATCATCCTTCAAGGACGGACCTACACCTCCGGGACGAATGCAACCATTTCGGTCTTTCTCTCGAACGGGACGTATGAGTACCAAGTCACCGACGTTTCGTTCGGCTTCGTCACTCTCGCACCGATCGGAAATCTCACGGTGAGTGGCAGTCCGGTCGTCCTCATGCTGCCTTTCGCCCCGCGAGACGGTGTACTGTTCGGCTGGGTATCTCCAACCGACGCTTCGGTGTGGCTGAACGGTTCCCCCATCGAGCTTGTTCAAGGTAACTTCCTACGTCCCGTGGCTCCCGGCGAATACCAGCTCGTGGCACGGGCTAGCGGCTATCTTCCTTACGTCCTCAACATCACGATCACCCCCGCCAATTCCACAGGCCTGCCGATCGCGTTGACGTCTTCAAGTACCAAGTCCGTCCCGCCATCGGGCGCTGCCCCCTCCGGCACTAGCTCGGACGTCGTGCCACTTCTGCTCGGCAGTGCCGCGATTGCAGTCCTTGGGATCATGTTCTGCTTGAGTTTCATCTTTGAGAATCGACGGTCTCGGGGCGGACCTCCCCCGAGGGCGCCTCCGAAACGAATGCCTGTCAATTGAGGGCTCGCGCTTCCCTGGGAGTATTCACACTTACACCGCGAGAACCTGGCTCGGGCTTTCTCCCCGAACGATTGAAAGAGGAGCGGGGCTAAGCCGGATTTGAGCGCAGAGAGGTTCAACCCCGAGGATCCGCGTGGCTGAGCCTCGCACCGTCCCGGAACTCCACTGTGAATGAATGGACGTAGGTTCATATATCCCGCCCAGGCAACCACACTAGAAGTTCGACCATGCCACCAGACCTTTGGAAACCGATCGTTGCGGTGACTGTCGTGATGGTCCTCGCGGTGGCGGGGTTGGCAGGTTTGCAATACCTCCCGGGATCCACTCCGGCCACGGCCCCTCCGATTGCGCCCCCCACGCGAACGGCCCCACCGAGCATCGCTTCACCGGCCACGACCCCGCCGACCACCGCTTCACCCGCCGCGTCCCTCCCGACCACGACCCAACAGGCACCGACCCCACCGACTCCCGACCCCGGCAACTGCGCGCCTCCCCCGCCTACGCCCGAACCCGTCGCGCCGGGCTGGCAGGCGTCGTACCGGGCCGGCTGCTTGGACGCCGAGGGGAACCAGGAAGGAGGATCGGAGCTGATGCACCTGGTAGCCCACGACGGAATGCTGTTTGCGGCCGTTGGCTACTGGGAGGACACGGCCAACATCTACTACGGAGGCACCAACTCCAGCGAGGGTTGGGCCCAGATTCTACGTCTGGACGCGCCTAACGGACAGTGGGCCGTGGACCTGACCATGAAGGGAGTGCTCCGGCCGGACAGTCTCGAGTCCGTGACATTCACCACGAATGGGACGGGTGAACCCCTGCGCCAACCCGTCACCTTGTTGTTCGCGGCGGGCTGTGTGGGCGGCCTCAGTGGCGACGAGCTGTTCACGCGGAACGACACCACCGGGCAATGGGCGACGAGCTCGATCATCCCGGGCTACCCCGGCTTCAACTGCAGCAACGTCGACAACCGAGCCATGGCGCTGTATCAGGACCCCATCACCGGAGTGGACCGGCTCTTCATTTCGATGGGTGGCTTGGGAATCTATTCGGGAGTTTACGACCCCACGGCCCCCGGTGAAATTCTCTGGGGTCGGAGTTCGGAATCGGGGCCCGTCGCCGTTCGGCCCTTGGCCATCACTGAGGCGAATGGGAACCTCCTCTTCTCCGCGGGCGCGCTGATCTACCAACGCATGAATGGCCCCACCCCCAGCTGGCAAGTGATCGTGAACGAGACCAACCTCCCGGGGGGGACAGATATCAATCCGGCCGTTGGAGGAATCCGGGGATTGACCACAATCCCGAACCCGAATGGGTCCGGGCAGTCGCTCCTCTTCCTTTGGAACCCCAACAATTCGTCCCGAGGGGACGTCATCCGCTTGGACCCGAACGGGAGCGGGGGCTACACGAGCACGATCGAGATCTCGCTCGCAACCCTCGCGGGCGAGTTTCTGAACACGTCCGCGTATTTCGTCCTCGGCGCCTACAATAATTTCCTGCCCGTCACCAATCCCGCGACGGGGGCCACGGAGTACGTCATCGGCATGGAAGTTTCGCTCGGCAAGAACACCAAACTCCCGACGATGTGGGGGAACGGGAGTGGCGGCTTGTTTGCGGGAGCCGTCTACGCCATTCGGGAGAGCAACGGGAGCTACAGCATGGGCGAAATCAACGGGAAGTTCTTGGCGGGTGACCCGCCGTTGGTCTCCAACCGCTGCTACGCCATTTCGCCCTTCCCCTCAGATCATGGCGACGTGATCTATTTCGGAGGGTACGACGCCAACGACCATCTGTGTTTGAACACGGCGTGGGTCTTCAGCACGACCCTCTCGAACGCGCTGGGCGGTAGTGAGTTCGTCTAGATAGGTACGGGCCTGTACCCGGCCCTCCACCAACGCGGCCGTCTCAGGTCGTCCGGGCGGGAAGCGGTGGGGATCCCACCGTCTCCGCAGACTTTTCTCTGCTCGACTCACTCTGCGGCTGCATCATGGATTGCACATAACTCGCTCCGCAGCGGGGCCAACGAAGATTCATCGAAACCAGCGGCGCCCAGCCTTGATTGCTTCCGCTCGACCTCTACCCTGAAAACGCATACTCCAGATGTTGAGTGAACAGCGACGGCCTCTCGATCGTTCGTTCACAGAGCGACGAATCGGAGACTGGGTGGGGTACTCGGTCAGACCTCAACTCAACCAATGCCCCCACCCGGCGGACTTGCTACTTCACTCCACCCTTACGAGGAGGCTCTGGAGAGGGCCGAGTAGTGTCTGCGTCAGAGCCTTCGACCGGGGCTCCCTCCTTTCCCGCCAAGTGTGGCGGCGGGGTCGGGGTCTTCTCGGCTCTCCGAAGTCCAATCAGGTAAACGGTCAAGAATCCGACGGCCAGCAATGCGACGAGACCCAGCCAGGGAGCGTACGCTGGCACAGCGCTCCCACCAGCGGCCATGGTATCCGGAAGGCCCGGGTTGGGTGCGAATTGAGCCGTTTCGGTGATCGCGCCCCCCACGGAGACCATCCCCGAAGTGGCCGATCCGGTGTAGTTCCCAGGTCCCTGCCCTCTCCAGCCCACGAAATGGTACCCCCCCGTCGGAGTCGCCGACAATGTCACACCCATCCCCGGCGCCAACCACTCCGTGTCTGGGGCGACGCTGCCTCCCGCGCCCGCGACCACCGTCAACTCGAATTCCTCGGAGAATCCGACGCGCAGGGTCTTGTTTGACGTCACGACCACCGACCGGCTGGTCAAGTTGGAAGTGTACTGCACCCCCGGACCCACCTGCACCGTGGGCACGGTGACCACATACGACCCGTTGAGCCCGGTGACCGTGGCGCTGTCCCCGGACGTCGCCACTCCAAATGTTACGGCGGATACCGACCACTCCGTACCTCCGGGCAATCCCACCTCTGTCACGGTCAAAATAAAGGTCGAGGGCGCCGAAGGAAGCGTGGGAACGAAATTCGCCGCCTCCGAGATTGCGGAGCCACTCGTCACCGAGATCGTGGAGGCGTTCGAATTCACTGAGCCCGACCCCGTGCCTGACCAGCCGAGGAATGCGTTCCCGGGAGACGGCGTCGCGGTCCAGATCGTTTGGTTCCCGGCAGTCTCCCAATACTCCCCGATTCCGGGGGTAATCGTACCGGAACCGGCCTGGTTCACTTGGAGCGCGTACTGGGGTACGAACGTGATGTTGATGAGCGCGCCGCCGGTATCCAAGTTGAACAATCCTCCCGGTGCCGACGACAAAGTGGTGGTGAACGAGACGGGGAGGAAACGGATGAGGGAGCTCGCGTTGTCATACACCACGACCGGGGAGATCGAGTAGTTCCCACCGGGATAAGCCGGCAACACGAACGATCCGTTCCCGCTGTAGGTCGTGCCATTGAACTCCACAGAATACGTATCGCCAAGAGTGAGTCCGCTGGCCGACACCGTGACCACGTACGCAGCGCTCGCGTTTGGAGCGAACGTCGCGAACTCCCCGACGGGGCCCGCCAGCACCAGACGAACGCTGGGGTCGGTACTGGTGATGCTCGAGCCCCCCGTCCCGGTCCAACTGACGAAGTGGTAGCCGGGGTTTGCGACGGCCAGCAAGGAGACGGGGCTACCGGGGGTGACCCAACTGGTCGCGGGAACGTCCACGGTGCCTCCCGTCGAAGCCAGCGCGGTCAGCTCGTAGATCGGGGTGTATTGTACCAGGATCTGCGCGGACCCTTGGAACATGTAGCTCGCGGAGGGGCCGGAGACGTTCGTCCAGGTCTCATTCATGACGAACGGGTCAACATCGATTGCATCCGCCACGTAGCCGGTGCCGTTCGAAAGGTACACCGGATCCGCCTCGAGAGAGTGATTGCCGCCTCGGAGGCTTAGATTGCCAAGGGTACCCGCAAATCCCGTCCCGTCCCCATCGACCGACAACGACCAGGTCGTCCCGTTCGGGAGTCCAACCGCTTCCACTGTAGAGGTGAAATCGGTGAAACCGACGGGTCGAAGCGAGTACTGGAATGTCGATGAACTCTCGCCCGGGGCGAGGAGAGGGGAGGACGGATCCGGGCTGGCGACCCAGACCTCTCCGGAAGTGCTCGCCGGGACGGTAAACGGTTCGAAGTAGGCGAGGGAGGAGACGTTGAGCGTCGGGCTGACGACCACCAGATCACTCTGGTTGGTGAACGCGGCGTACGGCGTGGCGTTGCCCGCCAGCGAGCTCTGCACGGAAACCCCCCACGAAACTCCCGACGGGAGGCCCGTCTCGTGGAATTCGAGGGGGTAACCATTCGGCGAGCAGGTGGAGGCCCATCGAACCCCCGTGTCCGCCGTCCACAAGCAGTATCCATTGAACCCGAACGTCGCGGTCTCGTTGACCGGACCGTCCATAGTCACCGTGGTATCGTTGGCGGTCCCGGTGAAGGAGCCCGATCCGGCTCCACTCCACAGCTCGAACGTCAAGTTGAGGTAGCTCTCGTACGTTCCGGTGGTACTGTACCCTTGATCAAAGGGGTCGAACCCGCTTTCGCACCCGAACCCGTATTCACACCAGAACTCCGAGCCGTTCAGAGGGATCGCTTGAATCCGGGTAACGTTCCCGGCATCCTCCCACGTCGTACCCGGCGCGACGGTGAGGTTGTAATTGATCGAAGTCGCGGTATAGCACATCCCCCCGACCGGGTCGAATGCGAACTCGGGAAGGGTGCCGGCTCCAAGGCAGTACGGTTCACCGCCGAACCACGTCTGTGGCTGTGACCCGCTAGGGTACGGTGGATTGGAACTGATCGTCAGGGCGTACTGTAGGACATAAGTCCAGAGAATTGTGGGGGAGGTCGCGAAGTTACCGGGCGAGGTGACGTTGGGGGTGCCATAGTACCGGACCCCCGTTCCCCAGGAGACATTGGACGCGACCCACGTCAGGTTCATCCCCGGGAGGATGCCGCTGATCGTGAGCGCGGTGCCCGCCACGCCGGTGCGGGCGTAGCCCGACGAATTGACGGACCAAGTAGCGCCGGCGGGCAAGCCGGTCTCCTCGAACGTTGCCGTGAGTCCGGGGCCGAGGAAAAGTTGCGACACGACCACCGAGGTGGTGGAGGTGAATCCAGTCCACGTCGGGCTGTAGCGAGGCCGGCTGTAGTCCCATGACTGCATGCATTGGGGGACGCCCGGCCCGTTCCATCCCGGGCATGTCGTCTGAGTCCAGGCGACCCACACCTCATTTCCGGCAGAAATCATGGAAGCCTGGAGACCCGGGGACATCGAACTGTACCACGTGCCGTTCGGATCCACAGCGAGGGGGGCCGTGAAGGCAGCTCCGTTGTCCTCGCTCGTACCGTACACTTCGAGGCCCTCTCCACAGTAGACGAGAGGTCCCGGGGACTGGGGATACAAGATCGTGTCCCAGCCGATGAACGAGTTCTGCGGGAGTGTCGTGCATGCGGATCCGTTGAAGAACTGGGCCGTAAGATAAATCGCCCCGTTCGAAGAGCTTATGACCGCCGGGTTGTAAAAATACGAGTCGAGCACGCCATTGGGCGTGGAGTTCGCGAGCTCGCTCCACGACGCGACCAACCGGCTGGTCCACGTGTTGTTCGCGAGGCTACCGTTCGCCACGTAGACGTCCGGGGTCGAGTACGCCTGGCACGGGGCCCCGGATTCGACCTCAAGGTACACCGGCAGGCAGTAATTCTGGATCGTATGGTCGGCCGTAAACGCCACGACAAGCTGTTGGGTGGCGGAGTCGTAGGTTGCCTTGGGGGCAGGAGCGATCTGGTCCCCCGCGTTGATAACGTCCTGCGAATCCTCGTAGTTCTGGTAGTCGCGCGAGTCGAAGACCGACCCGGCGGCCACGCCGAGCGTCCAGGTGGTCCCATTGTCCGCGGACTGGGCGACTATCACGTTCGAGAGAAAACCGCCGCACGCCACGGACGGGCAACCGCTGATCGTCGGGAGCGTGGAGTTGATGGAGACGTTTGAGGTGTACGCCACGACGAGGGTGCCGTTGGGCGTCACAAGGGCGGATGGATTGGCCCCCACCCATAGCGGGCTGCCAGGCGCCACGAGGACCGGAAGCTGGCGTGGCGTGCTGAAGTTGGCAGTGCCGTTCTGGGAGACCGCGAGCTGGACCGCCGACTCTCCCGATGGACAAACCACTGCGTACCCGAACGAGCAGTACAGTTCGTCAATAGGGGTGGGGGCATACTGGGACCACCCTCCGGTGATGTTGGTCCACGTCAAGTAGATCGTCTGGCCAAACGCCGTGATGGAAGGCCGCTGCTGGATCCAGTTCGCCCAAGTCTGGCAGCCGAGGGGACCGAGGTTGAAGGAGAACACATTGCAGTCGGGAGACCCGACCGTCGACGTATTGACTGGCGACGGGGCGGTCCAACTCGTCCCATTGTCGTAGCTGAACGAGACCACCAATTGGCTTGAGTTGTAATCACTGGTCGCGGTTGGGAACGGGTCGTTCCCGAAGATCGGTGAGGCGAACTGCCCTGTGTCTCGCTCGAAGATCTGGGGGAACGGGAGATAGCACGTCCCGTTGACCTGGGGGAACGCCGATGAGGAGCAGCCAGAAGGCAGGGAGAGGTTGAACTCCACAAACGCGACCACCAGCGTGCCATTTGAGAGCGAAGTTACCGTGGGCTGCCATGCATTGAGGTAGCTGTTCGCATCCGTCGTGTTCGTGCAAACGGTGTTGCCGAGGTACTGCGGCGTCGACCAAGTCGCGCCCCCATCGGTCGATGTGGCGATCCCGACCTGCGTGTAGGTGTAGTTGAGGAGCACGGGATATTCTGTCGCGCACGGCGTCTCATTCGTATACGCCGTATACGCGGTGACGAGCACCCCGTTGTCGCTGAGATTGAGGCTAGGTTCGTTCGTGATGGCGGTCCGGCCGCACAACGACTGGTACGGGACCGACCTCGTGTCCACACCGAGACATACACTATTGTTCAGCGCGGGGGGTACCATGTCGTTCTCCCAGAACGTGCCCGGACCGGAGCTGGGAGGTGGGGATGGAGGCGCATGACCGGTGACACTCGACTGCAACTTCAGCTGAGATCCGGGACTGTAAGCGGATGTGGAGGCGCCCCCAAAGGCAATCCCGGTGAACGAGCTGACGAGCAGCATCGCCACGAGTGCTACTCCCATCGCGGCTCTCGTGTCGATGGAGCGATGCGAGCGTCTCCCGGCTCCTACGGCGAGGGTCACGGATGGCAGGGAGGCGGGGGGCGGCGCGGCCGCTTCCCCGTCTCCGGTCGATGGACCGGTTTCCTCGGCGGGGGCCTCCTCGTTGTCGCCAGCCGGTGGTCGGCGTGCGCCCCCGCGGACCACGAGCAACGCGAGAAGGACTCCCACGAGCAACCCGACTAGCGCCAGGACCGCCACTCCGGCGTCCGAGGTGAGGAAAGCGAGTCCTGAAGTCGGGGACGTGGCAGGAAGAGACGGCAAATCGGCGAAAGTCGCCACCTCGGAGATCGATCCGTTGGCCGTCACATTCGCAAAAACTCCAGTTCCGGTGTAGGCGCCCGGGCCCTCTCCAGTCCACGACTCCAGCGAGGCCCCGTCTTCGGGTGCAGCCTGGATCGAGAATGCCTGAGACGCATCGACCCAGCGGGAGTTCGTTGAGACTGTCCCGGGGCCGACCGTGGCGACGTACAACCAATACGCGGTCGCGAACGCGACTCCTGCCGGCGCAGTGTGAGCGGATACTTGGATAGTCAGGGGGGAGTGAAGCGGAGAGTACTGGGAGAGCCCGTCGGGAGAGTATGCTCCCGGCACCTCAGCCGTCACCGGCCCTGCCGCGAGTCCAGTGGCGTTCAACTCGATTCCTGTGGAAGAAAAGGTTGTGCCCCCGATCGTTACCATCCAAACGGTCTCGGGCACGACCGTGGTCGCCAATTGGAACATCACATCATACGTCGGGGTGGGGGGCACTTGGTCCGGCACGAAGGTCGCCAATTCGGAGATCGAGCCGCTCGGGGAGATCGTCGGCTGTACGCTCGGCCCCGTGTAGCTACCCGCTCCGGTCCCGACCCACCCGGCGAACGTGTAGCCCGGGTCAGCTGTCGCACCCAGCACTACCCCGGTTCCGGCGGGGAACCACGTCGAACTCCCCAGTAGGTTGTCCACCTGCGAGGTGGCGGTCCCGTTGGCAGTGGATTCGAGCGTAAGGAAGTGCTGCGTTTGGAAGGTGAGGGCGTTCTCAAAGTTCGTGCCCGCCACTACGGTTCCCGATCCCGGGGAGGGGATGTACCGGGTGGCATTCGTCGCGTTGTTTCCATAGGCATACGGCACGGTGAACGCGTACTGCGAGGGAACGCCGTCCAGGTTCGGGATTACGAGTTGGGCCCCGGTGCTGGTGTACGGAGTCCCTCCGAGATTCACCTGCCACGGCACCCCTGTAGGGACTCCAGTCTGCGTGAAGTTCAGATCGAACCGGTCCAGCGGGAGCGGCGCGAAGCTGGCCGTCTCTACGATCGGCCCATCGGCTGTCAGCACCGGACTCACCGCGGACCCGGTGTATGAGCCGATCCCCGAACCCGACCATCCGACGAACGAGTCGCCGGGATCGGGCGTCGCACTCAACGCGGGCGTCGATTGACCAGGCAAATACCAGTTCACGCCGCTGGGCGAGACCGAACCTCCTGCGGAGGCCACGATCGTCACTTTGTAGGCCGCACTGTAGTTTACCAGAATGGTGGCCCCAGTCGTCACCGAAATCTCCGCCCCGATGCCGGTGGCGACGTAGCCAATCGACCCGGTCGGGGAGGTTGCCGGCCCGGCCGAAAAGGAATACGTCCCCGAGTGGGTGGTCGCGTTGATCCAGGGAGTCACGGAACTATAGGTCGACCCGTTGAGGTCGACTTGCCACCGCGTTCCGTTGGTCAAGTTTGCGGCATGGAACGACACTTGCCCCACCGGCGACCCGACGTCCACGTACGCGAGGCTGACGTTCACGGTGGTCTGCTGGGGCACCACGACGGATCCGGCATCCGGGGCCGTCCCGACGTAGGTCCATCCGGGCTGCGAGGAGTTCGCCCGGATGTCCGAAATCTTATGGACGCCAGTCGGCACGTTCGGCAAGGTCATCGACCCACTTCCGAGTGCCGCAGTCTCGGCGGCCCCGTCCCAATCAAAGCTGAGCTCCGAGGTGGGGGGCAGCCCCGGCGCGACCACGTTTACCGCGTATTGACCGAAGGGGAGGGTCCACATTGTCTCATTGATCGGGCCGTCCATCAGCACCGAATACGCCGTCGCGCTTCCCGTGAAATTCCCCGCTCCCGAGCCGGCCCACAGGGTTGGATCGGCCGCGCTCGCGTACGACAAGTTGGAATCGACCTCGTCCGAGTTCGTCACGTTCAGGACGAATCCGTACGGAAAGTACCAGGGCATCGGACAGCCATAGGAGACGGTCACCAAACCACCGTAGTTGATCTCTGCCTCGGAATAGTATCCGAATCCCCAGGCTTGGTCCGAGATTGCCAAATTGAGATACGGGTCAATCGAAGGAACTACGTTCAAGTCGAACGCGAGCAAGGGCACGCGAACGTAGCGAATCGTGACGTTACTACTCGCCGAAAAATTGTACTGCCCCCCCGTGGTCGGGACGAATTCGTGGCCGCCCGCGTCAATCGGACTGCTCGGATCGACCAAGAATGGAGTGTTGGCGGGCGCGGCGGCAGTGAACGACCCGTTGGGCTGGGTGAACTCGTTGCCCGAGATGGACGCCGACCACAGGGCGCCGGCGGGCAGGCCAGCCTCGGTCACCGTGACCGGGACGGTGGTCGGATGATACACCGTGTCCACCACAAGGTTGGCGGTGACCGTATCCAGGAATTGTTGCGAGACGAACCCGTCACACTGCCCAGCGGTGTAAACGCAGTTCACCGGCATGCTGGAGGCCACGATGGAAAGTCCGTTCTGGATCAACACCGACGAACTGTAGGCGAGGTACCCGTACGCGCCCGCCTCGGATTCGGGCTCGCTTTGGATCGCTGCCGGGAGAGGAGACGACCAGTT
>JAKIVR010000048.1 GCA_022750455.1 Thermoplasmata archaeon | reverse complement strand
GCGCCTTCTCGAGAAGGAGATCGGACAGCCGGTCAAGGCGACCGACGAGGCCGTCCTCATCGACTGCGCCCGGACCGCGATGGGCTCGAAGGGCGTCTACGGCTCCCGCGACCACCTCGCGAAGATCGCAGTGGACGCCGTCCAGCGCATCACCGAGGTCCGCGGCGGCAAGCAGGTCGCCGATGTCACCCAGATCAAGCTCGAGAAGCGGCACGGCGGGACCATCGCCGACACCGAGCTCATCGAAGGACTCCTCCTTGACAAGGAGCGGGGCCACCCGCGGATGCCGCGATCGGTCGCGAACGCGAAGATCGCGCTCCTGAACTCGGCCCTGGAGATCAAGAAGACCGAGATCGAGGCGAAGATCAACATCAAGGCCCCGTCCCAGGTCCAGAACTTCCTCGACGAGGAAGAGCGGACGTTCAAGAAGATGGTCGAGGCGGTCAAGGCCGCCGGCGCCAACGTCGTGGTCGCCCAGAAGGGGATCGACGACGTGGTGCTCCATTACTTCGCCAAGGAGGGCATCTTCGCGGTGAAACAGGTCAAGGAGAGCGATCTCCAGAAGCTCGCCCGCGCCACGGGCGCCAAGATCGTCACGGGCGTCCGGGAGCTCACGAGCGCGGACCTCGGCTCGGCGGCGATGGTGGAGGAGAAGAAGGTCGGCGATGAGGACATGACCTACATCACCGGCTGCAAGAACCCTCGCTCCGTCTCCATCCTGATCCGCGGAGGCACCGAGCACGTCACCCAGGAGGTCGAGCGATCCCTCGACGACGCCCTCAAGGTCGTCTCCAGCGTCATCGAGGACGGTGTCATCTGCCCGGGCGGCGGGGCGACGGAGATCGACCTCGCGACCAAGGTCCGCCAGTTCGCGGCCACGGTCGGAGGCCGGGAGCAGCTTGCCGTCGAGGCGTTCGCCCAGTCGCTCGAGGTCATCCCGTGGGCGCTGAGCGAGAACGGCGGCTACGACTCGGTCAACGTGCTCATCGCACTCCGGGGGGCCCACGAGGGCGCCAACGGGAACCGGAACGTCGGGGTCAACCTGGTCGATGGCCAGGCGACCGACATGATCAAGCTGAAGGTGATCGAGCCGCTGCGCGTCAAGCGCCAGGCTCTCTCCTCGGCTGTCGAGGTCGCCACGATGGTGCTGCGGATCGACGATGTCATCGCGTCCAAGCGCTCCTCGCCGGGCCCGTCGGGCGGCGGCGGGGGCCACGGACACTAGGCTAGACCGCCGCCAAAACCCGTTTTTCGGGACGGGGACCCCTTCGGGGGCCCGTCCCAAGCATATCGAAGCGTTCAAATCAGAGGACAGGTAGCGAGCCCCCACCATGCGAACCAAAAGTGTCGAGGGAGTGCGCCGCGTCGACGTGGTCGCCCTCGAACCTCGCCCGGCCATCTACCTCGCCTACGACGGCCTCGCCGGGCTCACCCAGCGCCCGCTCCTCCACGATCTTCTCGAGGAGCTGGAACGCCAGGGCCCCGAGGCGCTCCAGAAGTTCCTCGCCGCGCTGAAGGCCCACCACTCGGGCCAGCTCCACGTCTACTTCTCCGACTACGTCAGCTACGGGATCGGGGGCGGGGACGCGACCGCGGAGTTCTTCTTCGGCACCTTCCTCCTCCTCCACCAGCCGGCCCGCCCCGCGAAGGGTGAGACCCCGGCCGAGCCCGAGGCGTTGATGCTCTACCGTCCGCAGGGCGTCGAGAAGGTCCCTCTGGTCGCCGGAACCGCCGGGTAATCGTTAATCCCGGCCCCTCTCTCCCGCGATCGAGCATGGAGCCCCCGCCGGATGCCTCCCGACTGGAGCAGGATCGTCTCGACAAGATCGCCGCGATGCGGGCGGCGCACGTCGAACCGTATCCGTGGACGTTCGCCGGCCGAACCCCGACGGTCATCGTCCGGGTAAAGGCCGGAGCGCTGAACCCCGAAGAGACGGGGACGGAGGCGTTCCGGGTCGCCGGCCGCTTGACGGCCGTGCGGCGCCACGGAGGGAGCGCTTTCTTCGATTTGGAGGACGCCTCGGGGCCCCTGCAGCTGTTCCTCCGCGCCGATGAGCTCGGGGCCGGCGGCCTGCGCACGATCCTCGAGTGGATCGACGGGGGGGATATCGTCGGCGCGACCGGTCGATCGTACCGGACCCGCCGGGGCGAACCGTCGCTCCTGGTGGACGAGCTCCAGCTGCTCGCCAAGGCGATCCACCCGCCCCCGGAGAAGTACCACGGCGTCAAGGACCCCGAGCTGAGGCTCCGGCAGCGGTACGTCGACCTCCTCGCCTCGAGGGAGAGCCGGCGAATGTTCGAGCTTCGCTCCACCGTGGTGCAGGGGGCGCGGGAGTTCCTGCAAGGGGAAGGGTTCCTCGAAGTGGAGACTCCCACGCTCGTCCAGGTCGCGGGCGGGGCCGCGGCCAACCCGTTCCTGACCCACTCGTCGTACCTCGACCAGGAAGTGCAGCTACGCGTGGCGCTCGAACTCCCACTGAAGAGGCTCCTCGTGGGCGGGATGGAGCGCGTCTTCGAGATCGGACACGTCTTCCGGAACGAGGACCTCGATTCGACCCACGTCCCCGAGTTCACGATGTTGGAGGCGTATGCGGCGTACGCCGACTATCGCGACATGCAGGATTGGATGGAGCGATTGTTCTCCCAGCTCGCGCAGACCGTTGCGCGGCTGTTCCCAGATATCCCGGGGGCCGTCACCGCGCCGGAGCGGTTCCTTCGACCGTTCGGCACCGTGGACTTCGTCGAAGCTCTCGAAGAGAAGTCGGGCCTGTCCGGCATCCTGGACCGCTCTTTGGATGAATTGAAAACTCTCGCCCGGAAGGTCGGGGCGACCGTTCCGGCGGAGTCCCCGATCGGCACGTTCTACGACAAGCTGTTCGACCACTACGTCACCCCGACCCTGATCGAGCCGACGTTCGTGCTCGACCATCCCGCGGCGTCGACGCCGCTCGCCAAACGCCACCGCTCCAAACCCGGACGCGTCGAGAGGTTCGAGCTGTACATCGGGGGCGTCGAACTGGCGAACGCGTACTCCGAGCTCAACGACCCAATCGAACAGGCGACACGGTTCCGGGAGCAGCTGGCGGCGCGGGGGGTCGAGTCGTACGCCATGGACGACGATTTCGTCGAGGCGCTCCGGTACGGGATGCCTCCGGCGGGAGGCGTCGGCTTCGGCATCGATCGGGCCGTGATGGCGCTCTCGGGCGCGGCCTCGATCAAAGACGTCGTGCTGTTCCTCCCCATTCGGCGGCTCCCCGGCCCGGGGTAGTCCGAGCGGGGCTCGCCTCCGCCCGTTTCCTTATCTTGGGGCGCGGGGCTGATGTCCACAAGATGGCCGCGGAGAACCCGAGCACCTCCTCGATTCCGCTCGTGCTCCGCGAACTGACCGTGCGGTACGGCGACAACGTCGCCGTCCGGCAGCTGAACCTCACGGTCCGGGCCGGGGAGATCTACGGCCTATTGGGCTCCAACGGGGCTGGAAAATCCTCGACGATCAAGTGTGTGGTCGGCCTGGTGCCGTCGGCCGGAGGGGACGTCCGCGTCTTCGGGCGCTCCCCGATCGCCGACCCCTTGGGGACGCGCCGGCTGATCGGCTATGTCCCGGAGACCACGCTTCTCTTCGACGCGTTGACCCCGAGGGAGTTCCTGGAGTTCGTGGCCGGCATCCGCGGCATGACCTCCGGGGAAGCGACGGCCCGCGTCGTCCGGTACATTACGGCGTTCCAGATCCAGAGCGAGTACGAGCAGCCGATCGCCACGCTCTCGATGGGAACTCGGCAGAAGGTGCTCGTGATCGCCGCCATGCTGCACCAACCACAGCTGTTGGTCCTCGACGAGCCGTTCAGCAACCTCGATCCCCGGACGGTGAGGATCATGAAGGAGCTGCTGACCGAATACGTGCGGGGCGGGGAGCGCGGGATCCTCTTCTCGACCCACACCATGGAGGTCGCCGAGCTGCTCTGCGATCGGGTCGGCATCCTCGACCACGGCCAGTTGAAGGGCGAGGGGACCGTCAACGAACTGCGCCGGGTCGTCGACGGCAAAGGCGAGACGCTCGAGGAGATCTACCTGCGCCTCACGGTCTCGGAAGAGGGCGTGCGGGAGGCGGTCCGCCAGTTGACCGTGAGGTGATCCACGGCGCCCCCCACGACCCGCGAGCTCGGTCGGATCGCGTACCGGGAGATGGCGTTCCAATCGATCCACGCCCACCGTCAGGGGAATCCCCTCCCCAAGGACGTGGCCGCCGACGAGCTCGTGCCGCTGGCGCTCCGCCGCGTGGAGCAGAGCAAGGCGCTGATCAGTTTCCTCCTCGTGATGATGAGCTTCTTCGCGATGTACTTCCTCCTCGACCCGGTCATCCGGCCGGGGGGAGTGACCATTGAGGACGCCTTCGCGCCGTTCACGCCGCTCCCGATCTACGAGGCCGCCGTCATCGGGGGCCTCCTCCTGTTCCAGCTGAGCCTCATCTGGACCACGGGGCTCCAACTGCTTCCGACGTTCCTCTCGAGCCGGATCGTCCAACTGTTCGAGACCCTCCCCCTGACGGAGCGACAAAAGGACCGGATCGCCCTGTACGTGGTGCTCCGGCTGTTCAGCTACCCGATCGCGGTGATCCTCGTCACGGTCCCGTTCGCCGTCGGCTTCGGGCTCCACTCGTGGGTCGCCGGCCTCGCCGCCCTCCCGGGCGCCGTCGCGGCGGTGGTGCTCGGACTCGCCTTGGCCCTCTACACGGGGGGGTTCTTCGTCCGCAACGTCCAGGGCGCGAGAGGCGGGGCCGGTCGCGCCGCGCTCCGTTGGATGTACATCCTGCTCTGGACCATCCCGGCGCTCGCCATCTACGGCTCCATCATCTTCGGACCGGGGATCCTGGCGGGCTTCAGCACGCTCTCCACCCAGGGGACCTCGTCGGCGTGGCTCGCCGTGAGCTCCATCTTCCCCGAACCGTTCGCCTATCTGCCAATCCTCGCGGCGACCCCGGCCGGCGTGCCGGGGATCCCGTTCCTCTTCTTTCCGATCCTCGCCGCCCTCTACGCCGTCTTCCTCGGGGTCGCCGTCGTCTGGATCCTCCAGGCCCCGCGTCAGATCGCGCTCGGCGTGGCCCGCGGAGAAGGGCCCGTCGTCGAGCTCTCCCCCCCGCTCCGGCCCTCCCGGCCGATGTGGGCGGTGGTCCGCAAGGATATCCGGACGGCGTCCCGGACGCCCGCGTTCGCCTTCATCCTGTTGTTGCCGGTGATGGATGCGTTCCTGATCGGCCTCGCGTCGATTGCCGGCGCCTCGACCTCGGCCGAGGCGTTCGGGTTCGCCGCAGGAGCGGTGACCACGGCGGCCGGGTTCACCGTCGTCTTTGGGCCGGCGTTCTTCGCGACGGAGCTGATGGGCTACGCGTACACCCGCAGCCTGCCCCTCCGGGACCGCTCCCTGATGTTCGGCAAGCTCTCCCTGATTGTGGGGGTCTACGTTGTTTCGGTCTTCACGATCCTCGGGATCCTCGCGCTCCGGCTCTTTGATCCGGTGCATTTCCTCGAATTCGTCGGCGCCGAGTTCCCGGCGGTCGTGGCCGCGGGCCTCATCGAGCTCGCGCTCATCTTCCACATGGCGGAGAAGTCCGGGCTGCCGGTCACGTACCTGTTCACCGGCAGCTACGTCGGATTGGCGGTGGTGATCCCGGGGCTGTTCGTCGCCGGGATCCCGCTCGTTGGCTTTGAGATCGTGAACAACATCCCCGGTGCCCCATCGGACTGGGCGTTGCCCGTCCTGGCCCTCCTCTCCTTGTTCGTGCTGGCGGGAGCCGCCCCAATCGCGCTATCCACGGCGAGGGGTGGAGGTCCGCCGTGACGCGGGACGCGCTGCCGACGCGCTTCGAGCCCGGCGCCATCGAGGCCCGATGGCAGGAGACGTGGCGTACCCGGGGGTACTTCCGCGCTCCCGTCCGCGCGAACGGCCGGACGTACACCGTCCCCCTCCCCCCTCCGAACGTCACCGGGGTGCTCACGATCGGGCACATGCTCAGCGACACGGTCCAGGATGTGCTGGTGCGCTGGCATCGGATGAAGGGGGATGCCACTCTCTGGGTGCCGGGGATCGACCACGCCGGTCTCGCCACCCAGGTGGAGGTGCGAAAGCGGCTCGCGAAGGAAGGGATCCGTTTCGAGACGTTGCCCCGGGCGGAGGCGCTCCATCGGATCGAGGAGTGGAAGCTCGAACACGAGCGGCGGATCCTCGAGCAGCTCCGGGTCGGGGGATTCTCGCTCGACTTCGACCGGTACCGGTACACGATGGACGCCGGGTACAGCCGGGCGACGCGACGGGCGTTCGTGACGCTGTACAAGCAAGGTCGCATCTACCGGGGCGAACGGATCGTCAACTGGGACCCGAAGCTGCAGACCGCCGTCTCCGACCTCGAGGTCGTCTTCCGCGAGGAGACGACGACCCTCATCCATCTTCGATACCCCGGCGCGGACGGATCTGCGGGCATCGTCGTGGCGACGGTGCGTCCCGAGACGATCTTTGGCGACGTCGCCGTGGCGGTGCATCCCGACGACGAGCGCCACCGCCACCTCGTCGGCACCCGAGTGAGAGTGCCGCTGACGGACCGCGACGTACCTGTGATCACCGATGCCGCCATCGACCGAGAGTTCGGTACGGGCGCCCTGAAGGTCACCCCCCGCCACGATGCAATCGACTACGGCATTGCTCAACGACATCCGGAGCTACCCCTGCCTCCAGAGACGTTCGACAATCAGGCAAAGCTGCACGGTCCGTGGGTACCGGAGCAGTTCCGGGGGCTGGACCGGGAAAAGGCGCGGGGCGCCGTGGTGGAAATGCTGCGCGGCGGCCACTACGTCGTGAAGGAGGAGTCACTGGTCCACCAGGTCGGCAGATCTGAGCGCTCGGACGCCATAATCGAGCCCCGACTTTCCTTCCAGTGGTTTGTCCGAATGGCTCCGCTCGCGGTCCCCGCCGTCGAGGCCGTGAGGAAGGGCGATATCCGGATCCACCCCCCCCGATGGGAACTCACCTTCTATCGCTGGATGGAATCGCTGGAGGATTGGTGCATCTCGCGACAGGTCCTCTGGGGGCATCCCATTCCCGTCTACACCTGCCCCGCATGCAAGGAGGTAATCGTCGAGGACGTGGACCCCGTCAGTTGTCCCACGTGCGGAAATCTCCACTTGGTCCACGACCCCGACGTCCTCGACACGTGGTTCTCCTCCTGGATGTGGCCGTTCGCTGTCCTCGGGTGGCCGGAGGAGACGTCGGACCTCCGCGAGTACTACCCCACGTCCGTGCTGGTGACGGGCCGCGACATCATGTTCTTCTGGGTCGCCCGGATGATGATGGCCGGATACCTGTTCACCGGCCGCGCCCCGTTCTCCGACGTCTACTTCCACGGGATGATGCGCGACGCCTCGGGCCATCGGATGTCCAAGCACCTCGGGAACTCCCCGGATCCGATCGACGTCGTCCAGAAGTGGGGGGCCGACGCGCTCCGGTTCGCCCTCGTCTATCCGAGCCCCACGGACCAAGACGGGACGTTCGGGGAGCCGACGCTCGAGGGCGCGAGGAACTTCCTCACGAAGATCTGGAACATGACCCGCTTCCTGCTCTCCCACCTCCCCGAAGGCACCGACGCGGTGACGGGACCGCCCGAACTCGGTCCCGAGGCGCCGTTGGAAGACCGGTGGCTCCTCTCCCGCTACGCGCGGACCGCCGAGGACGTCGAGCGGGCCCTCGGAGAGTTCGAGTTCACCCGGGCGGCCGGGTCGCTCTACAGCTTCCTCTGGCATGACGTGGCCGACCGGTACATCGAGATCGCCAAAGACTCGCTCTCGGGGGAGCGCGGAGAGGTCGCTGCGCGACGCTCCCGCCACCTCCTCCTGTTCGTCCTGGACCGCTCGCTCACTCTCCTCCACCCATTCGTTCCCCACGTCACCGAGGAGCTGTGGCACGCGCTCCCGCATCGGGGAGAGTCGTTGATGGTGGCCCCGTGGCCGATGACGAACGAGGCGACCGTCGACCCGAGCGCGGAGCTCACCATGGAGCCGGTGCTCGAGACGATCCGGGCCCTCCGCCAGCTCCGCTCCGACCAGAAGTTCCCCCCCGCCGAGGCACTGCCGACGTGGGCCCGGCCGTCCCGGCCCGAGGTCGGGGAGATCCTCCGCTCCGAACGTCGGACGATCGAGCGGCTGGTGCGATCGAGCGGTCTCACGATCCTGGACGCCTCCGGGGCCCCCCCGGCGGACGCCCTCCCGATGGTCACGCCGTTCGCCGAGCTGTTCCTCGGGGTCCCCGCCGGGGGCGTCTCGGTCGACTCCGACGCCCTCCTGCGCGAGAAGGAGAAGCTCGCCCAGCTGCTCGCCAAGACACGGGCCCGGCTCGCGGATGCCGGATTCCGGGAGCGGGCCCCCCCCGAGCTGGTGCGAGAGGCCGAAGGGAAGGCGCAGGAGCTCGAAGAGCGGATCCGCCGCATCGAGACGAATCTGGCTCGCGTCCCGACGAGTCCAGGAGGACCATCGTGACGAAGAAGACGACCCCGAAGGCACCGGCGTCCGCCAAGGTCAGTTCATCGAAGTCGAAGACCAAGCTCCCCGTCGCTGGAGAGGGCCTCCCCTTAGGGCGCTCGGGCCAGCGTCACCCGCCGTTCGGCGTCGGTCTCTGGAACGTCGGGCGCTGGGACGCGAGTGACGGGGAGAGGCTCCGCGCGGCGGTCACCCGGGCGCTGGAGCGACAAATCCCGTGGCTGGACACGGCCGAAGTGTACGGCATGGGCCGTTCCGAGCGGATCTTGGGCGACGCGTTGTCGCAACGGGACAAGTCGGCGCTCCAGCCGTTCATTTCGACGAAGCTCTCGTGGGAGCACCTGCGGCCGACGATGATCCGTCCGGCGTTGCTGGGGAGTGCCGGACGACTCGGCGTGGGGCGGATCGATGCGTACCTCGTCCACGC
Source organism: Thermoplasmata archaeon (assembly GCA_022750455.1). Classification (GTDB taxonomy): domain Archaea; phylum Thermoplasmatota; class Thermoplasmata; order Lutacidiplasmatales; family UBA184; genus JAKIVR01. The sequence continues at coordinate 5,674 of JAKIVR010000048.1, read as the reverse complement.
GCCGGATGCGTCGGTCCCAATCCCGCCCACCGTGCAGATGCTGGAGACCCTGCAGGGGGAGGGACGGTTCCAGCACCTCGGCGTTTCCAACTTCTCGCTCGAGGATCTGGAGATCGCGCAAGGCTCGCTCCAGCACAGCGAGGTCGTCATCAACCAGATCAAGTGGAACCTCTTGGAACCGGGGGAAGGATCCGCTCTTCGGGATCACTGCCGCAAGACGGGGGTCGTCCTCGAGGCGTACACCCCGTTGGCAGGGGGTGTGTTGGCCGGACGCTTCCTCGACGGCAAGGGACCGCCCCGGAAGGACTCCCGGTCACGACGAGGCGCCTTCGCCGTCGAGGAAGGGGAGACGAACCCGCTCCTGCCCCGGGCGCGACGACTCCGCGACCTGGCCGTGGACGCGAAGGTCCCTCTCGCCTCGCTCGCGCTCCACTGGCTGGAGCGGCAGGGCGCCGCCCCCATCGTCGGCGTCAGCTCCCCGGCCCAGGTCGACGAGCTGCTCGAGCTCTGGGCGAAGGTACCGACCCAGCGGCTCCTCGACCGCGCGGAGGGGGTGGCCCGTGGGGACGAAGATTGAGCTCGTCGCCTTCGACATGGATGGGACCCTGGTCGACGTCGACAGCTCCTGGGGTGAGGTGCATCGGTTCTTCGGGGACTCGAACGCCCCCGCCCTGAAGCTGTTCATCGAGGATCAGATCGATGATTGGGAGTTCATCCGTCGGGACGTGCGGCTGTGGCAGACCCACGAACCGAAGATCGACATCGCGCGGATCACCGAGATCCTCTCCCATGTGCCCGTGGTGCCGGGCGCCCGGGAGCTGTTCGACGACCTGCGGACGCGCGGGGTCCGTACGGCGATCGTGAGCGGTGGCATCGACATTCTCGCGGAGCGGCTCGCCGAGGAGTTCCAGATCGACTACGTCTTCGCGAACGGTCTTGCCACGACCTCGGACGGTCAGCTCACGGGCGAAGGGGTCGTACGGGTCCCGATCAAGCGAAAGGGCGAGGCCGTGAAGGCACTTCGCGAACGTCTCGGAATTCCTCTGGCGGCGGTCGCCGCCGTCGGCAACTCCGACATTGACGTCTCCATGTTCCGGCAGAGCCGGATCGGCATCGCCTTCCGGCCGGCCGACGACCTCGTGCGGGCGGGAGCGACCCAAGTGGTCGCCGATCCGAGCCTCGCTGCACTACGGCCCCTGCTGGCTGACGGCGCGTAGGGACGGCCCGGCCGCGGGCCGCTACGGTGGGGTGTTCCAGCTCAACGTCGCCGAGGCGCTGTACGTCTGGGCGAATACGGCACTTCCGCTGTAGATCACGAGGTCGAGCGGCATCCCCCCATACCCCGCCGCGACGAGGTCGCCGCTGGAGATGGTCCCACTCGTCTGAGGCAAGCAGCTCCCGCCTTGGAGATCGCACCATACGACCGGGACCTTCAGTCCAGCCTGCTCCCCATTTTGGATGGCGATCCACGACGCCGGGGTGACGATCTCGACGTAAACGAGGCAGTAGTACACGGCGGTGCAGGAGGGGACCGAATACGACCCGTTCACCCACGCCGCGGTGGCGTTGGCGGGCACAGTGAACGAGAACGCCCCCGCATTGCTGAATCCGGGTCCGATCGGCTGGGTCCCGGTGCTCGCGACCGTGACCTGGTGGTTCTCGACGAACGACACGGAGCTCCCGTTGAAGGCGCCGGCGACGAAGAAGCCCGCGAAGATCAACAGACCAATGATCAACAGAGGGCCGACCACCATCGGCCAATGTCGGGTCTCCTCGTCGTTGGAGAGACCCCCGGGATACGGATACGTCACGGCCGCCTTGGGCGCCGGAGGCTTCGAAGGGCCATCCTCCAACCACGGCGGAACCGGCCAGGGGGGCGCGGTCGAAGGACCCGCGGTCGCCGGGGCGGAGACCGGCGCGGCCGGGAGGGCCATGGGGGTCAGTGGATTGTTCGCGCTCAAGATTCGGACTCGGCCGTCCTGCGCCGAGAGGTCGGCGTACCTCGCATGGTCCGTGCGGGCTCTTCAAACTGAACCTCGACCGGAACCGCGGTAGGAATTTCGCTATTTTCCGTAACCCGGCGGAGAACCGCAGGGGAGGGGTCCCCTGGGCGCGGGCGGGCGGCGTTCCCTCGGGGCGGACGAGGGCGCGCCTGCGTCGGTAACGTTTTGTGCCCTGTCCCGCTCAATCGCCGTCGAATGGAATCGTACGCAGAGCTACTCAAGCGGGCCCGGAGCAAGCTGCCCGAGGTCCAGGTCTCGACGGATCGGTTCCAGGTCCCCGAGCCCGACATCATGGTCGATGGCCGTACCACGGTCATCCGGAACCTGCAGGAGATCTCCGGCGTGCTCCGACGCGAGCCGTCGCACGTCATCGGTCACCTCGCCCGGGAGCTCGGTTGTCCGGGCGTGCTCGACCTGCCCCGCGGGATCTTGAAGTCGAAGATCTCCAAGGAGGCGATCGCCCAGCGCCTCCGCGAGTACACGGAAAAATACGTCATCTGCTCCGAATGCAAACGGCCCGACACCCACCTCAGCAAGGAAGGGCGGGTCACGATGCTGATCTGTGAGGCCTGCGGCGCGCAACGCCCGGTGACCGAGAGGCGCGTGGTCGCCTCCGAGAAGCCGAAGGCGGTCGTCGAGGTTGGTCAGATCTACCGCCTGACCATCGAGGACGTCGGCCGGCGCGGCGATGGCGTGGCGAAGAAGGAGGGGTTCGTCATCTTCGTGACGGGGGCCAGCCAGCGGGGCACCACCATCAACGCGAAGGTGACCAAGGTCCTCGGCAACGTCGCGTACGCGATCGTCCAGCCGTAGCGGCCATGCGGTTTCGTTCCCTGGCCCTGGTCGGCCTGTACGCCGGGGCCCAGCTCGTCGCCCTGGCGCTCGCCCTGCCGTTCCGTTCGGAGGGCCTCGGGGGGAGCTCGAACCCCAACTCCCTCGCGACGCCGGTGTACTTCCTGGTCCTCATCATCGCCATCCCCGTCGTCATCCTCGTCCTGGCGAAGTACCAAGGCCTCCTCAAGGGCCTGAGGATCTTCATCCTCCTCGGCATCGCGCTCTCGCTCCTCTTCACCCTCGACGCCACCTTCTCGATCTTCATCCCGACGTACGTCTTCCTGCCCCCGGTCGAGACCGCCCAGGCGTTCATCCCCTCGGAGATCCTCGCGACGATCGCCGCGGTGGTCCTGTTCGAGGCTCTCCTGTTGGAACCTCAATGGTACATCGTCGACCTCGTCGGATTCCTCGCCGCCGGGGCCCTGATCGCGATCCTCGCGCTGGAGTTTGCCATCCTGCCCGCCTTCGTCCTGCTCATCGGGCTCGCCATCTACGATGCGGTCGCCGTCTATGGGACCAAGCACATGGTCTCCCTCGCCGAGGTCGTGACGGAGATGAAGCTCCCGATCCTGATGGTGATGCCGTCGTCGGCGTCGTACGATTACACCGCGCCGGGTGGGCTCGCCGCCCACCGCGCGCAGGCCCCGGAGGACCGCGAGGCCGTGTTCATGGGGCTCGGGGACGTGGTGTTCCCCGGACTCCTCGTGGTCGCCTCCTTCCTCTGGCTCCCCGATCACCCCGTCTTCGCCGGGGTCGGAGGGAACCTGATCACCGGCCTCGGAGTTCTGGGGGGCTCCCTGTTGGGCTACTTCGTCCTCATGGGGTATGTGGCGAAGGGGAACCCCCAGGCCGGCCTGCCCCTCTTGAACGGGGGGGCGATCGCGGGGTACGTCGTCACCTTCTTGGTGATCTACCACTCTCTGGGTCTCGGGTTGGGGCTGTAAGGAAGGACGGACGATGCCGCGACGAGTCGAGGATCTGAACGTCGGGGATCGACCGAGCCTCGATACGCTCGTCCGCCGGTATGAGGCGGGCGGCGGATTCTCGGCGAAGGAGCTCTCGCGCGGCGTCGACATCGTCACGGGGATGCTCCGCGACCGCCCGATGACCCGCTTCCTCTCGTTCCCCGCGGACATCGTCGCGACCGGCACCCGGGGCGTGCTCGCCGAGATGATCCGCCTCGGTCACGTGGACGCCGTGATCACCACGTGCGGCACCCTCGACCACGACATCGCCCGCGCCTTCCGCCCATACTATCACGGGGAATGGAACCTCGACGACGCCGCCTTGCATCGCAAAGGCCTCTACCGACTCGGAAACCTCGTGATCCCTCACGGGAACTACGGCCCACCCGTCGAGAAGCTGCTTCGACGCATTCTCCACGAGCGGTGGACGAGCGGCACGCGGCGTCTCGCCACGCGGGACCTCGTCTGGGCGATCGGGGAGGCGCTGGGTCCGAAGCGGGGCGCCGGCTCGATCTGCCGGGCCGCGTTCGAGCGGAAGGTGCCCGTGTTCATTCCGGGGATCACCGACGGCGCTGTCGGTTCCCAGCTCTGGCTCTTCTCCCAGGATCACCGCGAGTTCGCCATCGATCTCTTCGCCGACGAACAGGCGCTCGCAGACCTCGTCTTCCCCGCGAAACGCTCCGGGGCCCTCATGATCGGCGGGGGGATCTCGAAGCACCACACCATCTGGTGGAACCAGTTCCGGGACGGGCTGGACGCGGCCGTCTACATCACCACGGCCGTCGAGTGGGACGGTTCTCTCTCCGGCGCCCGGACCCGGGAAGCGATCTCGTGGGGGAAGCTGAAACCGAAGGCGAAGCACGTGACGATCGATGGGGACGCCACGGTGCTGCTCCCGCTCCTCCTCGGGGCCGCGTACGAGCGGCTCGGTTCCCGGTAATGCGGCCCGTCGGCCCCAATCGTTATGTGGCCGATTCCGGGTCCCCGCCCTCGACTGCCGTGGGCCCGTAGCTCAGCCCGGTAGAGCAGGCGGCTCTTAACCGCAAGATCAGGGGTTCGAATCCCCTCGGGCCCGTCCCACACATGTTGCAGCAGGCCCTATTCTCCCGAATCCGCCCACCCCGCGCTTCCGGTCTCGCCGTGGAGCCGTGTCGGTTCGTCACCCGACCCAAGGGCGTGCGAGATCGACGGCTCAGGTCGACCCATCGCCACTCTCGGAATCTATTGGGAATCCGGGGCTTTCCACGTCTAGAATCCACGAGGCTTACCTCTCTATGGGACCCGAGCCTACGGTGGCGGGCCGGCGCTGGGGCGGACCGCTACCCACCCCTCAGTCTCTCCGGTGGACCCACGACGCTCCCGGGGGGCTCTTGGTCCCCAAGCGACGCTTCAAAGCTCAGAGGGGGGGCTCCGGCTCCCCCCCCGCCCGAAGGGGCGCGGCGTTCCCAACTATTCCGGTGGGCTCTCGGCGGGCGGTTCCTCGGCGGGGTCGGCGGAGGGTGGGTCTTGCGATTCAGCCTCAGATTCCGGCACGGTCGACACCTCGGACGGAGCCGCCGCGCTCTTGCGCCTCCGGATCAACAGCAACGAAGCAATAGCCACGATGACTACGATGACCAGGATCGCCGCGAGAAGACCAAAATTCGACGGAGAGGTGGCGGCCCCCAAGATCGTGGTCGCCTTCGTGACCGTCACGTTGAGCGTCCTCTGGAGCGACCCGCCCGAGCTGTCGTTCACCCAGAGAGAGACGGTGTATGTTCCGGCCGACCCATATGTGTGGTCCACTGTCGTGCCGGTTCCTTTCGCGCCGTCCCCGAACTCCCATTCGTACGTGAGGGCCCCAGTTCCCCCCGTGATGCTCGATCCAAAGGT
>JAKIVR010000047.1 GCA_022750455.1 Thermoplasmata archaeon | reverse complement strand
TGAGGGGTGGAGCGGCCGCGGGCCCAACTCACGAGTCGCTGACGCTCTTCCGAGGTCAGGGTCAGGGTTGGGGCAACGCGCACACAGGACGGTAGGCGTCCCCGGATATAAGCATAGTCAATTAAAGGACACTACACTAGCGCCCGCCGCTCGGCTGGGAGCCGTGATGGCCTGGGACGGGGCCGATGGATATCTGGTCCTGTTCGGGGGCGCCAACGCGAGCTACGTGAATCTCGGCGACACGTGGCGGTTCCTCAGCGGGAGCTGGGCCGAGGTCACCGCGGAGATCGCGCCCACCGCGCGGACGTCCTCGATGTTCGTCTGGGACCCCGCGCTCGGGTCGGACCTTCTCTTCGGGGGGATCCTGGACAATGATACGAACCTCTTCGGCGACATGTGGACCTATCGCGGGGGCGGCTGGACGCAACAGTTCCCGGCGTCGATCCCCGAGGCCTCGGCGTACGATGGAGCGGCATGGGATCCGGTCGATGGATACCTGATGCAGTTCGGTGGGATCAATTACGCCCACCTTCCAGCCGCCGACGACGACGCGCAGACGTGGGTGTACGTCACTCCCCCGAACGCCACACGCACTGCCCCGACCGTGGGGGACGTCGAGCACTCCATCACCGCGTCCGTCGCCATCACCGGGGGCCCCGCCCCGTTCACGGAGAATTGGTCGTTCGGCGACGGAACCGTGGCGAACGGGCCCGGCGTGCAACACGAGTACGGTCACGTCGGGACGTTCTCCTTGAACGTCACCGTGACGGACGCGTTCAATGTGTCGACCGTTCTGACCGGTTCGATCCTCATCAATCCCGACCCGACCGTCACGCTCGCGGCCTCCCCCGCCAGCCTCGTCTCCGGGAACGTGACGTTGACCGCCACCGTGAGTGGCGGGACACCCCCTATTTCGCTGAGCTGGAGCTTTGGGAACGGGCAACAAGCGACGGGAGCTGGACCCGAGGTCGTGGATTACACGGCGGCGGGGAACTTCTCGGCCGAGGTGACCGCGACGGACAGGGTCGCCGTCACGGCGAAGGCGCAGGCAACCGTCACCGTCACGGGGCACGTCAACGCGTCGAAGACCGCACCGAGTGGGACCCCTCCCGCTTCGTCGAGCTTCCCCTGGACGTGGATCGTGATCGCGATCATTGCGATCGCCGCAGTGGTCGGAGTCTTACTCCTGACCCGACGGGGCAAAGGTCCCGGCTCCTCCATACCCCCTGTGGGACCCCCGGCGCCCTACAGCGGAGTGCCTCCTCCAACGACCGGCGCCCCCGCTGGGCCGCCTCCCGCCGTGGGCTGGGCGCCGCCTCCCCCGCCGCCCTGAGCGGAGTAGCTCCCCGAACTGGGGCTAGACGGAGCTTCGGATTGCCGGGTTCCGACCCTCTGCGCCCGGCGTGGTGAGTCCGCCTCCCCGGATGCAATGATCCGTGGCTGCGGACCGGAGGCAGGGCGATTTCTCTCGGGCGTCGGTGGGGATCCACGGCATCGCCCCCTCCTCCAACTCGGTCCCGCTCCCCGTGGCACTCGGAGTCGTGATCGTTGCGGTCCTTCTCTGGCAGAGAAGGCGGGTGAAGCCTCCGGCCGACCTCGTGCCGTCGGAGGGCCGAAACCGAACCCCCCGAATCCCAGCCCGCCCAAGAGATCGCGGGAGAGATCAGCGCCCCGGCCGAGGGCAAAGCCACCGCGGAGTGAGCGGTCGGCGGGAGATCTCCTGAGCGGCGCTCAGGGGGTCCACGTGGCGTCGCCGTACCCCGACGGTCGCTCCGGCGGGGTCGACCCACCGAACGGGTCGGGACGGGGCTCCGGGGATCGCCCGTGCTTCTTGGCGAGATAGGCGTCGATCGCCGCGGCCGACCGCTCCCCCGCCGCCATCGCGTGCACCACAGAGCGCCCGCCCGTCGCGAACACCCCTTCAACGTCGGTCATGCCGTCCGCGCCCTTTCCCTCGGGCCAGCCCATCGATGCGAACTTGAACGCGTAATCGGGATCAAATCCTGAGAGGTCCGCCACCTCCCCGACGGCAACGATGACCATGTCACAGGGGATCGTCTCCTGCGAGTTGGGGACGGTCACGAGAGGGCGTCGGCCTTTGGCATCCGGCGGGCCGTGCTCGGTCCTCTCGACGATCAACCCCTCCACGCGGTCCGCGCCCATGATCGCCTTCGGTGCCCGGTAGAAGACGAACTCCACGCCTTCGATCTCCCCCCCGGACTTCTCTTCCTCCGTCGCCTTCATGTCTTCCGGGCCGCGACGATAGACCAATTGTACCTCTCCGCCCCCGGTGAGCCGTCGGGCGGAGCGAGCGGCGTCCAGCGCCACATCCCCAGCGCCGATCACGGCGACGCGTCGGCCCTTCCGGCCGAACAGACCGTCGTCGCCGCCCTTGTTCATCGCCAACAGGAACGGGAGAGCGTGGTAGACCCCCGGCAAGTGCTCCCCCGGGACGCCTAGCTCGCGGGCCTTCGAAGCACCGACCGCGATGAGGACCGCCTCGTACCCCTCGGCGAGCAGGCTCTTCGGGGAGAAGTCGGACCCGGGCCGGCGCTCCGTGACGAACGTGATGTCGAGATTCTTCCACCGGGCGAGGTCCGCGTTGAGGTCGTCCTCCTCGAGGTGGTACCGCGGGATCGTGTTGACCTGACCCCCGACGAACGGCTCCGCCTCGAAGACGGTCACCGGATGACCCCGGACCCCCAGGTCCCAGGCCGCCATCAGCCCCGCGGGGCCCGCGCCGATGATCGCGATACGTTCGTTCCGCCGCCGGGAGGGGACGTACATGAGGTCCGAGTTCCCGAACTCGAGCGCCGCGCGCTTCAGGTGTCGGATGGCGATCGGAACCCCGCGACCGGCCATGATGCAGTCGTCCTCGCAGAAATGGTAGCACGTCTTGCACAGGACCATCGCGAGGGGATTGTCTCGCAACGTCAGTCGGGCGGCTCCGTCAAAATCCCGTTCGCCGACCAGGATATTGTAGCCCCGGCAGTCCTGGGTGATCGGGCAGCCCTGGATGCAGTACGGCATCGCGCACTGGAGACAGCGCTGCCCCTCTAGCACCGCTTCCTCGAGAGTATAGGGGCGGTCGATCAGAGCGAACTTCTGAATCCGCTCCTCCTTGGTCTCCTCCTGGACCGGCACCCTCTCGTATCGGTCCATCGCGGAACTTCCTCGCCAGGCAGGCGCTTGGCAACCCATGCGAGAACGGCGACCTCTAAAGGTTTCGTGGGAACTGGCAGGCCCGTTACCTGCGGCTCGCCCGGGCGGCCTCCGGGAGACGTTAGAAACCTACGTGGCGCCGCCGGGCGGCGGGTTCGGGCCGCCGGTGGACACGCCGGCTTCCGCGGTCGATCCGGGCGCCCCCCCGGGGGGCGGGGGGGGCGAAGGTCCCTTCTGGCGGCCCCGGGAGACGAGGATCCCGATCACGAGCCCGAGGATCAAGCCGAGCAGGATGCCCGCGCTGGCGTACTCGGCCTCGGAGATTCCGCCGTTGCTCGGAGAACTCGTCGAGGTCGACGGAGTCAGCGGGGGGACCACCTGGAGCTCCACCGTCCGGTTCAGGTGCGCGCCGTTGGAATTGGAGACCTCCACCTGGAACCAGTAGTCACCGCTCCCGGCGGGCGTGTACGACTCGGTCGCGGTGGTCGTGCTGACCGAACTGCCGTTTAGCCACCAACTGTAGGTGTACGGCCCTACGCCGCCCGCGACCGCGGTGAGCGTCACGGCGAGGCCCGGCGTCGTGTGGTTCGCGCCGAGGACCAGGCTCGCGGTGAGGGAGGTCGGGGTCCCCGTCGGATTCACGACGACCGTCGACGCGTAGGCCCGGACGAATCCCAGTTGATCGGTGACGTTCGCAATGACCGTGAAGCTGCCGGCGCTCGTGTAGGTGTGCGTCACCGCGAGGCCGGTCCCCGTGCTCCCGTCTCCGAACGACCAGGCGACAGTGTACGGGGGCGTACCGCCCGAGGGCGTCACCGACGCAGCGATCGACTGCCCCACATCCAGGACACTGGGCGCGAGCATGCCGATGGCCGACAGGGGAGGGTCGATGGTCAACACCAACGTCTCATTTGCGGAGAGACCGAACCCGTCCGTGACGGTGAACGTCACGGGGAACGTCCCGGTGACCGTCGGCAGGCAGCTGATCGCCAGCGCATCCGACGTGGAGCATCCGGTCGGGAGCCCGGTGTACGCGTAGCTCAAGCCGTTCGTTCCGCCCGCGACCGTGGCCGTCAGATTCAAGGTTGCTCCCTGCTCGAGGGTGCTCTGCCGGGCGCTGAAGGAGAGCACCAGCGGCGCCACGGAGATCACGGTCACCGAGCCATCGCCGGGATTGACGTTCCAGATCTGGCCGGGGGTGCCGGCGGCGGACGACGGGACGTAGGTCACGGTGGGGATGTCCGGGTCCGGGGTGTCGAATCCCGTGTAGATGACCGGCCAGCTCCCCCAGACCGCGCGGACGGAGCTCCCGTTGAAGATCACCAACGACGTCTCGAGGTCGAACGGGAAGTTTCCCTCGTTGCGTTGGACGGCCACGTAGATGAGCTGCGTGTCGGGGTCGTAGGCGATGGACGACGGGGATCCTCCGTTCAGGTCGACCTGGAGGATCACGACGTTCCCCGTGGCTCCCGACAGGAGCGTCAGGCTGCCGGTGTCGGAGTCGGAGACGTACACCATCTGGTCGGCGGAGTCGTAGGCGATCCCGGACGCGTCTCCGTCGACGAACGCGGTCGTCTGCACCACGTCGTCGGCGGTGGTGTTGATGACGGTGACCCGATTGGAGTCGGAGCTGGCCACGAACAAGAGGCCGTCGGCCGTATCGAGGGCGAGGGTCGGGTATCCCTCCGAGACCGTGACCGGCCCCGGACCGGCGGGCGCGAACGTCGTCGCGTCGTACGCCTGGACGAACCCGTACCCGTTCGAATCGTTCAGAACGCCGGCGTACACCTCATTGTTCGCCGCGTCGTAGAGGGCGTCGAACGGCTCGGAGTTCTCGAACGGCGGGGTGTAGATCGTGCGAACGACGGCGCCGGTGACGGCATTGAGCACGTGCAGGGAACTGCCCACAAAGAGCGAGGTGCTGGGATTGTTGGAGTAGTAGGAGAGCGGCTGCGGGACCCAGAGCTGTTGGGTCACTGGGTCGTACGCCATACCCCCGACCGTACCGTTGACGGTGGCGTTCCACGGGCTCGCCGCCTGGAGCGTGTCCGCGTTGACGAAATTGATCGAGCCCGTGTAGTCATCCCCCACGAACGCCGTGCGGGTCGCCGGGTCGAATGCCACGCTGGACGGCGCCCCCGCGAGAGGCGTGGATTGTCCGAGGGACCCGCCGGTGGCCGGGTCCACCGCCGTCACGGCGTCCCCCGTCCGGCTCAGCGAGTCGTAGAGATTGTTGGCCACGAACGGGAAGTAGTTGTCCTGGTCCATCACCTCGACGGTGCCGGATCCGGGCACGTCCACCAGCGGTCCTGGGCCGAGCCCGGTCGGGGTGGCGCTCGCGATCGTTGCCATCGTCCCGTTGATGGTTTGGACCTGGTCCTCGTAGGGCTCGGACGCGACGATCGTGCCGCTCGCCCAGTCGGCCGCCACGTAATCGACCGTCGTGTCGAGGAAGACGCTGGCGATTCCGGTGTTACCGTTCGGCGCGACCTCCGTCACGTTGCCGGCGCCCCCGTTCGCCACCCAGGCGTCGCCGGAGGCGTCGATCGTGACCCCTTCAGGGTTCGCGCCGACCGGACTGGAGCCGTTGATCGCCAGAGTCACGGGGGAGATCCACAGAAGGTTGCCGCCGGACTCGTTGGTCACGGCCAGCGCCCCGGCCGGGGCATCGTAGGCAATCCCCTCCAGCGACCCGCCGAGGTAGCTGGATCCGATCACCGTGTCGGTGGTGGGGTTGACGGCGGTGATGTTCTCCCCCTCGTCATCGGTCCCGATCACGTACACTTCGTTCGTAGTCGGGTCGAACGTGATGCCATTGGGGTACCCGCCGATCAGGATGTTCGGGTGGAGCAGACCGCCCGTCGTCCCACTCGCGACCCACAAGCTCCCGTTGTCCGGATCGATGACGTACATCGCCCCGTTGTCCGCATCGTACACCGCACCGTTCGACTCCGAGATGTTCAGGTCCATCCCCCGGGCCGCCAAATTGGCGGCGTCCAAGAGGAGCAGGGGCGCGCGGACCGCCGGGTTGGTGTACCCAGGGTTCGACGAGGAGATCCACAGCTCGCCCGTGATCGGGTCGTACGTGGCCGGGCCGAACTGCTCCGGCGCGGAGATGAGCTTGGCGTAGCCCGGGGTGGTGAAGTTGTCCCAAGGGGCGAGCGTGAAGGCGACTTCGCCCGCGGCCTCCGCGATCGGCAGGGATTCGACCAACGGCTGGACGAGTCCCGCCTGGTCCGGTGAGGAGCTCGATTCGCCGCGAGTCGTCTCGATACCGTGGAACGACGCGCCGACGGAGAAGGCGGTCGAGGCCGACGGAGCGATCATGACGAGGACGAGCAGAACGGCTGCTCCGGATATCCACAAGGGCGTTCGGCGTGGGAGCCAGTGAATCGGGGCATCGCGGGCGTGCATCGACGGTGCGAGCGGGGGAGGGATTTAACATTCCACCCGGTTCGGCGGAGCCGGTTCCTTCGCATCGAATCCGTTCGCAGCGCCACTAGCCAGAAGTCCGAACTCGCGTTCCCGGGCCCGCGGGACGTCTGATCGTCAACATTCTATCGATATTGAGGGAAGGCCGTCGATCAGGCGGAGCGCATCCAGCGACAGATGGGGCGGCGAGACGCAAGCGGGCGGATCTTCACGTTTTCCACCCCAGTTCGCCACCCGAGAGGCGGCAGGGCACGGCCACGCGGTACCCAGATGAGACTCCATGGTCTCAAGGAACTTGCCACCTCCTGATTCAAACGAGGCCGAAGGGAGGCTACCCCCCCAACGTCTACCACCTGGCCCAACGACGGCTTGACCTCCCGATGACGCAACAGTTCCACCCGACGCGAACCGTTAAGTATGGCGGACATGGTCGGCACAACTCGCTGACAACTGTCTGACAAACAGATGGCGTCTGTGCCGCGAACGGGCTGGAGAGCAGGAAGATGCACCTCAAGCGTCTGAAGGTCCGGAACTTCAAGTCATTCGCCGGAGCGACCGAGATCCCATTCCAACCGGGATTCACGGGGATCGCCGGACCGAACGGGATGGGCAAGTCGAACATTTCGGACGCGATCCTGTTCGTTCTCGGTCCGACGAGCTCGAAGGCCCTTCGGGCGGATCGCCTTACCCACCTACTGTTCAACGGCGGGGCGTCGAAGAAACCGGCGACCGATTGTGAGGTCTCTCTCGTCTTCGACAACGTTGACCGGCTGCTCCCGGTCGCGAGCGACGAGGTCGAGGTCACTCGGTATGTCAAGCTGACCCCGAACGACGCCGACGGGTACTACTCGTACTTCTACGTCAACGGAAAGCGTACGACCCAATCGGAAATCGACTCGCTGTTGGCCCATGCCCGATTGAGCGGAGATGGGTACAACCTCGTCCAGCAAGGCGACGTCAACCGGATCGTCAGCATGGGGCCGGTCCCTCGGCGGGCACTCGTCGAACGACTCGCCGGCATCAGCCAGTACGACGACGAACTCGCCCGGGCCCAGACGAAGCGGACCGATCTCGACACGAACCTCGGCCAGATCCGGACCCTCCTCGGGGAGATCCGCTCCCGGATCGGCGGGCTCGAGGGACAGCGCCTCCAAGCGATCCAGTACAAGCAGCTCCAGGACGAGAAGCGCCAGAGCGAAGCTCGACTCGCCCGCGCGGACCTCCTCCTCTGCCGACAAGAGGTCAACAGCGCGGAAGCGGCCCGGAGCCGACTCGAGGCGGAGATCGAGGAGATCCAGACGGAGATCGCCCAGCGGGGTTCGGAGCGGGACGCCCTGACCAAGAAGATCGATGTGATCGAGCAGGAGATCGCCCGCCGGGGCGGAGCCCAGGGCGAAGCTCTCCGGACCCAGATCGATGCCCAGCGACTCGACTTCGCGCGGAAGGAGCAGGAGTGGAAAGGCGCCGGCGAACGCCTCGCCGAACTCACCGCTCGGCGCACGGAGGTCGAAGCTTCGATCCACTCGGCGGAGAAGGAGCTCGCGACCCTGCAGAAGAGGGAGAAGGATCTCTCCGAACGTCACGATGCCCTCGAGTCGGCCGCGAAGAGCCAGATTGAGTCGCTGAAGGCGGCCAGCGGGGACGCCGACCAGGCGAGCGGCAAGCTCGCCGAGCTCCGCAAGAAGATTCTTCTCCGCGAGGAGGAGCGCACCAAGCTGCAGACCGAATGGGATGCGGCGATCCAAGAGCTCGAAGGTGCCCGGGCGGCGGCCGAATCGGCCGAACGCGACCGCGCGACCGCCGAGGACGACGAGCGGACCCGAGCCCTCGAGTTGAAGGATCTGGAACTCCGGGCCAAACCGGGGAAGGCGACCGGCGGCTCTGGGAAGGACCTCCCGGCGCTCCAGGTGGAGCTCCACCAGAAGAAGGCGAAGGAGCGCCAACTCTCGGAACGGGCCGAGGCGCTCAGGATCGAGGTGCTGGAGCTGAACCGCCGCTACTCGGCGCTCGACGCCCGCATGAAGACCCGGGCCGAAGGAGGATCGCGCTCCAACACGATGGCCGCGGTCGACTATCTCCTCTCCTTGCGGAACCTCGGCAAGATCGCCGGGATCCGGGGGACCGTTCAGGAGCTCTCCCACTTCGAGTCGCCCCACCGCACCGCGCTCACGATGGCGGCCGGGAACCGGTTCCAGGCGATGGTCGTCGAGAACGACCGGGTCGCCGAGGAGTGCATCCAGCTCCTCCGGAACGAAAGGCGTGGACGGGCGACGTTCCTGCCTCTCAACAAGATGCTCCCGGGGCGCCCCCGCGGGAAATCCCTCATCGTCGCCCAATCCGGCGGGTCTGTCGGCTTCGCCGTGGACCTCGTCAAGTTCGACGAGGAGCTTCGACCGGCGTTCTGGTACGTCTTCGGGGAGACGGTCGTCATGAAAGACCTCGCCGGCGCGCGCGAGAACATGGGCGGCGTCCGATTGGTGACCCTCCAAGGCGACCTGATCGAGGCGACCGGCGCCATGACGGGCGGATTTGTCGATCTCGGCGATCGCGGCAAGGGAGCGGACACCGCGGTCGAACTGAAGCGGCTCGGGGACGAACTGCAGGCGAAAAGCGTCGAGGAATCGGACGTCCGGGCGGAACTGACCCACGTCGCCGAGGAGCTCCGCGCCATCGTCGAGGAATTGGCGCGTCGGACCGCGGAGGCCCAAGCCTCGGGCTCGACGGCCAAGCTGATCGAAACTCAACTTGCGCAGGCCCGGGACCACTTGGCCACCGCCCGCCGGCGGGTCGCCGAGCTCGGGAAGGCGCTCGAAAGTGCCTCGGCCCGACAAACGGCCGGCACCCGTCACCAGACCGAGCTCGAGGCGAAGCGGACCGAGATCGACGCTGCCCTCGCACAGCTCAACGAGCAGTTCCACAGCATGCTCCCCCAGGCGACCTCCCGCCGCATCCGGGCGTTGCAGGAAGGTCAGGAGAAGGCGACCGCGGAGCTGATGGAGGTCGCCAAGGAGCTCGAGGGTCTTCGGGCCCAGGTCCAGGCGGCCCAGACGGCGCTCGGCCTGCAACGGCAGGAGGTCGAGCAGGCGCTCCTCAAGAGCCAGGAGCTCACGAAGCAGATCCACGACTCCGAGCGGGCGAAGGAGACCGCCGCGGAGCAACTCGACAAGTTGAGGCAGGTCGAGACCGAGGCGATGAAGGCCGTCCAGGGACAGTCCGATGAACGCAAGCGGTTCGAGGCGGACCGGCTGAAGGTGAGCGAACAGCTCGCCCAGTTCTCGGCGACCCTCGCGACCCGGCAGACGATGGACCAGAGCGAGGCGATCCGCCTCGCCCTGGCGCAGAAGAAGCTCGGCGAGCTGGAGGAGGCCGCCAAGGCGTTCCCCGAGGAGGCCGAGGAAGGGGCCGTCCCTGCGGTGCCGCTCGAGGAGCTCCGGCGGAGGATCTCCGTCCTCGGCGCACAGCTCGAGGCGATGGGATCGGTCAACCTCCGCGCCTTGGAAGAGTACGACGAGGAGAAGGCCCGGCTCGACGGGTTCGAGACCGAGGTCACCCGCCTCTCCACCGAGAAGGAACAACTGCTCGGGCTCGTCGGTGAGATCGAGACCAAGAAGAAGCAGAAGCTGATCGCGGTCGTCGACGCCGTCAACATCGGCTATCGCGAGATCTACAGTGAGCTCTCCGCGGGGGGCGAAGGCGAGATCTCGCTCGAGAACCCCGAGGATCCACTCTCCGCCGGATTGCGCATCTCCGCCCGCCCGATCGGCAAGAACGTCCAGCGTCTCGAGCAGCTGAGCGGCGGGGAGAAGTCGCTTGCGAGCCTCGCATTCGTCTTCGCCCTCCAGCGGTTTGACCCAAGCCCGCTGTACGTGTTCGACGAGGTCGACATGTCGTTGGACGGGGTCAACGCGGAGAACGTCGGTCGGCTCCTCCGCCGGAACGCCGAGCGGGCGCAGTTCGTCGTCATCTCGCTGCGCAAGGTGACCCTGAAGTTCGCCCACCGGCTCTTCGGAGTGACGATGCACGGCGATGGCCGTTCCCGCGTCGTCAGCCTTGGCCTCGAGGAGATCGTCGACGTCGACGATCGCGACCGGGACCGCGCCGGGAACGTTCCTCTGCCCGTGGCCGCCCGAACTCCCGAGGCGGCGGCATGACGATCAGTGAAGGGCAAGCGGCCGAGCTCGCGCGGGAGGAGGCGATGGCACCTCTCGTGCCGGTGGAAGCCGCGCGCCGAGTGCTCGACTACCTGGTGTGGCACAAGGCGATCGTGGAGGACGCCACGCCGGGCGAGAGCTCCTCGACGCTCCTGCTCGAGAAGTACATGGGAC
Source organism: Thermoplasmata archaeon (assembly GCA_022750455.1). Taxonomy (GTDB): domain Archaea; phylum Thermoplasmatota; class Thermoplasmata; order Lutacidiplasmatales; family UBA184; genus JAKIVR01. The sequence continues at coordinate 3,702 of JAKIVR010000047.1, read as the reverse complement.
TCGTACGGAACCTCACCGAAGGGGTCCACGTCATCATCGACGACCCGTTCCAAAAGGCGACGGCGCTTCTCTTCGAGCTGGTCATGGAGGAGCAGTTCGATCCGTGGGAGATCGACCTGGTCCGGTTCACGCAGTCGTACTTGGAGCGGTTGCGCTCGCAAGACGCGATCGATTTCGCGGTCTCAGGAAAGCTCGTGTACATGGCGTGGAGCATCCTGTTCCTCCAGTCCGAGGAGCTGCTCCGGCTGCACACGGCCTCGGAGACCACCACGGAGTCTCCCGACGGTGGATTCGACGAGGCTCCCCTCGACGCCGACCAAGGAGGGTACCTCAGCGAGCTGACGACGCCCCAGGCGGTGGACGTTACCACCGCGGTCCTCGACCGGAACGAGCCGTCTCCGTTGGAGGAGATGATCCACCACACTGAGACCCGCCCCGTCACGTTGTTGGAGCTCGTGCAGGCGTTTGGGGAAGCCGAGGCCCAAGCTCGTCGTGCGCTCCGGATCGAGGAACTGCGGGAGCGGCTGCGACTCGAGCAACGGGCCCCTCCCGAAGTGCTGGTCCATGGAGATGTCCCGGAGCGCGACCTCGTCGACGCCTGGACCACCTGCCTGAAGCACCCCGTTGGGGAGAAGTTCGCGTTCCTGGATCTCTGGAGGCGCACCGAAGGGCGCGACCGCCTCGTCGCCGTTTTCCTCGCCGCCCTCTTCCTCGAGCGCGAGAACGTGCTCGAACTCTCCCAAGAGACGCTCGGCATCTCCCCGGTCGACGCGGCCCGAACGGGCGAGTCGCGCCCGCTTTCCCCGCCCCCGGAGGCGTAGGATCATGGTATCGTTGGACGAGGCGGCGCTGAAGGTGGAGGCGCTGTTGTTCGCGAGCGGACGCCCGCTCTCCGTGAAGGAGATCACCGAGGCGCTCACGGGTCCCGACTTCCACGAGGTCCAGGAGGCGCTGCACACCCTGGAGAAATCGTACGATGCTCGCCACACCGCCCTCGAGGTCCGCCACGTCGGGGAGAAGTACGCGCTCCAGCTCCGCGAGGCGTACGTCCCATCCGCGCGGAGTGTCATGCCGACCGAGCTCGCCGCGCGCACGCTGAAGGCACTCACGCTCATCGCCTACCACCAACCGATCTTGCAGAGTAAGCTCGTCCGGATGTTCGGCGATCCGGCGTACGAGGAGGTCGGACGCCTCCGGGGCCTGGGACTGATCCACGCGGCCACCAAGGGATCGACCTTGGAGCTCTCCACCACTCGCCAGTTCGCGGAGTACTTCGGCATCGCCTCCGGCAAGCCAGAAGAGATCCGATTGTACCTCGAGCGAAAGCTCGGCGTCACCTCCGCCTCCGTGGCCCCCCTGCCGGCCGAGGCGATCCCCGCCGATTCCATTGAACCCACGCCCGGGACCGAGGCCCACGACGGGACCGCCGAAGCACCCATGGAGGCGCCGGCGGCCCCTCCCCTCCCCTAGCCCCGCCCCTCCGGACCAACGTTTATGGGAGCGATTCCGCTCCGCCCCGTGATGGGAGCGCCGTCGACCCCGTGCATCTTCTGCGACATCGCGGCCCACCGCGCGGAGGCCCACATCGTCTACGAGGACGAGACGACGATGGCGTTCCTCGACATCTTTCCGTTCACCGACGGGCACACCCTCGTCATCCCGAAGCGGCACGTCGACCGGCTGACCGACCTGCAGGAGAGCGAATACCAGCCGATGCTTCGAACCCTCTCGACGATCTGTCGCCGCGTCGAACGGCTCTCCTCCGACTACAACATCGGTGTGAACCAAGGTCCGTTCGCCGGACAGATCGTATTCCATCTCCACTTTCATCTGATCCCCCGATACGGACCGGGGAACCCGTTCCTCGAGCGGGGCCGGGTGCGGCTTGACGAGTCGGCGGCGGTCGGGATCCGGCAGAAGCTCGCCTCGGGGTGATCCTCCGTTGGCCGTCCGACCTCCCGCGGTCGCGGGCACATTCTATCCCAAGGACCCGAACGACCTCCAGAGGCTCGTCAGCCGGTGCTTCACCGAGCGTCGGGGGCCGGGCCGCTTGCCTCGCCCGGCGTCGGACCGGCCCCGCTCGATCCGGGCGATGATCGTCCCCCATGCCGGGTACGTCTATTCCGGGGCGATCGCCGCGTACGCATTCCGCGCGCTCGGCGAGGAACGGCCGGTGGAGACCGTCCTGATCCTCGGGGTCAACCACCGGGGACGGGGGGCGCGGGCCGCGCTCAGCGACATGGACTGGCAGACGCCCCTCGGAGTCGTCCCCACCGATCGCGAACTCGTCGCCGCCTTACGTCACGGTCCGGTCGAGGTCGACAACGCGGTCCACGGACCGGAGCACTCCATCGAGGTGGAGTTGCCGTGGCTGCAGACGGTCTACCCGCGGCCCCAGATCGTCGCCTTGTCCGTCAGCTTCGCCCCTCTCGCGTCCCTGATCGACGTCGCCGCGGTCGTGCGGAGTGCGCTGCGACGCCGGGACGCGCTCGTCATCGCGTCGACCGATTTCTCCCACTACGTTCCCCCCGAGACGGCCCGCCGGCTCGATCGACTCGCCCTGGACGCCGTCCGATCGAGGGACCCGGACGTGCTGTACCGCACGGTCGTCGCGAACGACATCTCCATGTGCGGGATCGCTCCCACGGTCGTCCTGCTCTCGGCCCTGCAGGACGAGACGTTGACCGTCGAGGAGTTGGCCTGGGGCCACAGTGGGGAGGCGGAGCCGATGCGCGACGTGGTCGGCTACGCATCCCTCCTGCTGCGAAGCTGAGGAAGCTCCCGGACCCGCTCCGACCCGTTCCCCGCAAATACTGTCCCGTCTGTCGAGCGTCGCCCGGCGAACCGGGGCCGGGAGCAGAGGACGTATGATCGTCGATTTCAAACTGAAGCGCACTCCGAGCTACCGCGTCGCCAGCCTCCAGCGCCAGGGGCCGTGGAAGGCGGACAATCTTCGCACGGAGTTCCGAACGTTGCAGGCATGGGCGAAGAAGCGGGGCCTCACGACCGGTAAGTGGATCTTCTACGAGCGAGGCGCCTCGACCTGGGAGGCGTGCCTGGAGATCCAGGGTGCGGCCAAGTCGGAAGGGCCGATCCAGGTGAAGAAGATCCCGGCTGCGACCGTCGCGAGCGTCGTGTTCGACCCGCAGGAGGTCTCCCCCCGAATCGTGTACCACGGGCTCGTCGACTGGCTAAGGTGGCAACGCAAGGAGAGGACGATCCGCCGCGTTCGAGAGTCGCGCGAAGTGTACGACGGAGATCCGTGGTCCAACCGCCGGGCCTGGGCGCGCGCGGACGTTCAGTTCGTCGTCGAAAAATAGCGCCCGGGGCGTCGGGACCGCCGGGACTCGGCCGCGGTCCGCTCCCGTGGGGGGACCGAACCGCCCCCGCCGGCGAGGCGAATCAATCAAGTAATGGCAGTGACATCGCCGCCCACCATGTCAGACGGCAGTTCGAGCAGCGGCGGGATGTCCAAGACCACGACCGAAGAGGCGATCGATGCGATCGTCGAGATGAATCCCCGGAAAGTCACCGTGATGCTGACGCTTCCCATCGCGGACACCGACGCCCGGCCGACGGTCACCCTCGAGTGGACCCGCGAGGACACCAATATGCCGGTCAGCGAGCTTCTCAAGCAGATCGAGACGTACATCATCCGGTTCGGAGCTCGGTAAGCGCCCGTCCGAGCGCCGCGACCGCCGC
>JAKIVR010000046.1 GCA_022750455.1 Thermoplasmata archaeon | reverse complement strand
GATCGAGGCACTGAAGCTGTACATCGAGCGATACAACGAGGTGCCGCGACCATTCATGTGGCGCGCTACCGCCGACAAAATCCTCGAGAAAGTGCGCTGGAACCGGTTAAACGTAGATCTGAAGAGGACAGCACACTAGGGTGGGGTAGAGTTGGGTCCAGGTTCCGCCGACAAATCGCCATGTCTGCGCGTTGACGACCGAGCCGTTCTGGTTGTCGATTCCCCCGAACATAATGATCGACTGGTCGACCGGGTCCCACGCGGCCGCGACCTCCGCCCGCGAACCGGGTCCACCGGCCTCGGAAACATTCGTCCAGACCCCCGCCGAGAACGTCCAGGTATCGCCGAACACCGTGCCCCCGTAGTGATCGACCCCACTGAACAGCACGAGATACTGGTCGATCGGGTCGTAGACGAACAGTCCCCCGGCCCGGCTCGGCGGAGAGACGGTCGGGAACAGTTGGGTCCACGTACCGTTCTTGTACGTCCATGTATCATCGAACTGCTGAGTCAAGTTCTCCCCCGAGAACATCACGACGTAGCCGTCCTTGGCGTCGTACGCCATCTCGGGCGCATAGCGGGCGGTCGGCACCGGATCGAGCGATCCGGTGAGGTTCACCCAACGGGCCCCATCCGTCGGCGCGACCAAGGGCGTGGACGGATGTACCATGATCGGGGAGTCGCCGAGCACTACCGAACGCTTCGCCTCCGCGAGCATTGCCGCCCCTGCCGAGGTTGACGCTGGGGGGAGGGGGTCCGCCGGCGACCCCGGAAGGCATGTTGGAGACGGCGCGGTGAAGTGCGACAGAACGGGGACGAGGAGAACCCCGACGAGGAACACCACGGCCATGCCTCGGATCCGGGGGACGGAAAGCTCACCAGGCGCTAGGCGCGACGCTGCCATGGAGGCCCGGGAGAGTCCAGGGCATTATCAGTCCGTGGGTCGGGCCCGCGGGGGTCCACAAGACCTCATCCATGGCCGCTCGGATTTTCGACGGGGTGTGGGCCTGCCCCGCCCGAAGTCGGGCGCTGTGGTTCGCGAGAACAAGGACGCCTCACAATCGTACCGGAACACGCGGGGGGGAGTCACCAACCTTCGAGCCAGGCGATGCCGCGCGATGCCCCTCGTCGGAGCTGGGAGCTCGGGGAGGACCGCTCCGGGGAGTTCGAGCGGACTCGGCATTCAAGTCGTTCGGTGGGCTTTAAGTCGTCCGAGCCGAAATGGAAGTTCCAATGATCCGACGGCTCGCCCCAGTCACCCCACGGCTCCTTCTCGTTCTCCTTCTATCCGGTCTCTTGGTGATTCTCATCGTTCCGACGACGGCGCCGAGAACGTCCCTGACGCAACCGACCCCGCCACCACCGGCCCGGGCCGCCTCCCTCCAGACCGACTTCGCGTCAGCTCAATCACCCGCGGCCTCCGAGGTGCCGTCCATCGGGGATGTCGTCCCGTCCGCCCCGACGACCGCCGCCGAACGGATCCCCGTTCCTGGTCCCTGGGGCTCGTACGGAGCTCAGTTCCCGGCACGGCACAGCGAACTCTCAGTACCCCGTCCATCGACCTCTCCCTCGATCGCAGCCGGGACCCGCCTCCCTCGGGCACCGGAGGACTTGTCGTACCTACAAGCGGAGAGCCCGTCGGATGTCGACCTCTCGGGGAACGAGTCTCTGCTGGTCAGCGCCAACACGACCGTCGGGAACGTCACTCTCAGCGGCGACTCCTTCCTGTACGTCTACCATCCGGGTAGCTCGGTCACGCTGACAGTCCTTGGAGACATCGTCCTCCAAGCTTCGTCTACCCTGTACGTGAACGGTTCGAACCTCGAGATCGACGAGGCGTACGACGTGGAGTGGTCGATCCAGATCAACGGCAGCGCTCGGTTCGCCTTGGGTGGGGCGAACCTGACGACCAACGGCTATCAGTGGGGGATGGGGGCGACCGAGTCGGCCAATATCACCTTCGTCGGCTCGAACGTGGCGTACCCGTCTGGGTGGATCGACACCACCTTGATCAGCGCCGCCACGCTCGTCGTGGTGACCTCGGGGTTCAACTCCGACGTCATTCTCTTTGACGTGAGCACCGCCCCGTGCACCGGGTCGTTCACGGCCGAGTATTCGATCGGATTCAACGTCTGGCTCAGCTTTCCGGCCGGCACCTCGGCGAACCTCACCCTCCCGGGGCTCGACGACTGGCAAAATTGGAGCTTTCCGGGGGGCGCGCACGTCACGGGGGTCAACTATTCGGTGGACCTGCTGTACTCGTACGTCCGCACGTTTGCCGTGATGAACTGGCAGGGAGGCAACCTCACCCTCTCGAACTCCCCGGACGTCGTGGTGGCGCTCGACCAGGAGAGCGGCGCGCTGGATCTGGAGGGGCTGATGGAAGGCTACTCCGCCGACTTCGGCCTCCGCAACGACGGATTCGATGTGCACCTGTGGCAGACGACGGTCCTGACCTGGAACATCTACCCGTTCGGCGGCTCCGTCTCCATCGATCGAAGCCAGATCGGGGAGATCCAGGTGTTCAATGGGGCCTCCGCGTCGGTCAACGACAGCACGCTGACCGGGCATGGAGGGTACTACGGGAACCAGGGCACCTCCACATTCTCGATCTCCAACTCTCTCATCGAATCCGAAGTGGTGGCGTACACGAGCACCACGTTCCTGACGAACTGCTCGGCCGATCCGTCGTACACGTCCGAGATCCTCGCGGTGGGCACCGGTCGGCTTCTCAGCCTCGACGTCCGCCTCTCGGCCTTGGACTCCTACCAGGTCCTGGGGGGTGGGGTCATCGACACGTCGTGGACCGTCCACGCCAACCTCACAACCGGCGGCCGGGCGGCGAGTGGAGCAACCCTGTCCTTCCGGTCTCTGAACAACGGAAGCGTCACCTCGAGCCCGGACGCCAATGCGACCGGCCAGGTGAGCCTCGCCCTTCGCGCCTCCGTTGACACCGTCGCGGGCGAGACATCGTACTCTTACGCGGTGACCGGCCACCTCGGGGACTCGATCGGTTACGCCGCCATCGCGCCGCTCGAAACGTTCACCTGGCTCACGGTCCCGCTGCTCCCGCTGGTCCTCTCGGCGAATCCTGCGAACAACTCGGAAGACGTCCCGGTCACCGCCGTGCTCTCTTTGCTATTCAGCTACCCGATGAATACCACCTCGACGACTGACGCCCTCCGTTTGACCCCGGCCGATTCGCTGAGCGCCGCGTGGGCTCCGAACCGGACCCTGGTCACCCTGACCCCTGTCCTTCCCCTCTCCCTGGGCTCGTCGTACACGTTGACCCTCGCCACCAACGCCTCCGACCAGAACGGGACCTCTCCCGCGGTGTCGTGGGGTCTTTCGTTCACCACAGCGTCGGGAGTCGTCCCCCAGGTCGTGTCCATCGATCCCGCGAACGGCACGGTCGTGCCTAACGTCACGGAGGTAACCATTGGGTTCAGCGTTCCGATGACGGACGCGAGCCTGGGCGCGGCGTTCTCGATCGGGCCCGACGCCCCGTCCGGCGAGATCGCGGCGACCGCCTCGGTGCTCGTCTGGACGCCCAGCACGCCGATTTCCACCGCCGGAAATTATACGATCACGATCGCCGCGACGGCCGAGAGCTCGCAGGGTGTGGCCCTAGGGCACAGCACGATATCCTGGTTCCTCGTGAAGCCCCTCTCCACCGTCCCCCCTTCGACCTCCAATTGCACCGTACTCGGGGATTGCAGCGCTCCCCCGAAGCCGATCTCGGGGGCCTCCTCGACTCCCAGCAACGCCGACGCTTTGGTCCTCGCGGGCCTCGTCGGCGCGGCGTTGGTGGTCGGGGTCGTCGGGGTCTGGCTCGTTCGGCGGAAGCGGACGCCGCCCGTCGCACCCCCCGTGCCGTGATCCGAAATCGGCCGTGGCTTCGCCCTCCGGTCGAACCTTGGAGAGGGGCTCCCAGGAACCGGATCCCATAAACGCGCCCTCGGGGTCAACGACCGGACTCGGATTCGAGCGCACGACCGCTGCCCGTGTCGATGCGCGTGAATCCGGTTTGAGCGGTGCTCCATATAGTCGCCGGCCGAGCGCCCTTCCACGATTGGCCGATTCGACGTAGGTGGAGCTTCGAGAGTCACCGGCATCGCCACATTCGCCGTCGTCATCGTGATGTTGCTGAGCGGGATCGCGCTCACCCAAGGCGCGTCGAGTTGGTTCGCTCCTTCCAGCGCCACTGGGTCGGCCGGTGGACCGCTCGCGGGCGGCAGCTCCGGCGTGGAGCTCACCGCGAAAGCGGCCCCCGGATGCGCCCAGTCGAAGGTCGCGCTCGGCAGCGCCGGGAACTTCCGGGTCCTCGCCGGTACCACGGTCACCAGCACCGGGGCGACCGTCATTCATGGGAATCTCGGAGTCAGTCCGGGCTCGGCCGTCACCGGCTTTCCGCCGGGGACCGTGACCGGGAAGATCTATGCAGCCGATACCACCTCCGCGCAAGCCCAGCTGAACCTGACCACCGCCTACAACAACGCCTCGGGTCGCACGACCTGCGAGCACTACCTCTCCGGTAACCTCGGAGGCCTGACGATCGGGCCCGGGCTCTACCACTCGAACTCGTCCCTCTCCCTGTCATCCGGGAGCCTGACGCTCGATGCCCATGGGAACTCCAGCGCGGTGTTCATCTTCCAGATCGCCACGAAGCTCAGCACGAGCTCGGGCCGCCACATGATCCTCACGGGCGGCGCCAAGGCCGGCAACATCTACTGGGTCGTGGGAAGCTCGGCGACGTTCGGGACCACATCCATCATCTACGGGACCCTCCTCGCCCACGTCTCGATCTCCTTCGCGACCGGAGCCGTGCTGCACGGACGGGCGCTGGCGCAGACCGGAGCGGTGACGTTCCAAGGAAACCCCGTGAGCGGCATCGTCAAGCTGGCGACGACCACCGCCCCGACCGCCTCCATTATGTCGACCGTCGCGCGGTCGTTCCAGTAGGTCACGACCCCCAACGACCGGGGGAGGAGGCACCCGTGGGTGCCTCCGGGGCTCGCGCCGCCGCACTGGCGTGAGCCCGCACGACGGTCCGCCGAAGGGAGACACCTGTCCCCTACCGTCCACGGGGGCGATCTCAGGGCTCCGGCGCCCGAAATCCGCGCCAGCTTATTTCACCTCGAACTTCTGCCAAAGGCATGACGCGGTCGATCCCCATCTCCCTCGCGGCGTACAATGACGCCATGGTCGAAGCGATCGCCGGAGCCGTTCGCCCGTGGGTTCGCACCGGGGACGAAGTGGATCTCGTCTCGGGCAACCACGACAATCCCCTCTCGCTCGCGAACCTGGGCCGATGGTGCGAGCGGTTGGTCCCCCAGCTCCCCACGGGAACGTTGTTCGCCGCGCACACGTCGGGACTCGACAACGCCGCCACACTCGCCGACCAAGCCCCTGCGGCAGTTCGATCGATCCTGCTCGACTATGAACCCAATTTCGACCCCGCCTTCACCTGGGAGTTTCCGCCGACCCTCGCCCATCTGGATCAGTTCTCGGCCCGATGTCGGGGGAGGGGCCGCCGAGCGATCGCCTACCCGACGGGCCGCGCCATCCAGGAAGGGCCTCTCCAGCATTTTGGGTGGGATTACGCCGAGATCGCCGGACACGTCGATGATGTCTACCCCCAGACCCAGCATTGGGCCAGCCTGGGTGCTGCATCCTGGGCCTCGGCGTTGTCGAAGCTCCGCGCGCAACATTCCCGGCGCGGCATCGACCCTCGCAGCCTCGTGGTCCAGTTGACCATCGGGGACGGGGGCAACGCCATCCTGGCAGACCCAGCCGTCAATCGCTTCCGGGAGGCTCGGGATCTGGGGATCCGACGCCTGTTCGTCTGGTGGTCGCCGCCGTTTCTCGATGAGCTGTCCCGTTTCCTGACTCGTCTCGATCAGTGAAGGGATGGTCGGTCCGGGGGGTCTCGGTCAAGGAGAGTCAAGGCACGATCGAATCTCGGCCGCCCCATGATGGGGGGCGAGGTGGCGCGTCGGGTCGACCCCATTTCGAATTCGAGTACGTGTCTTGGTACTCTGGTTCGCAAACCCTTCGGGCCTAGCGATCGGAGTTGGTTCCAAGACCGAGCGGTGGCCAAGCGGTCGAATGGGTCGAACTTAATACCGTTGAGACAACGGGCCCCATCGACGCAGGGGAGCTTGCGCCGTGGTAGTTGTGCTCATGAAAGCGGATTCACGCTCGACCGGATCGTGCCTGATCGCCATTGGCCTCGTGGCCGTACTCGTTCTCGGAGGGCTCACCATACTGGCCGCGCGCGATCTTGGAAGTTCCGACCTGGGCCCCGCCGGCGCACCGGGAGATGGGACCGTCGGTGCCGCATCCGCTCAGGTCCGAACTGCGGGTGGCTCCCCGAACCCGGCTCATGCCACGTCGTTCGGCGTCGGTCCCTTGGGCAATTCCTCGGGAAGCGCCGGCGCAGTCCTCTCCACGATCGACATGACCGCAAACCGGACAATCCCCGGCGCCGCCGGTGTCGCCCAGGAGATCTATCCTGAGTACGGTATCTTCGACAGCGACAACGGCCAGATCTACCTCCGCAACTCGTACGATTCCCAAACACCGATCGCCGCGATCAATACGACGATCCATCGCGTGGTGGCCGATCTGTCAACCCCCGGCGGGATCCAACAGGTGGACATCACCCCCACTATCGCGAACGACAGCCTCACCGGCTACCTGTACGCGACCAACTCGGGTACTCAGTCGGTCTCCGTCATCGATGGAGCGACAGACCAGATCACCGGTTCGGTTCCGGTAGGATACACCGCCGATGGCATCGTGTTCGACCCGATCAACGGCTATCTGTACGTGGCCAACTCGGGTTCCCACAATGTGACCGTGTTCTCCGGTTGGAACAACCAGACGGTCGCCAACATCCCGGCCGGAACCAGCCCCTCGGCGCTGATCTTTGACCCGATCCTCAATCGGGTCTTCGTCACCAACTTCGGCTCCGCGAACCTGACGGTGATCAACTGCAGCACCAACACACTGCAGTTCACGACCGCGATCGGGGCGATCGGTCCCGACCCGACCGCTCTCGTCCTGGATACGCTCGACGATTACGTGGATGTGCTGAACGCCAGCTTCGGCGGGGACGGCGGGGCCATCACCGTGATCAACGCCACCACCGGCGCCCTCGTCGGACACCTGACCGTCGGCATCGGCCCGCAGGCGCTCGCCTACGATCCGTACGTGGGCGAGCTGTTCGTCGCGAACGGGCTCGACAATGGGCTCGGATCGAACGTCTCGGTATTCTCGCAGCCTTCGGATACAGAGGTCACGAGCATCCACATCGGTATCGGTCCCACCAACAACGGGATCCTGTACGACTCGACCGACCACGACATCTACGTCGACGCCTCCGCCAGCGAAAATGTGAGCATCATCGACCCCTCCGTGGGGAGCGGTCAGGTGGTCGGCGTGGTGGGGACGTTCCCGAACTACCCGCTGGGCCTGGTCTTGGACTCGGCGACCGGCGACGTGTACTCCATCAACGAAGGCTCAGCCCAGATCGCTCCGACGGCCACCGTGATCAGCCCCATCACGCACGGGCAGGTCGCGGTCGTGCAGTTGGCGACGTATCCGGAGCAGTTCGTCTATGAATCCCCCGGCAACCGCATCGCCGTCGCGAACGACGGAGGGAACTCGACGTATTTCCTGAACGCGAGCACGTACCAGGTGACCAGTATCTCGACCGCGGGGACTTTTCCCCAACAGACCGCCTTCGATCCGACCACTGGGGATACCTACACGCTCAACGCCCGGTCGGACAACGTCACCGTGGTCAACGCCGCCGGCGCCCCCATCGCCTCGCTCTCTGTCATCTACAACGCGCAGGCCATCGCCTACGATCCGGCCACGGGAGACATCTACGTGACCCACGCCACCGGGAACATTACCATCATCAACGGAACCACCGTCACGTCGATCGCCTCGCTCCTGACCCATGCCACCAATCCCGGCCCGATGGTCTACGACCCGCACAACCACGATCTCTACGTGGCCAACATCTACTCGTACAACGTGTCGATCATCGGGCCGTTGAATACGATCATCGGTTCGGTGCCCGTCGGGTACAACCCGAGCGCATTGGCATTCGACTCCGACAACGACACGATCTGGGTCGACAACTCGGGATCGTACAACGCCACGGTGATCAACGACACGACGCAGCAGGCGGTGGCGAGCCCGTTCCTCCATGTGTCGGACACCCTCGCATACGACCCGTCGAACAATGCGATGTACAACGTCTGGGCGTTTCCCAATGACGTGACCGCGATCAACGCGAGCACGTACCAGAACCTCTCCGGCAATCCATTGGTCCTGTCGACCGAGGATCACAACATCGGAGGGATCGGGTATGATCCGGCCACCGGCGACATGCTGATCTCCATGATGGACACGGGCGCGATCTACGTCATCGGTCCCGCAGCGGCGCCCAGCTATCCGGTCTGGTTCAACGAGTCCGGGCTCACCCCCTCGACGCCCTGGAGCGTGACCTTCAACGGCACATACAACAGCTCGACGACGGGCTCCATCGGATTCTCCTCCTTGAATGGGACAGACGTCCCGTATTCCATCGGGGCAGTCACCGGCTACGTCGCCAACGTACCCTCCGGCACGGTCTCCGTGTTGGGCGGCCCCGTCACCGTCAACGTCGACTTCACGGCGAGTAGGTCGGGGGGCGGTCCGTATCCGTACCCCGTGACGTTCAACGAGACCGGGCTGCCCGCGGCCACGCGGTGGAGCGTGACGTTCAACGGCAGTCTGAGTTCTTCCACCGGTTCGTCGATTCAATTCTCCGTGGTCAACGGAAGTTACGCGTTCACGGTCGGCACCGTGTCAGGATACACTTCGAACCGAACCGGCGGGCCGTTGGACGTCTCCGGGGCCCCCGTGGCGGTCGTCGTCGGATTCTTCACGGTGGCGAACTCGTTCGCGGTCACCTTCGTAGAAGCCGGCCTCGCTTCCGGGACCTCGTGGTCGGTGACCTTGAGCAGCCAGCTCGAAAGTTCGTCGGCGACGTCGATCCTCTTCTCGGAGACCAACGGGACCCTGCCCTTCACCGTGGGTACCGTGTCGGGGTACACGGCGAGCCCGACGTCCGGGAACGTTGTCGTCCTCGGACACCCGAAGACCCAGGACGTCAACTTCACCGTCGTCGTGGTCCCGGGGCCGAGTGTGACCTTGACGGCGGATCCCGCCACATTCGTGCTCGGCAGTGCCACGACGCTAACGACCGCCGTGACGGGCGGAACGTCGCCGTTCACCTACGTCTACGTCGGCTTGCCCGCTGCGTGCGCCTCGACGAGCTCGACGTTCGGGTGCACCCCCACGGTGACCGGCACCTTCCGGGTCACCGTGACGGTCACCGATGCGGCGAGCAAGACCGGGGAGTCCAACGCCACGTTGACGATCTCCCCGAAGACGGGGACGACGAACCCCCCGACGACATCGAATGCAGCCTCGCCGAGTTTCTTCTCTTCGGAGGGATTCTACCTCGGCGTGGCGGGGATCATCGCCCTCGCGGCGCTGCTGTTGTTCTTCATCGTCTACCGCCGTCGGAAGAAGGAGCAACCACCCCCGGTGACCGGGGATCCCCCGCCGCCCACTTCCCCCTAGTCCCGACCGCGCCCCGGGGGGGCGTCGCGGCCCGCGACGAATCCCCGCGCGCGGCGAGATCGCGAAGAGTGGTTCGAGTTCCCACCCTGGAAGCCGAGTGGGCGAAGGGAGGGCCCTTCGGCTACCCCGCGGACACCCGACCGTGTCGCTCAAGCTGGAGGGCGGCGAGACGGCACCCACAGGACCTGGAGGTCCGGTCGCTTCGCCCACCGTCGCGCTCTGGAGCGAGCCGTCTCCCGCTTGCCAAGTCGGCCAGAGTCCCAAACTGACGGAACTCGCGTCGGGGTGGAATTGAAATACCGGGGCCTCGTGGGCTCGACGATGCAGACCTCGGGATCTCTTGAGATGCCCCGCTCTCCCGGCCGCCCTCCCCGATCTTGGTCTCGAGCCGCCGTCATGGCCTCGTTCGTAGTCTTCTTGATCACGATGACGCTCGCGGTGGGCCCGTCCAACGTTCAACTCCCCACGGTCGGTCATCTCTCGGTCCCCCCGTCCCGGGCCCAGGAAACTGGCGCCAGGACGTCGAGCTTGTTCTTCTTCGCGCTCCTGACCGCAAGCCCGGACTTTGGGTACATCACGTTGGGGGGCACCGTCTCTCTCAACGCCACGGCGTACGGTGGTAACGCACCCCTCAGCTACGCCTACAGCGGCCTCCCGCAGGGCTGCGCCAGCGCCAACACGTCGAACCTCAACTGCACGCCCACCGCCACGGGCACATCGACGGTCGAGGTGACGATCACGGACACCACGCAGGCCCAAGCGTTCGCAAACGCCACGGTCACAGTGGCTGCCGCGGTCAGCACTCCCCCTCCCACGACCCCAATTTCCACCGGATCCACGGCAACGCCCAGCCTCGGGGTGTACGGACTCATCCTCGTCCTGTTCCTCGTTCTCCTGGCGGGAGCCGCGTGGCAAGCATTTGGTACGTCCTCGGAGACTCCCCCGGAGACGCCCCCGACTCCCCCCTCGACATAGTTCGGAACGGCGGGCCAGCGTACGCCGTCACGCCCCCACCCATTCGGGGGCCCTGAGGGAAAGAAGCCCGGAACAGCCCGAACGCGACGGCCTCGGGGCGACACTCCTCGAAGGAGGGTATATACCTCAACTCGCGGTTCGGCGAAAGGGGAGATGGCATGGAGTATCGGAGGACCGCGCTGCCAGACCCGGGGGCGGGCCGCCTCCGATCCAGGATCCGTGCCGCGTGCTTGGTCGCCCTGTTGATGGCCGGCGGGATCACGTCGGTCGGCTCGTTCCGAACTGTCGAACCCGTGGCGTCCCAACCGACCCTCGCCGTCTCGTCCTCACCGAGCATTCCACCGGTGATCAATCCGTCCCTGCCTCGGCCTTCCGATGGGAGCGGAGGCTTTGGGGTCGTGCAGACACTCGTCTTGTTCAATGACTCTCAGATCCCGGGGAATTTCGTGGCCGGGGACGGGCTCTTCCCTTCGGCAGCGGTCTACGACCCCATTGCCGGCGTGATCCTGGTCACGGATGCGGCCTCGAACAACGTGAGTGTGATCAATGACGTAACGAACCAGGTGATTGGATCGATCTCCGTAGGTGCCGATCCGGTGGGCGGCGCTTTGGACACCGCGACGGGACAACTGTACGTCGCAGATCAGGATTCAAACTGCGTGAGCGTGGTGGACGTCACGACCGAATCCGTGGTGGCGACGGTCCCGGTAGGATCGAGTCCGCAAGGTGTAGTCTACGACAGTGGCCGGGGCGAAGTGTTCGTTTCGAACGATGGTTCGTCCAATGTAAGTGTGATCAACGACAGCACCGACCAGGTCACGGCGAATGTGCCCGTGGGCGGAGCTCCGGGTGGGATGGCGTACGACAACCGACTCGGGGAGGTCTTTGTTACGGGTGGATACGATGTGAACGTGAGCGTGATCAATGACTCGACCAGCGCCGTGGTGGCCTCGGTGTCAGTCGCCGGCTTTCCCGTGGAGGCATCCTACCTTGACAGTGCGCACGAGATCGCCCTTGTCACCATCAGCGCCGACACGCTGGTCCTGATCAATGACACGACGTACGCAATCGTGGCGACCATTCCGGTCGGAAGTGATCCCGGAGGCATGGCGTTCGACCCGCGCATGAACGCGATGTTCGTGGCGAACTCGGCATCCAACAATGTGAGCGTGGCCAATCTCACGTCGGACACGGACACGAGTTCAGTGCCGGTGGGTTCCGGCCCCGTCAGTCCCACGTTGGACGCGTCGACGGGCGAGGTGTTCGTTCCGAACCATTCGTCGAGTAACGTGAGTGTGATCAACGTAACGTCCGATCTCGTCGTCGCGTCGATCTTGGTGGGCTCCAGCCCGAACACGATCGCCTACGATTCGGGCCGAGGGGAGCTCTATGTGACGGACGAGGGGGACAATGTGACCGTCCTCAACGACTCGTCCGATCAGGTGAGCTCCA
The DNA here is from genome assembly GCA_022750455.1 of Thermoplasmata archaeon. GTDB lineage: Archaea > Thermoplasmatota > Thermoplasmata > Lutacidiplasmatales > UBA184 > JAKIVR01. The sequence goes on along the minus strand of JAKIVR010000046.1, from coordinate 2,645 downwards.
CGTTCGAGACGGGGGCGTACCTCTACGGGGTGGCCTACGATTCGGGACGAAGTCAGGTATTCGTCGTGTCGTCGGCGACGGGGTCGGTGAGCGTGACCAATGACTCGACAAACCAGGTGGTGGCGACGGTCGGCGTCGGGACCAATCCGAACGGCATCGCCTACGATCCCGGGGATGGCGACGTGTACGTCACGAACCAAGGCTCCGCCGACATCAGCGTCATTAGCGACACCACCGATCAGATCGTGCAGACGATTGCCATTCCGGGATACAGTCCGGAAGGCATCGCCTACGATTCGGCGAAGGGGGAATTGTTCGTTGCGAACGGTCCGAGCATGGTGAGCGTGATCTCCGATTTGACCAACGCAGTGACCACGACGATTCCCGTCGGGAACACTCCATTTGGTGTGGCATACGATCCCACCGACGGGGAGATCCTGGTGACCAATTCGAATTCCGACAACGTGAGCGTGATCAACGACACGACCCTTCAGGTGGTGGCGACCACGAATGTCGGCGCGTACCCAGAAGGTGTGGCGTATGTGAACGGTACCGGCAGCTTCCTCGTGGCAAACTACGCATCGAACAACGTGAGCGTGATTTCCGACGCCACCGATCACGTGGTTTCGACGTTGAACGTCGGGAACGGCCCCACGGCGCTGGCTGTGGATGGGGGAAACGGGAACATCTACCTGACGGACTCCCTCAGCGGAAGCGTTTCGGTGCTCACCTACCGCTTTGATTACACCGCGACGTTCAACGAGTCCGGTCTCCCCGCGGGAACCGAGTGGTTCGTCAATATCTCCCGGATCGGATCCGTCGCCACTGCGGGGGTCTCGGCCCAGGCCCTCCTTCCGAACGGTTCGTACGATTTCACCGTGGCCACGGGGGACAAGTTCTATGTGGCCACTCCGCAGGCTTCCAATTTCACGATCTCTGGATCCGACATCGCCGTCTCCCTGGCATTCTCCGCCGCGACGCTGTACGCCCTCACGGCCAATGAGGCGGGGCTGCCGATAGGAACTCAGTGGTACCTCAATATCACGGGCTCGCTTTCGGTAGGATCCACCTCCAGTTCGGCGTCCGCCGATCTTCCAAATGGCACGTATCAGCTGGAGTTCAGTACGACGAATCTGAGCTTCGCGCCGACGCCCGAGGGTCCATCTGTCACGGTCTCCGGCGCACCCGTAGGGATCTCTGTCGTCTTTGAACTTGTGGCATCCTATGCGGTCAATTTCAGCGAAACCGGATTGCCGACAGGAACCTCGTGGTACGTGAACATCACCCACGTTTCATCCCAATCCTCCTCAACCTCGTCCATCAGCACAAGCCTGCCCAACGGATCGTATCTGTTCGCCATTGCCAGCTCGAACAGTAGCTACGTCCCCTCCCCGGCGTCGGGATCGATCTTGGTGAACGGCGCCGTCGTGTCCACGTCGGTCAGTTTTTCCATTCCGCTGAGCTCCCAGTTGTATTCCGTCCGGGTCAATGAGACGGGTCTGCCGAATGGTTCTCTGTGGTACTTCAACGTCAGCGCCCAACCGTCGCAGGACTCCACGACCTCTTTCGCCACGATCAACGAGACAAATGGGACCTACTTGTACACCCTCGCAGCCGCGAATAGCCTGTTCGGATCCTCCATTGCGAACTCTACGTTCACCGTCGCCGGGCTCAACCTATCGATCTCCGTCACCTTCGCCATCGGTCTATACCCCGTCACTTTCACGGAGTCGGGGTTGGCCAGCGGGTCGCTGTGGAGCGCCCGCGTGTCGGATTCCCAGACCGGATTCGCCGAATCCCAAGGCTCCACGACGAATACCATCACCTTCCAGCTCGCGAACGGGACATACCAAGTCATGTTCACTTGGCCGCCGGGGTACGTCGGCGCCGCGTCCATCGACGAGGTCACCGTCGACGGCCGGGCCATCGCATTCCCTACCGTCCCGGTCGCGGCCTCATCGACCAGCACGGGGTCCGCCCCCACCCCCGCCCTCGCGATCCCTCCGGCGGTCTTCGTCGTGGTCGTCATCGCGATTGCCCTCTTGACCCTCGCTGTGCTGTGGCGCTGGCGGCGGGCGCCTCCCGAAGTGGTCCCGAGTCAGAACGAGGAGGGCTCTCTTGAGACCGCCCCCCCGGGGGCTCCCTCCGACGATTCAGTTCGAGAGTAGCCATTCGACCGGGGTGCGCCCTGGGGGCGGACCATCGGATCCCAAGGAGTGAACGCGGAGTCAAGGTCCGACCCAAGCTCAGGCTGAGATGGACCCTCGGGTTACTTAACCCGGGAACCCCACATCGGTGCGGAGCGAAACGAGTGCTCAGCGTTCAGACGGAGTTTCTGATCTCTCTGTTCCTCTTGCTCGCCTGCGCCCTGTTGGCCGGCGAGGTCGCTCTGCGCCTCGGTCAAGTGGGGATGGTCGGTCAGCTGATCGTCGGGGTCCTCCTCGGGCCGACGCTTCTCGGGCCGTACATCGGACTCTCGACGGTCAGCCCGCAACTCAGCGCGATCCAGTTCCTCGCTACGTTCTTTCTCCTGTTCATGGCCGGCCTCGAGCTGGGACCCGAGCAGGTCTACGGCATGCCCCTCTCCACCTTCCTCCTCGGGCTGTGCATCTTCGCGGTCCCGTTCATCCTCACCTTCGCCGTCG
>JAKIVR010000045.1 GCA_022750455.1 Thermoplasmata archaeon | reverse complement strand
CCCCACCGGGGCTGATTGTCGGTCGCTCGATGTTGTAGGGAATCGCGAGCGCTCTACGCCGTCCCAGGAATCCTCGCTGTTCTCAGCGAAATCCGCCGAATACGTAGCACGTACTCAGGTCGGGGGACGCTTTGGGCGTGGCCTGCGGGTCGAAATGCCCGGTAATGCCTGGGCCATACCTCCTCGAGGTTCGGCCACGCAGTCCCGACAGTCTCCGCAGATTGTAGGGGGCGCCTACCACCCCCTGGACCTTAGATCCTTGGCCATCTCCCCGGGCGCCCTACGGGTGTATTGGGCGAGCACCGAAGGGCTTACTCCAAGGAGCTCGCAGGTGTCGTCGGGAGTCATTTCGTACTCATGGATGAACCGGACCGCAGCCGTGTGGCGGAACCGCAGCGGGTTGATCTGAATCGATAGCCCCTTCCTCGCGAGGTCGTCTGCAAGTTGGTTGAACAAGTGATTGTACGAGGTCCGTTGAGTTCGACGCGGGGCGTCAAGCCATTCAGCCAGCCACGGTCGTATGTCGGCCGGGACAGGGACCATCACCGGCCGCTGGGTTTTCGGCCGTCGCCAGACTAAGTAGACCTCACCTCCCTCCGAACGGATGTCCTGGCTCGAGAGGGGAGGATAGTAGGTCAGCAATACCTCTCGAGTCTTCGGGTCGGTCTTCCGGCGATATCCGCCTGAGATCACCGAGATGTGCATGCCGAAAGCGAGCAGGACGCGGACCAGCCGACCGAACCACGGTTGGTCGTACGACCGGTCTCGATGCACGGTCACGATTAGGTCTGCCTCAGCGGTGATCGCTCGTGCATCCTCGTCGGAGAAAGGCCGCGAAGCAAGCGGGTCTTTCTGGCCCGTCATCCGCCGCCTCCTCCACGCCTCAAGGGCGCTCCCCCGGGTCGGTCGCATCGACCGACGCCCGCTTGGGCAAGCCTCGTATGGGGCCTTCCATCCACGATCCAGGCTCGGCAGGAAGGTCGGCAGCGTCAGGGGCAGGCGAGTTGTGGGGTTCGCCCCCCCGTGCGATTTCGTAGCTGGTCCCCCCGGTGCCCCCGGTGCCCCCGGCCTGTCGTGAGGGCGCGGGGGCACTGGGGGGACCGGGGGCACGCCCTCGGGCCCACAGCCCGGGGAATATCACCGCAGGTCGGCCTCTCCCCTTTCCCTCCCTCCAAGTTGGCCCATGTTGCTTAGAGAACTCCATCTCGCAAAGGACGGCTGCAAAACCGTTTCGAGTGAGCGTCGTGAATTCACGATGGTCTCGGAGGTCCTTCTGGATGCGGAGGCGGAGGGCTTCTACCCCTATCTCGGCCTCGGCACCAGCGTCTCGCGCTGCCCGGAAATCCGGGTCGCGCTCGATCGCCTCGATAACCGTGGCGTTTTCGGATTCGACCTCTTCCTCCCGAAGGGCGGCTTCAATTTCGGCGGTGAGGTCGATCTGCAGTCGCTCGGCGATGAAGAGGAGAGTCCGCGCCTTGTCCCGTTGCCGTAGAATCGGAAGCCCGTTCGTTACCCGATCGAGAGTTTTGATGAACTCCGGTTCGTGGATTCTGGCGAGGGCCCTCTTCGGGTCCCATTCTTCGAGCCCCGCTGAGCAGCGAGACCTAAGCCAATACATCGGCGCCAGTAGGAGGCTACGCAGTCCATCGCCCGCCCCGTCATCACTCACCGACCTTCGAGCGGACGGCTCAATCTCGAATATGATGGACCGGCTCTCCAGAGCCGGCCAGGGCCGCTTCCGGAAGGTCAAGAAGATCGGGCCACCGTACCGGATGTCCTCGAGTTCGCGATGGCCCTTTTCGTCGGGGTCCGAGAACTTCCCATACACCGCGTCCCAATTGTGGCTGATGAGGAGGTACGCCTTGACCCCTGGCGAATCCTTCTCGGCCTCGTCCCCTTCGTCAATTCCCAGGACCTTCGGCCCCGCCTTGCGGGCTGACTTGAGGAATGGGACGGTCGCGGAATCGGTCCACCGCCCGTCTGCGAGCATCGTAAGCGCATGGGCGGTCCGCGTCTTCCCGGCGGAAAAGCGTGGAGCGACGGGGATTGCGTGAATTGCCGGACCGATCGCTCGGAGCAACGGGGCGAGATGGCCCTGGGCAGCAACGAGGATTCCAAGCACGAGCTTGTCTCTGGGGAGGTCGACCACTCGGGCCAACCGCCGAATCACGTCCTCGAAGGTCAGGAACTCGGCCAGCTGCGCGGACTCGTCCTCGGTCCAACCAATCGGCCAATCATCGAGGAGTCCGCTTGCGGCGAGGAGCTCCGCTGTAGTGATCTCCCCCGGCTGCGTCGCGAGTTGTCCGTCGGCTTCGAGCCGATCGAGAGCCTCCGATTCCGCCAGACCCTGAAGGCGGATGGACTTGAACGCCTCGATGCGCCGTTCCTTCGTGGAGCCCCCCGGCCCAGGTGTCGCTGGCGCTGGCACGGGCCGCCCAAACTTGGCAACCGCCGACCGGGCAGCCTCGCGTATCTCGACCCGATGGGCGGGAAGATCGTCGAGGAGAGCGTCGAGTGCCCCCTCCATAGCCCCGACCAGCGCCGCCTCGGAGATCCCGGCGACCCGTGCAGCGAGGCTCGCCGCCGTCGATACGATTAGCTCATGGTGCCGGCCGTGGGGGATTTTTCCGTCCGCCCCGGTCTCGACCTGGACCACTGGCAAGGGGGCCGATCTCGACGGTGGTTCAGGAGCCGTCGGCAGGTCTGCGCGAGAGACCGGCCGACCGTGGCCGGAGTACGTGAACGTCTTTCCGCCCGGCTTCGCGGCCGGCAGGAAGAAGATTCGTGAGGGGTCCTTCGTCGCCCGATCCGTGTGCCCGTCGGTAAGGAGGAGGCAGAGGCGGGGGAAGATAGCCGACCATTCGGAGTTGGGGATCGGCTCGGCGAACGGTACTATCACCCGGAACTTGGGGTGCTCGGGCGTCGAGGAGTGTGTCGAGTGGATTAGGTGCTCAAGGCCGAGCCTCGAGAGACGCTCGTGGACATCTTGAGGGTCCGTCCCATCATCCACGTCCATTACTGCGGTGTACACCAGTTCGACAGCGTCGTTGCCTCGCGTCGCCCCCTCTGCGTACCGGACCGGCGACCAAGCGGGCCCGGACTTGCTCGCGCGGATGGCGAACTTGGAGAGGAGAGCTGCGAGGTCTGCCCAGCTAAGCTCCTCTTTGCTCGGGCGAGTGTCGTGCTGGTCGACGAAGCGCGAGATCGTGACGCCGAGCGAGTCCGTCGCGCAGGGTGGGGTCTTCATCGTGGCCCCGCGTCGGCCGGCCGCTGCCGCAGCAGGCGCAAGATCAGCTCGAAAGACGCATCGAATTGCTCGGCCTCCATTTCATCAGGGAGAGCGGCGAGTGAGCGCAAGCGCGGGTCGGTCGGCGGCAGCCAGCGTTCGAGCTCGGCCCTCGCGGCAACGGTTTTCACTTTCATGCCACTATCCTCCCCTGGTTTGGAGTGAAGGACCAGGAGAGTGAGCGCGCGGACGGCTCGCCGGGGACGGGCAAGACCAACTTGGGGGCCGCGCGAAGGGCGCACCTGACGGCGGAGACGTGCGTGTACGCGGACCCGACTGTGATGCCGAGCTTGTCGGCGATCTCCTTGAAGGACGCTCCACCCTCCCAGAGTGAGTAGGCTTGCTCGGGTGTCGAGGAGGAACGCGGACGCCCGCGCGGCCGGCCCGTGGGCCGCCTCATGGGCACCCTCCCGAGGCGCGGTCGGCGATCTCGTAGTCGTCGGAGAGTACTCCGAGTAGCCCGGGGATTGTATCCTGGCCTGAAAAATTAGTGAGGAGACGGAATGGGTTACGTCGATAGGAGCGAGAGACGCGCGGCGGGGGCGGAGCGCCGCCACCGGAGAACAGGAAGTACGATAATCCCTCGCCGGGTCGGCTGCTGATCGGCTCGAGCCCGTGGAGAGAAAGGGGCTGGGAATGCCGTGACCACGCAAGGTGGCTTGGGAGGCATTCAGCTGCGACCCGGATCAAGAAGTTTCCCAGAGCCTGAGCAGCCGCGGACTTGCCGTAATGCCCAATCGCCGCCCCTACAACCCCTACAAGGGGTCGGAGGAAACGACCGAACGCCTGAAGCGCGTCTCCAATCGTTTCGGGCGTCTCTCGTTTTTGACAGACGGCGGCGGGGTCAGGGCCGACACCCCGGCGGGTATGGGCCGCCGGAGTGCCCCCAACGTTGAGCGTCAAACCCCGCTTTCGCGGGAACGGAACTCCGAAGCTCGCCCCATACGCGCCTTCATTGATGCTCACCGCTCACCTGCTCTTAAACAGACGGTTTCTCGCCCGGAAGTTCAACGTATATCGCACGGCCGACAGCCTCTCGCTCATGCCGCGGGCACTTCCGCGGCTCGGGGTCCAGGCGCTGTCGAGCTTGGCGAGCTGGCCGGCGCGCGGACAACAGCCGTCCTGTCGTTCATGGCGACCAGGGAGTAGCCAGCGTCGAGGAGAGCTGGCATATCGGCGACAGAGACGGCCCTTTCGGCCGGGCGCGCGGGTTCTGCCGCGGCGCCGAGGTTCCGGACGATCTCCTTGAGCTGCTCGTCATCCTTGCCGGTAAGGTCGAGCCCGGCAAGGGTCTTCTCCGGCACTCCACGGGCGAGCAGGAGGATCTTGAGCGCGCGCCCGACCGCCTCGTCGCCGTTGACCTCCGACCGGCTCGAGGGGCTGAGGTAGGCCTCTGCGCGCTTGAAGGACGCTCTGGCGTCGCGGAGGGTCTCCTCGCCCCACCGCTTGCCCAGAGTATACCGCCCGGAGATTCCGAGGTCGTGACCGAGGATGGCTTCGCGCAGATCGCGGGTCATCTTCCCCGCGCCCTCGGCCATTAGTAGGCGTGAGCTACAGTAAGCACGGAGGACGTACGGCCGCCAGCGGACACCATCGGGCGCCGACGACTTGAGCGCGTCGTGAATCTCTTGGACAACGGCCTTGGTGACGACAAAGCCGCGCGCGTACCGGGGATCGGCGCGGCGCCGCTCAGCTACTCCCCGGGTCGAGCGGACCGAGAGGACCGGGGAGGCTGGGGTGAGGGACTCGCCCCCCTCTCGGCGTTCCGTGAGGTAGGCGAGGAACGTCGCCGCGAGCTGAGAGGAGCCGAACGTCACGTACGCAGCCCGGGTCTTTGAGAGGTGGGCCGGGACGCGTACGACGAACGGGACCTCCGCGAAGGCGGGCGGGTTACCCAGCTTGAGGTCGGGCAGATCGCCGAGAGTGAGGCCGGACTCCGCCTGATAGGAGCCGAGTACCGACGGACGAACTCCCGAATGCGCCATGAAGAGCGCCGCTACTCGACCCCGGATGGAGAGGTGCTCGAGGACGCCCGCGAGCTCTTCGGGCGTGGGGACCCGTTCCGTGGCGAGGCTCTCCCCCTTGATTGGTGAGAGCGACGGGAACCCGTCGAACGCGACGCGGTGAAACCGAAGATACGACTTGAGCCCCTCGAAAAACTTGGAAATGTAGCTATCGAGCCGGCCCTCCTTCTTCATCTGCGCGGCGTACCGGACGAGACGATCCCGGAGCGCGTCGGGGTCGGCCTTGGCGAGTGAGACAATCTTAGCGGGGTCAAGGTCTGTCTTCTCAAGCAGGAACCCGAACTGTCGAAGGTACGTGTCAGCCGATAACCGGGATCGGAGCGATCGGGCCTCCCACCACGAGCGAACTTTCCGGTCGGCGAGCAGGGCCGCGTGACGCCCCAAGACACGGCCGGTTGTATTCGTTTTCGAGGGGGGCTCTGTGTCCTTTACTGGGGCGCGTCGCACCATGCCCGGGCGATGGTTTTCTTAGTTTATAGACTCTGGGGGAGAATAGCGGGGCATGGATTTGAACCATGGATCTACGGGTTATGAGCCCGTCGGGATTTCAGGACGGTCGGCGAGCGCCGGCCGCTTTCCTGACTACCCTACCCCGCTGCAAGAGGAAGGTACCGGCCACGGTATTTAGGAGTTGGGCCGCGAGCACCCGCGAGCCCTCCCCGGGCGACGCCATCCGGCTCCAAGCCGCGGGAGGGGTTCGAACCCTCGACCTGCTCCTTACCAAGGAGCTGCTCTACCAGCTGAGCCACCGCGGCATGACGGGAGGCGTGTTCAGGGGGAGGGGGACGGGGCGGATCCTCCAGTCCTTGCGCGGCCGATCGCCGAGTTCGAGGCGCCCTTGACGACGTCGCGTCGTGGGGAAAAACGAGCCGGGCGCTTTTCGAGGAACGCCTGCATCCCTTCCCGTTGGTCGGCCGTGCCGAACAGGTTGGACCAGAGCGTCTTCTCCATCTGCAATCCGCTCTCGAGGCCCCGATCGATCGCCCCGTTCAGGGCGAGCTTCGCCGCTTGGAGAGCTTCCGCCGGTTTGGCCGCCAGCTCGAGCGCCATCGCTTCCGCGGCGCTCCGCAGTTCGGCCCGGGGAACGACGCGCAGGACGAGCCCCTGCTCCATCGCCTCCTGGGCGCTCGCGGGACGACCGGAAAGGATCCACCAGCGGGCCTGGGCGGCGCCGACGCGCCGGGGCAGGCGCTGGGTGCCGCCCCACCCGGGCATGACGCCGAGCTGGATCTCGGGCTGACCGAACGTCGCGTCGTCGCTCGCCACGATGACATCGCAGGCGAGGGCGATCTCGCAGCCACCCCCCAAGCAAACGCCGTGCACCGCGGCGATGACAGGGACGCAGAGGCGCTCGATCCGGTCCGCGACCCCCTGGCCTCGGGTCGCGTGCCGTTCGGCCGCAACCGGATCGAGCCCGGCCATCTCCTTGATGTTCGCCCCCGCCGCGAACGCCTTCTCCGAGGCGCTCGCGAGAACGACGACACGGGCCTCCGAATCCCGCTCCACCTCGTCCAGTCGTTGGGCGAGGGCCTCGAGCACGGCGGCGCTGAGGACATTCACGGGCGGGGCCGAGAGTTCGATCCACGCCACCGGGCCTTTCCGCTCGAGCCGGACCAACTCGCCGCGGGCGGAGGGAGATGCCACGGGCCGCTCGACGCGGTGTCGATATTAAATTCTCCGCTTCGGGGACAGCTTATGCCGCGCTCGTCGGTGGGGCGTCCCGTGCGCGTCCTGGTCACCGGGGCTTCCCGCGGCATCGGTCGGGACACCGCCAAGCTCCTGGCCCACCGGGGGGCGGATCTCGCGATCCACGCCAACGAGCACGTGCCCGCCGCCGAGACGCTCGCCCGCGAGCTCGTGAAGGAAGGGCACCACGCCTTCGTCGTCCGGGGCGATCTGGGGAAATCCGCCGAGGTCGATCTCCTCGCGAAGTCCGTGGAGCGTCGCTGGGATTCGCTCGACGTGCTGATCCAGAACGCCGGCACGTATCCCCGGGTCGCCTTCCCGGAGATGTCCGATGAAGAGCTCCGGCGCTGTCTGGAAGTGAACTTGCTCGGTCCGATCCGCCTCACGCGCCGTCTTCTCGGATCCCTCCAGCGGAGCCCGTCGCCCCGCATCATCTTCGTCTCGAGCATCCTGGCGTTCACGGGATCGACCCGGGGGGCCCACTACGCGGCGGCGAAAGCCGGACTCGTCGGTTTTGCTCGCTCGCTCGCCCGGGAGCTCGCCCCCCACGTGACCGTGAACGTGGTCGCCCCCGGAGCGGTCGATACCGAGATCCTATCGGGCGACACCCCGGAGCGCCGGGCGGCCCGGGTCGCCCGGATCCCTCTCCGGCGCATCGGGACCCCCTTGGAGGTCGCGCACGCGATCGCCTTCCTGGCCTCCCCGGACGCGTCGTACGTCACCGGGGCGACGCTCCACGTGAATGGAGGACTCCTCCTGGAGTGAGCCCACGATGGTCGAGCGGAATGACTTCGATCTGATCACAACGTGGTACGGCACGTTCCTGTGCCGGGACGGAGCCGTCGTCGAGCGGTACCTCGTGCCGACCGCTCGGGAGGCGATCGCCGAGCGGCTGTCGCTCCGGCGGGCAGGTCGGGTCACGCTGGAGGAGCGGGCGGCCTGCGCGGCGCACCCGGGGGCAGTGGTCCGATCCCCCGACCGGCGGCTGGAGCCGCTCGGCGTGCGGGTCGCGCGGGTCCGATGGCCGGAGCTGTCGGCCGAGGAGCTCGGGTTCGACACCTCCGCCTACCACGACCTGCTGCTCGAGAAGGCGGTCGAGGACCTCGACCGCTCGTGGGACCCCGCCCTGCCGCTCCCCGAAGCGTTCCGGGCGCTCCAGGATCTCGAGTCGATGGCCAACCTCCTGGAGGAGCGGCTGGAGGAGTGGATGGCGACGGACCGGGACCCCGAGACGACCGACGCCCCGGAACGACGGCCCGGAGCGCTCGCGCTCACCGCCTCTCGGGAGAATGTACGCGCGCTCGTGACCGCCGCGGACTCGGCCCACCGCGCCCTCGAGACCGCCCTCGACGCGGCGACGGAGGAGAAGGCCCCGAACCTCACCTCGCTCCTCGGGGCCCGGCTCGCGGCCCAATTGATCGCGCATGCCGGCGGGCTGGAACGACTCGCCCGGCTACCGGCCAGCACCATCCAGGTGCTGGGGGCCGAGAAGGCGTTCTTCGAGCACCTGAGGCGCCATGCCCCGCCCCCGCGCCACGGCCTCTTGTTCCTCCACCCATCGATCCACGGAGCGCCGCGATCGCTCCGTGGAAAGTTGGCCCGAGCGTTGGCTGGCAAAGCAGCGATCGCCGCCCGGCTGGACCGGGAGGGGACGGCGTTGCGACCGGATCTCAAGATCGCGTTCGACAAACGCGCGGCGGAGGTCCGCCAGCGTGCGCCGCCCCGTCGCGGTCGGAGCGAGCGGCCCGATCCGGGGGGTCCCGCTCCGGTCCGTTAGCTCCGCCACTTGACGGAACAACCCTGGACCGCCACCTCGGGGTGCGGGATCCGGGTCCCTTGGATCGCTTGGTCCAGCGCGTCCACGAGGTATTCGTGCTGGACCATGTTCGGGTGGTCGTAGTTGTCGTCGATCCGTCCCTGGAAGAGCAGTCGGCGCTGGGCGTCGAACAGCATCGGATGGGGCGTGACCCGGGCGCCGTAGGCGTGGGCGACCGTCTGCGATTCGTCACGGAGGTACGGGAACGGATAGTTCTGCGTCTTGGCGCGCTCCACCATCCGTCCGAACCGGTCGTCGGGGTACGCGACGGAGTCGTTGGCGTTGATGAGAACGATCGCCACCCCCTTGGCGGCGTACTTTCGCCCAATGTCGATCATCCGGGATTCCCAGGCGAGGACGTACGGACAGTGGTTGCACCAGAACACGACGAGGAGGAACGGCTTCTCCGCGAACTCCGCCAGGCTCCAGGTGTGACCATCGGTGCCGGGGAGCGAGAACGGCGGGGCCACATCTCCGGGGTGCAAGTCGAATCGATCGATCTCGGCCATGGACGGTCGCAGCCGCCGAGCCCCTTACGGTTGCGCTCACCTCCGGGTTATTCCCGCGGATGGCTCTCGGGGCGGCGGAGGGCCTCGAGCCTTGATACGGACCGGCTCTGGCGAGCGGCGGGTCTCGCTCGCCGAGTATCGACGAGAGGAGGAAGCCGCGGTGGAGCGTGGGGAACCGTGGGTCCACGTCGCCGCCGTGGAAGGTCCCGAGCTCTCCCTCGGCGTATCCCAACCCGAGGAAGAGGCGTGTGCGGTACGGGCGCGCCAACAAGGCATTCCCGTCGAACGGCGGAGCTCGGGGGGCTCGGCCGTACTTCTGGAGGCCGGCGACTGGGCGTGGAGCGTCGTCCTCCGACGCGCCGACCCGAGGGTCGGACGAGATTTTGCCCGAGCGTACGCCCGATTCGGCCTCGGGGTGACCCGCGCGTTGGGATCGGTGGGCGTCGCCGCGGCCTGGGCGGCTCCGCGCGGGATCTCGGAGACTCTCTGCCTTCTCGGACCGCGCGGATCGGTGCTCGAAGCCAGCGATCGAGTGGTCGGGGGATGCGCGCAGCACCTGACGGCCACGACCCTGCTCCATCACGGCGTCCTGATCCGAACTCTGGACCGAGGTCGGCTCTCCCAATTGTTCGACATCTCCCCCGAGATCCTCACGCGTCACCTCGCCTCGCTGGACGAAGTGGGTGTCGGGAGGCTCACGACGCGGGCCTTGGCCACTCAGATCGGAGCGGCCCTCGGAATTCCGGTCGAAGCCGGCGTTTGAGCCGGGGCGAGAGGCCGAGGTTCGGCGGCTAGCCCCACAAGGTTCCGGCGGCGCGCTCGGCCGCCTCGCGGATCGCGTTCCACGGCTCGGGGAGGAGCTCCCGGTGTCGGACGAGGCAGCGTCCGTCGACGTACACCGAATCGATCGCCTCGTCGCTCGCCGAGTACGCGAGGTGGGAGACGATCGCCTCGGGTCGTGCCGGGACCATCGTCGGATGGCGCAGGTTCACCAGCAGGAGGTCCGCCCGCTTGCCGGCCTCCAACGAACCCAGGTCCGCGGAGCGTCCGAGGAGCTTCGCCCCCTCGACGGTGGCGAGATCGAGGACGGCCTGCGCGGGGAGCGCCGTTGCGTCCCAGCGGTGATGCTTCTGGAGCACCCCCGCGAGATGCATCTCGCGGAGCATGGAGAGGCTGTTGTTCGAGGCGACGGAGTCGGTGCCGAGCCCGACGACCACGCCCGCCGATCGCATCGCATCGACCGGGCAGACCCCCCCGACGGCGAGCTTCAGGTTCGAGCTGGGGCAGTGCGCCACCCCGACCCCGTTCTGGGAGAGACGCCCGATCTCCGCGGCCGTGAGCCAGACGCCGTGGGCCGCGATCTGACCGGGACCCAACGCCCCGATGGCATCGAGCCACAGGGCGGGCCGCTTGCCGGTCTTCGCCTCGTGCTCGTGCACCTCGCGGCGGGTCTCGGAGAGGTGGTAGTGCAGCAGCGTTCCCTGCTCCCGGGCGAGGTCGCGCGCCTCCAGCCACGTCGAGTCCGAGCAGACGTACACTCCTTGGGGAGCGACGAGGGGGGTGATGCGGCGGTGGTTCGACCATCGTTCGATGAACGAGCGCGCATTGTCGACCGGGCGGCCGGACTGGGTCGTCTTGTCCGGGTCGAGGACCGCCCATCCGAGGAATCCACGGATGCCGAGGCGATCGACGGCGCGGGCCACGGCGTCCTGCCCGTAGTAGAGGTCGAGGAACGAGGTCGTGCCTCCGAGGAGCATCTCCGCGATGCCCTGGGCGGCGCCGGCCTCCAGGTCGTCCGGATTTCGCTTCGCATCGATCGCGAACAGACGCTCCAGGAAGCCCCCCAGGTCGCGGTCGTCGGCCACGCCTCGGAGGGGTCCCATCGCCACGTGCGTGTGGGCGTTAATCAACCCCGGGACGAGCGCGAACGCGCTGGCGTCGACGATCTCCTCGGTCGGTTCCGTGACGTGCTCCCCGACGTCGGTGATCCGGCCCTCGGCGATTCGGAGGTCGCCCCGGTGCACCGATCGGCGGGCATCCTGCGTGACGAGGAGTGCGCCTCGGAACAATGTCGAGGTAGGCGGCTTCGCGGGAGCCACGGAGATTGATACGCGGGGCCGCGCAGAAAAGCGTGTCGCCGGTTCGCCGGCCTACGGCCGTCCGGGGCGGACCGGTCGGGCCGCCTCGCTCGCGGTGAGCTCCGGCAGGTCCGCAATCCCCTCCTGGCTGCGGCTCTCGTAGCCCGACAGCTCGTGGAGCATCCGGCGGATCCACGGGCGGGTGAACACCACCACCAGCGGCACGGCGCCGAGGATCACGAGGATGACGTCGACCCACACCCCGGGGACCCAGGCCGCCGACGGCATCCCCAGGATCGTCGCTCCCGTGTTCGGGAAGAGGATGACCGCGCTCAGGAACGCGAGCACCAAGGTGAGGTACGTCAGGCCGAGCATCCGGACATTCGCCGTGTTGGCGATCGTCGCAATCTGGTTCGACTGGGTGGTCAGGCCGTTCGCCAGGTCGGCGAGCCGGTTCGAGGTCTCGGCGTTGTGGAGCATGAGCAGGTCGGTCAGGCTCTGCGCGATGCCCTGAACGACCGACTGGCCGTGCTCCAGCTCGCCCTGCAGGGTGCCGAGCGCCTTGCCGTACGCCTCGGACGGATGGGGGAGGATGTTCTCGGCGACCGTGGCGACGACGACCGCCCGGGCGGCCGCGAGCCGGAGGATCCCCATGCGACGCTGCCAGTGGCCGATCGTCGCCGGCGGCACGTGGTGGCCGAGCGCGGTCGCGTCGGCGATCACCGCCTCGACCGCCTCGGCGCGTTCGAGGATCGTCCGACCGGCATCGGCCAGGAACTCGGCGATCTCCGCCTCCGTCCCCGTCAGGTGGTACCCGGTCGAGAACGCCTGCGAGCTGGGCGACCCGCCGTACCATTCGGAGTCCGAGGGACTGACCCAGAGGGCGACGGTGGAGACGGAGAAATCCTCCGCGATCCGGACCGTGGCGAGGAGCGTTCCATCGTGCCGGGTCGTGACGGGGCGGGGCAGCCCGCTCTCCGGGATGCCGCGCGCGCGCCAGAGCGGAGGGTCGGGGGAACCCGGGACGTGTTTCACCCCGACCATAGACCTCTCCCGCTCAGATGTCGAGGTTCGTGACCTCGACGGCGTGCGCGTGGATGTAGTTCCGGCGAGGTTCGACTTCCTCCCCCATCAGGATCTGGAGGATGTCGTTCGCCTTCGCCGCGTCCTCGACCGTCACCTTGAGCAGGGTGCGCTTCATCGGGTTCATCGTCGTCTCGGAGAGCTGCTCCGCCGTCATCTCGCCGAGTCCCTTGAACCGCTGGATCGTGATGCCTCGACCGCCGCCGAACTCCTGGACCGTCTTGTCCCTCTCGTCGTCGGAGTACGCGTAGACGATCTTCGCGCCTTTCTGCAGTCGGTAGAGCGGAGGCTGGGCGATGTAGATGTGCCCTTGCTGGATCAGCTGCGGCATCTTGCGGTAGAACAGCGTGAGCAGCAGGGTCCGGATGTGCGCGCCATCGACGTCGGCGTCGGCCATCAGGATGATCTTGTGGTAACGCAGTTTGGTCAGGTCGAGCTCGTCCCCGAGGCCGGCCCCGATCGCGGTGATGAGCGATCGGATCGCATCGTTGGCGAGCATCTTGTCGAGTCGGGCCTTCTCGACGTTCAGGATCTTGCCGCGGAGGGGCAGGATCGCCTGGAACTCGCGGTCCCGGCCCTGCTTGGACGTGCCCCCGGCCGAGTCGCCCTCCACGATGAACAGTTCGCACGCCGCCGGGTCTCGGGAGTGACAGTCGGCGAGCTTCCCCGGCAATCCCCCGCCTTCCAACAGCCCCTTGCGCCGGGTGAGCTCTCGGGCCTTCCGCGCCGCCTCCCGCGCCTGGGACGCCTGAACGGCCTTCGCGAGGAGCGACTGGGCGACGCTCGGGTGCTCCTCGAGGTACTCCTGAAGCTTCTCGTTGACCGCGCTTTCGACCTGCCCCTTCACCTCCGAGTTGCCGAGCTTCGCCTTCGTCTGGCCCTCGAACTGGGGCTCGAGCACCTTGACCGAGAGGACGCACGTCAGACCTTCCCGGACATCCTCCCCGGTGAGGCTCTCCTTCTCGCCTTTGATGAACCCGTGGGAACGGGCGTAGTCGTTGAGCGTCCTAGTGAGCCCGGCCCGGAGCCCGATGACGTGGGTCCCGCCATCGACGGTGTGGATGTTGTTGACGAAGGCGAGGGTCGTGTCGTTGTAGCCGTCATTGTACTGCATGGCGAGCTCGATGTCGGTCGAGTCTCGCTTGGCGTGGAGCGTGATCGGCGGCGAGAACAACGGGGCCGTCGCCGTGTTGAGGTCCGTGACGAACTCCGAGATCCCGCCGGCGTGGTGGAACGTCGACTGCGTGCCGTCCCGCTCGTCGGAGAAATGGATGGTGACCTGGGGGTTGAGGAAGGAGAGCTCTTTGAGGCGGCGCTCGACGGTCTCCTTCTCGAAGATGGTCGTCTCGAACACGCTCTTGTCCGGAAGGAAATGGGCCTCCGTGCCGGTCCCCTCGGCGCTCCCGAGCGTCTTCAACGGCGCGACCGGGACCCCCAGCTCGTACCGTTGGAAGTACCGCTTGCCCCCCCGCAGTACCTGGACCTCGAACCACTCGCTGAGGGCGTTCACGACGTGCAGGCCGACGCCGTGCAGGCCGCCCGAGACCTTGTACGCCCCCTTGTCGAACTTGGAGCCAGCGTGGAGGATCGTCATCACGATCTCGAGGGTCGGCTTGTGGTACTTCGGGTGGACATCGATCGGGATGCCCCGACCGTTGTCGATGACGGTGCAGGAGCCGTCCTGGTGGAGCGTCACCGAGATCTCCGTGCAGGCGCCCGCGAGCACCTCGTCGATCGAGTTGTCGACGACTTCGTAGATCAGGTGGTGGAGGCCCCGGGCATCGGTCGAGCCGATGTACATTCCCGGCCGCTTTCGGACCGCGGAAAGTCCTTCCAGAACCTGGATGGAACTCGCATCGTACGCCGCGACCGCGGCGGAATTTTCGACCATGAAATGAGGCGTCGCGGACGACGTCCATGTACCGAGCGAGACACGCATTATAAGCGTTCGTACCGGCGAGAAAACGGGCTTCGAAAACACCCGCTCCGGAGGGGGTCGAAACCCGTTCGTTGGCAGCTCTCGTGCGTCCACGAACTGGCCGGAATCTCGCGGCACTCGCGCGAGCTATGGGGCCGCCGCCGACCCGCGGGATCGGGGCGGTACCGGAGCCCCGTCGCGGGTGTCGGACGGGAGCCGCCAAGGGAAAATACGGGGTGCCGGTCCGAGGCCACCGCACCATGGACACGCCTGAAGAGAGTCCGAGTCCCGCGCCGGCCTCGGCGGAGGCCCCCGCAGCTCCGGCGGAGCCGTCGCCGGCGGCGGTCCCGTCGGACGAAGACTGGCTGAACCGGTACAAGTACCTCCTCGCGGAGTTCGACAACTACCGCAAGCGAACCTCGCGGGACTCCGAACGCGCTCGCTCGGAAGCCCAGGCCGAGTTGTACCGTTCCCTGCTCGCGGTGTACGAATCGTTCCCCCCGGCGTTGGCCGCGGCCCGTCGGCTGCCCCCGCGGGACCCGCTCCGTCAGGGGCTCGAGCTACTCGACCAGGAGTGGGAGAAGTTCATGCGGCGCGGCGGAGTCGAACCGGTGGCGCGGGTCGGCGAATGGTTCCACCCCGAGGAGGCCGAGGCCGTGGGCGAGGCGCCCGCGGACCCCCGCCACCCCGACGGAACCGTCGCCGAGATCGTCCAGCAGGGGTACCGCTCCAGCTACGGTCTGCTTCGGACCGCGAAGGTCATCGTCTCGCGGGTCGTGGCCCCGCCTCCCGCCGCGGCCGCGGCGGTCT
>JAKIVR010000044.1 GCA_022750455.1 Thermoplasmata archaeon | reverse complement strand
CGGTGCCCAGGATCACGATGACGGCGATGGAGACCACCGAGACCGTGAGCATGACCGGCCGGAGCCATGGAATGATCCGTAGGCCGAGTCGATGGCGTCTCAGCCAGATCAAACCGAGCGCGAGGGAGAGGATGATGCCCGGTAGGATCAGGAATCCGTACTGGTACCCGAACTCAGCGTAATCGGCGGTACCAAAGAGTGCGATGAAGGAGAACGGCAGGGCGATCACCAACCCTCGGGGGTCGAAGAAGGGGATCAGGCCGAGAACCAACAACGGCACGGCGAAGAAGATCAGTTTCGAAGACCAATCGAATTCGAGGCCCGGAAGCAGGGTGCCGACTGAGATCGGTTCGGGAGTATACGATCCGTTGAGTTGGGCGGTCACCGGATTGATCGAATGGATGATGTACTGCGCCCCGACGAAATACGCCGCGCTGAGGAGGACGAGAGCGGCCCCGGCCAGCACGATCTGTCGGGTGCTTCGGCTCCAGCTTGAGGCATCGGTCAGCAGGCGCGGGAGGGCCCGGTAATGGAGCGCGGCGACAAAGAGGACGGAAGCGGCTACGAAGAACGCGCCGTACTCGTAGATGCTCAGGGTCGTGCCGGCCGCCACGGCGACCCAGAGGTAGTTCCTCCGTAGGAGCGCAAGAACGAGGGTGAAGACCCCGAGAGGAATGAACGCTTCGAGGTGGAAATCATAGAACGCCGAGAGCACGGTCATCGGTGAGAGCAAGTACAAAGCGGCGATCCAGTTCCCGTCCGGGGAGCCCAACTCGGCACAGATTCTTCGGAGAGGGATCGCGGCCGCCGCAACGATCACGGATTGGAGGACTAGGAGGGAGATGCCCGAGGGGAAAAGGCGATAGTAGGCCGAGAGCGGAATGATCAGGAGGGAGAAGTGAATCCCCCAGAACGAGCCGGAGGGATTCTTCACGAACAGCTCCGGGGTGTAGTAGAACAGCCGTCCATCGAAGGCAAACGTGTAGAGGGACTGCTGCATGATGCCGAGGTCCCAAGCATCGGCCTGGCCGTTGAAGTACCGATAGATCGAGTAGGACGACAGAACGACGATGTACGCGGTCAGACCAAGGAGGGCGAACCGGTGTTTTCGAACTCTGGTGAGGAGGCGCGTCGCCCCCTGCCGGACGACTTCGACCCGCCCGTCCACGTCAGGAGCTCCCGGCGGCACGGAAGCCGAACACCCCAAGCTGGTTCGCCCGAGGGTACGGGGGCGTCTGGTCTTCCCGGTCCACGGGGCTGCCGTACACGGCGGGGTAGGCGTCGTCGAGCGAGCATGGCTCCCATCGGTTGTCGAAGGAGATGCGTCGGAAGTACCACTGCTCGGACGCCCCCAGTAGGCCGTCCCGGATCAATCGGTCGAGCCAGCGGTTGTAGCCGAGCGGCACGGTGATCCAGAACCATCCTGCCGGTGCCAACCAGCGCCGGACACGCTCGATGGTTCGCGGAATCTTATCGCGTTCGCGGGGAAATTCGTCCCACCCGATATGCTCGAACGTGGAGACGCTGAGGACCAGCTCTACCGGGGCGGACGGCACATAGGTCGCCACATCCTCATTGATGATCCCGGGGCCGATCTCGTACTTGTCGACCACCGTGTGCTGGAACGCACCGTAATTGGCGAGCACGTTCCCGATTTCGAGCACTTGGTCCGGGGGATGTCCATCGATCAACTGCCGGGCGATCGGCACCTCGACTCCGCGTTCATTCCCCCAGGTGTAGTTGTGAGGATGGTAGAGGTAGGACAGCGGCCTCCCTCGGAATGGAAACGTCGTTTCGCTCTTGTTCTGGGCAGCCTCCTTCATTTGGCGCATGACCGGGCTTCCCCACTCCATGTCCTCCGCCCGGCGGAGCAGCTGATAGAAGTCCGGATTCCGAACTCCCTCCCAGAATAAGGAGGGGTGGCGAAAGGCGGCCCGCACGTACCGGGTCTGGACGTGCGAGACCATCCGGGCCACGGTCGACTTGGGTTCCAGAGCTTCTGTCACGCGCCGTTCCCAATCGACTGTCTGCAGCCCCCCGGGGGGAGCGCGTCCCCTTCGTCGGGGTTTCTCTCAGCGGGGCACGAGCCGGGGTTGGGGGATAAGAGTGATGTTCGAGGTGTGGCGCCGACGAGCGGCAACGGTCGTTCCGGTCGTCGGGTCCGAACGGATCCGATTGGGATGACCGTTGATCATGACGCACGGGCCGGGCGGGCGAGAGACTTGTATTCCCCGAGGTACCGTCCCGCGATCGACGCCGCGGTGTAGGGGTTCAGCTCCTCCTGGCGACGGTCCCCGTCAATCCCGCGGCGCCGGGAGGCCTGGCGGATCGCCTCGGCTAGGCTCGACGGGTCCCGTTCCCGCGCCACGATCGTGCCCTCCATCCCGGCATAGTCCCGGAGTCGGGGAGCGTCCGTGAGTACGATCGGGACGCTCGCTCGGGCCGCGAAGTCGAGGACCGAGCCGCTGGCGCTGAAGATCCCATCGTCTCGGAACGGAAAGACGAACACGTCGGTCTCCTCGACCAGGTCGTGGAGTTGCTCGAGGGGGACCATGCGATTCTCAAGGCGGATGGGGGAAGGTGGGGTTTGAGCGAGGCGCCACAACCGAAGGAAGTAGGGGGTCGGAGTGGCATCCCCCATCTCGCACGGCCCGATCACTCGCAGCGAGATATGTCCGTCCGTGGAGGCCAAGAGTCGGCTGGCGACGATGAGATCGTCGACCCCCTTGTACGGCACGATCCGCCCTAAGAGGGTGACCTGACACGGTTGCCTCAACCCCCGGGGGGGTCGTGGCGGGCTCGTCCCGAGCGGCACTGCGAGCCCCACGGGGATACACGACAACCGACCTTCCGGAATCGTGGAGATCGTTCGGAGACTGGCCAAGGCGACACTGGACGTCACGATCGCTTTGGACACGGACAAGACCACGATTCGGGCGATCGCCCGGCTCAACCTTCGCGGAACGAACTCCATCCAGCCGGGCAAGCGGAGTTCGATCGACCGACGGGTCACGATGTATTGGAGAGGAGAATCGATGACGCTGTGGAGGGTGAGGAGGACCGGGATCCCGCGAGCTCGGAGACCCGCCGCGATCAGCAGGAACGCCTTCAGACTCCGCAACGGATTGCCGTACGTGAAGTAGTTGAAATGGACGTGAGCGACCTCGAACTCCTCCCGGTCAGCTTCTCGGAGTACGTTGGCGGCGATCACCCCCGCCCGGTCGCCGAACGTCCAAACGCGGTGGACGACCGCTCCCGGAGGAATGCTCCGCTCGGCTTCGGTGGTCCGGTTCGCCGCCACCACCGTTTGGAGGTCGGGACGGGCCGCGGTCATCGCGGCGAGCCAGGACTCGACCAGGAGAGAGTTTGTGTCGTGGCTCGGAGGGTACGGAGCGATGATCAGAAGTTTCTTGGGCGGGGTCAACGGCTCGCCCTCCGGACTACGCCCCGTCTCGGGCGTCGAGCCATGGGTCTACCTTCTTCGATCGGCGGGCCTAGGTTTGAACCCGGTGCGCCCGGCGTGAAACGGATTCAGCAACAGCCGCCGCCACCCGACCCGCAGCCACAGCCGCCGGCGGACTCGCTCTTCCCTTCGGGACTGGGACGCACGGCCGCGAGCATCGGGGAGACGATCTTGAAACCGGACTCCTCCAGGCCTTGGACGAAGTCGATCGTGGCACCTTCCAGGAACTCGGCGCTCCCGGCGTCCGCAACGACCTTGAATCCATCGACGGAGACGATCTCGTCACCCGTCCGAAGCTTGTCGAAGGCCATCCCAAAGGATGGGGCGCTCGCCTCACCGGATCCGCAGCCCCCGCCGCCACCACCGCATCCACAGCCTCCTCCGCCCGACCCGCAGCCGCCCCCTCCCCCACCTGCCGGCTGGAGGAACACGCGGACGACGGTCCCCGGCTTCTGGGTTCCGATCAACTGCTGAACGTGGGTTCGGGCGTCCGGGGTTACTTCGAGCTTGATTGCCATAATCGTGTCCTTCGGACCTTCATCTCCCGCGCGGTATTAATGTCCGTGGGTCGTCGGGAGGTCCCTGCGCCACCGCCCCGATTGGGCGAGCGGGGGATCCCGCCGACGCACCGGAGCGAGCCGCCGAAATCTCTCCCGATCGTCCCAGGCGTCTCCAGACGGAGGGCGGTCCCGCGAACGGCGGAGGCGCGTGAAGTAGCAGGTCGGCGAGCAGGCGAGACTGGGGTTCGGGCCGGAAGCGGGAGGATTGCCGAATCGAATCTCGGCTGAACCGCTCGCGGTCGAAACCCTCTCTCCAGAGCTGGCTGGCGACCTGGACGAACTCCTGGGCGGTAGCCACGAGCCATCCGGTCTGCCCATGCACCACTGTCTCGGCCGGACCTTCTCTCGAGTACGTGAGCACCGGGGTTCCACACGCCATCGACTCCAAGGGAACGTATCCGAACGGTTCATTGGAGAACGGGAATGCGGTGAACTCGGCGTTCGAGTACAGAGCGACCAGCTCGTCCTCGCTCACCCGGCCCCGGAAATCGAACGCTTCGCGCAACCGGGCGACGTCCATTCCCGGGATCAGTTTGCTCCCGAACGCTACCACCCGGATGTGATTCCGGGCCAGTTCCAGAAGGGGCGCGATCTCGGTCTCTTTTCCGATGTACGCCAGTACATACCGGGCCTTCCGAGGAGTGGGCCGAGGCACGAATGCCGACAGATCCGCGACGTTGTAGATCGTCCTCCCGACGGCGATGCCCCGTTGCTCGTAGAATTCCCGAATATAGTTCGACGCCGCCGCCCGGGATCTCGAGCGTTCGTAGAGACGGCGGGTCAGGTTTCCGTCCAACAGCCGAACCAGCGAGAGGAACGGCTCGCGATTGACGAGTGGAAGACCCCCCGACTCCGCGCGCATGGTGCGGAGCGCCTCGTGCCCCGGGGGACCCTGGATCCACCACACGTCGCTCGGCCGGGCGGCGGTGTTGGTGGTATTGACCGAGAAATCAAACGCCTTTCCTCGGAGCATCCGGTCGAAGAGGCGTCGGTTGAACGGGACGATCGCCTCGCGGGCCCACGCTTCGGCCCAGTAAGTTGCCTCGCTGCCGTATCCGAGGTGTCGGAGCGCTCGATTGAAGAGGTACCGGTCCCGGGGAGGCGCCACGACCGCAAATCCGATCTTCTCGAGTCGTGCCTTCGCGTCCGGGGAGGAGTACGTCGTGGCGAGGGTGATATCGAACTGCTCGAGCAAGGGGGTCGCTACCGACGAGATGAATCGGAACTGGACCGAATGGTCCGAGACGAGGGGCTCGCAGAGGATCAGAAGTGTGGGCCGCCGCGCCCCCGGGCTCTCTGACATGACCTATATGACCCTGTGCCCGCACACGGGCATTTAGCTTTGCCTCACACCGGAAACGACCCCTCTCGGACCGACGCGACGAAATCACCGGATCCGAGCGGATCGGGGCAAGCGGCAAGCGTATAGCCTGACCCGGTTCGCCGAGGTGGATTCCATGCCCATCACCTTGGCGGTCCCACGCGAGTTGGCTGCCAATGAACGACGCGTCGCCCTCGTCCCGGAGATCGTCGGACGGCTGATCAAGTCGGGGGTCGAAGTCCGGATCCAAACCAACGCCGGGGTCGAGGCGTTCTACCCGGACTCTCAGTATCTGGCCGCCGGCGGTCGGATCGTAGGCACCCCTCGGGAGCTGTTCGACGGCGCCCAAGTCGTCTTGAAGGTGCAGACCCCGACCGCCGAGGAGATCGCCCAGCTGGCCCCCGGGACGATCGTGATCGGTATCATGAACGCCGGCCGAAACCTTCCGATCGTGGCCAAGATGCGGGACGGGAAGATCACGTCGTTCGCCTTGGAGCTCATTCCACGGATCAGCCGCGCGCAGAGCATGGATGTCCTTTCGAGTCAAGCGACGGCGGCCGGCTACGTCGCGACCCTGATGGGAGCCGATCATTCGCCCAAGTTCCTCCCGATGTTGACGACCGCCGCAGGGACGATCCGACCCTCGTCGGTCCTGATCTTGGGGGCCGGGGTCGCCGGCTTGATGGCGATCGCCACCGCCAAACGACTGGGCGCCGAGGTCAAGGCGTACGATGTCCGCCGCGCAGCCGGGGACCAGGTGCGCAGTCTGGGGGCCAAGTTCCTCGAGTTGGAGATCAATGCCGAGGGAGCCGGGGGATACGCCCGCGAGCTCACCCCCGAAGAGAAGGCAAAGGAACAGGAGATGGTCTCGGCCGCCGTTGCCCAGGCGGACGTGGTGATCACCACGGCGAATATCCCCGGTCGAAAGGCTCCCCGCCTCGTCACTAAAGAGACCGTGGGGCGCATGCGCCCCGGAGCGGTGCTCGTCGACCTCGCCGCGGAGTCCGGTGGGAACTGTGAGCTGACACGGCCAGGGGAGACCGTCGTCCAGGACGGCGTGACGATCCTCGGTCCCCTCAACCTCCCGAGCGCCATTCCGTTTCACACGAGCCAAATGTACGCGAAGAACTTGCAATCGTTCCTCGGACTGCTTCTGGCCGGCCCGGGAGCTCTCACTACCGATTTCTCCGACGAGATCCTCGCGGCGAGCCTTCTGACGTCGCAGGGGGAGGTCCGGCATGGGCCGACCCGTGAGTTGCTCGGGAGCTCCGCATGACCGTTCCCACCTGGGTGATCGAGATCATTCCGCCCGTGTACATCGCCGTGCTCGCGGCGATCACGGGGTACGAGGTCATCAGCCGGGTCCCAACGCTCCTGCACACCCCTCTGATGTCCGGCTCGAACTTCATCCACGGGGTCGTCTTGGTAGGCGCCATGGTCGCTCTCGGGGCGGCCAGCACCGGACCGGAGCAGATCGTCGGGTTCCTCGCCGTGGTTCTCGCCGCCGCGAACGTGACCGGAGGGTACGCCGTCACCGAACGCATCCTCGAGATGTTCAACCGCTCGAAGCCGACCCCAAAGAAGCAGGGCTGACATGGTCGACGTCTTCGAGATCATCGAGCCGGTCTACATCCTG
Source organism: Thermoplasmata archaeon (assembly GCA_022750455.1). GTDB lineage: Archaea > Thermoplasmatota > Thermoplasmata > Lutacidiplasmatales > UBA184 > JAKIVR01. The sequence goes on along the minus strand of JAKIVR010000044.1, from coordinate 9,261 downwards.
GCCGTCCTGCTGTTCATCTACGCCCTGCGCCAGATGAGCAACCCCGCCACCGCCCGCGCCGGCATCCTCTGGGCTGGAGCGGGAATGCTGCTGGCGATCCTGGTGACCGGTCTCGACCCGGCGATCAGCGGCAACTCGGGACATCTCGTGGTGAATCTCGCCCTGATGGGCTTCGGGATCGCGATCGGCGGAGGGATCGCCTTCGTCGCCGCGAAGCGGGTGCAGATGACCGACATGCCGCAGATGGTCGCCGTCTACAATGGGATGGGCGGCGGCGCGGCCGGCGCCATCGCGGCAGTGAGCCTCATGATGAACGGAGGTTGGTCGACGAACAACCTCTCTCCGCTGGATATCGCGGCGGGTCTGATCGGCTCCATCTCGTTCGCCGGGAGCGTGATCGCCTTCCTGAAGCTCCAGGGTTGGATGCGCGCCAAGCCGATCACCTTCCCCGGACAAGTCCCGGCCAACCTCGCCGTCCTCGGGGCGGCGATCGTCGCGGGAGGTCTGTTCGTCTGGAACCCCTCCTTCCTCGGCTCGGTCCCCATCAGCCTCCTCGCGGTGTTCTTCGCTCTGGGCCTTCTCTACGGACTTGCGATGACGCTCCCCATCGGAGGCGCCGACATGCCGGTGGTCATCTCCCTCTACAACGCCCTCACGGGCATCGCGGTCGGGATCGACGGATTCGCTCTCAACAACTATGCGATGATCGTCGCGGGCGTCATCGTGGGCGCCGCGGGCTCCCTCCTGACCATCCTGATGGCCCGGGCAATGAACCGCTCGATCTCGAACGTCCTGTTCAGCGCCTTCGGGGCCCACGAAGAGGAAGGGGCCGTCATCCACGGCTCCTTGAAACCGATCGATCTCGACGACGCGGCGGCGATGCTCGCGTACGCCGGGACCGTGATCATCTGCCCGGGGTACGGGATGGCCGTGGCCCAGGCCCAACACAAGGTCAAGGAACTGACCGACGTCCTCGAGGCGAAGGGCGTACAGGTGAAGTTCGCCATCCACCCGGTCGCCGGCCGGATGCCCGGGCACATGAACGTGCTCTTGGCGGAGGCGAACGTGCCGTACGACCACCTTCTCGATCTCGACGAGATCAATCCGGAGTTCGCGAGCACCGACGTGGCCGTGGTGATCGGGGCGAACGACACTGTGAACCCCGCGGCCCGGAGGGTCGGAAGTCCGCTCCAAGGGATGCCGATCCTCAACGTCGATCAAGCCCGGAACGTCATCGTCCTCAAGCGGGGGGCGGGCAAAGGGTTCGCCGGCGTAGAGAACGACCTGTTCTACAAGGATAACTCCCGGATGCTCTATGGCGACGCCCAGGAGACCTTGACCCGCCTTGTCCAAGCGGTCAAGAAGCTCTGACGAGATCGTTCGGTCGATCTGAACCCGGGGCGGGAGGTCCACCTCGACGGCCGACGAACGGCGTCGAGCATATTACGAACTGGTGTGAGCTGCCCCGGCGGGTCGCCGTCCCCCGGGAGAACCGTTGACTCGCCCATGAATTCTAACGAGCCTTGCCCGATCCGGCGCTTGGCGTGGCTCTCCGTCCCGTCGGCGATGCTCGTGCGGCTCATCGGAGTCGCCACCGACCTCCTACAATCCCCGGACCACCGACGACTCCGATGGATCCTGCTCGTCGGCCTCGCCGTCCGACTCGCGCTCGCGCCGTTGACCGCGTGGCCGATCGACTCCGCGTACTTCACCCAGACCGACGTGGCCCTATTGACCCACGGAAGTCCCTATGCCGACGGGACGTGGCACAACCCTCCCCTCGGCCCATTTCTCTCGGTGATCCCCATGGCCCCCGTCGCGTGGTGGTTCGGGGTCCATCACCTCGTCCCGTCGATCGCCGCCATGGCCCCGATGGTGCAGGCGACCGGGTTCGGGAGCACGGCCGTCCCGATCTCGACGGCCCTGTTCGCTTGGAAGCTTCCGTTGATCCTTTCGGACACCGCCGTCGCCGTGGCTCTGTACGGCGTTCGGCGCTCTCTCCCCCTCCCGACATCGTTGGGTCCCGCCGCTGTGGCCGCGGCGTGGTTCCTCAATCCGTTGGTGATCTGGGCCTCCTCGATCCAAGGAGAGGTCGACACGCTCGCGATCCTGTTCTTCCTGGCGTTCATGATCGCGCTGATCCGCAATCATTGCCTCTTGGCAGGCCTCGCGCTCGGGCTCTCCATCCTTTCGAAAGGGTACCCGGTCATCTTCCTCCTGATGGTGCTCGCAGGGGTCCTGGCGTGGCCCACGGCGGCGGGAATCTCGTGGAGGCGCCGATTCACCGACCTCGGCCAGATAATCGTGGGCGCGGGGGCGAGTGCCCTGGCGTTCCTCCCCTTCCTCGGCCAAACCTCAACGTCACTGCAATCCAAGTTCTACGGGAACACCTACTTCGGAGGAGCGAGCCTTCTTGCGGCGTTCAATCCGGCCTCGCCGCAGTTCAATGGCGCGTACTCCACGTTCGTGTCGAACGTGCAGAACGCGTTCTTCCTCCTCTCCGTCTATCGCGGGTTGGCCGTCGTCGCGGTCGTCGGCGCTGCCTTCGGTGTGTTGTACTCCCAACTCACGTACCGCTCCCGGTCCCCCGCCGAAAGATTTCAAATCCTCGCGTGGGGCGCCTGCTGGGCATTGGCCGGCGTCCTCTTGGCCGACCCCTCGCCCGAGCCGGAGAATCTCGTCGGACTCGTCCCATTGGTGCTCTTGGGATTCCCCTGGCGCGGACGTCGGGTGCTACTCGGGGCCTTGATCTTCCTCAGTTTCGGAGGAGTCCTGCTGTACGCCTCGCTTCTCACGCCGGTAGGGGTGTTCTACCCTCTCGCCGTGGACTTGGGAACGGGCAGCGTACTCTGGATCAACGGCGTCGCTATCGCGTACACCTCCATTCTTCACCTGCAAGCCGACCTATGGTTCGTCGCAGGCGTCTCCTCCGGAGCCGCCATCCTTCTCCTCTGGATCCTCGGCGGGTACGCTTTTCTCGCTCCCCCGGTCCGCGATGTCGTCGACCGGTTGCGGGGCGGGCGGGAGCGGGTGGAGCCGGAGCCCGACGGTGCCCCCGGACCAGGTCCGGCTCGGCTCGCCCCTCAGTTCGGCGACGCCATCGAGGACCGCCAGTAGGCGACCACGTCCCGGAGGGTGCGGGTCATCGGATACTCCGGACGGAACCCGAGAGATCGCAATCTCCGGACATTGGCGACGATGAGCGGTTCATCCGTCGGTCGGATGAGCCCCGGGTCCTGACGAACCTCGACTTCGATCCCGTAGAGACGGATCAACCGATCGAGCATCTCTTGGATCCGGTACGCCCGCCCGGCTCCGAGATTAATCGCCTGCCCGTTCTCGGCCCGCTCGCTGAGCAATCGGAGGGCGCGGATCGTGTCGCGCACGTCCGAGATGTCGCGGGCGGTGGTCAGATTGCCGACCAGGAGCTTTCGGGGTCCCTTGGTCTGGAGCTCAAGCTTCCGCAGTTTGATCGCAAAGTCATTGATCGCGTCCCCCCGCTTCCCCGGACCGGTTGTGCCGAAGAGGCGGGCCCGTACGATCGGCAGGTCGAAGTTGAGAGCGTACTGGTACGACAGAGTGTCTTGCGTCGCCTTGGAGACACCGTACGGGTGGATCGGGTGGAGGGGGCAGTCTTCCGCGATCGGGCTCGATTCGGGCAAACCGTACGCCGCCCCAGAGCAGGCGACGACCACGGAATCGATGGAGGGAAGCTGGCGCACGATCTCGAACAGGTGGATCGTCCCGATCACGTTCGTCTCGAACGTCTCGACCGGGTCCCGATACGACTGGATGACGTACGCTTGGCCGGCGAGGTGGTAGATCACCTGCGGGCGTACCTTCCGCACGAGGGTTTCGAGGCGGGCTCGGTTCCGAACATCCACGCGTTGGAGCGGGACGCTCCGGTCGAACTCAGGAAGCTCCTCGCGCCGGATGTACGTTCCCGTGACATCGTGACCGTCCCGAGCGAGGCTCGCGCAGAGATTTCGTCCGATGAATCCGGTGGCCCCGGTGACCAAGATGCGCGACAACGCAGAATCCCGGACGACCGACCACAATCCCCTATTTCTTGGCGAGCATCCTGTTGCGGCTGGCGGAAAACGGAACCGCGCTTTTCACGCGGCGGAGAATTCCGACTCCTTTCGGGGCAAAGGCTCATATCACCCCCCGACGGCTTGTAACCTGCCGGGAGGGGTCCGGCGCCGAAAATGAATGGCCGTTCCATCTCCGTTTCCATCGTCGTCGCCGTGGTCAACGAGCAAGGAAATGTCTCCGAGCTGTACCGACGCCTCCGTGCCTCGCTTCCAATCTCCGACTGGGAGTTGTGCTTCGTCGACGACGGCAGCACCGATCGGACAGTCGCCGAGATCCGAGACATCGCCCGGGACGACCAACGGGTCTCCCTTGTTCAGCGCTCGACCCGCTCCGGTACGGCTTCGGCTCAATACGCCGGGTTCGGGCAATGCCAGGGCCTCGTGACCCTCATCATGGACGGGGACCTCCAGCACCGCCCGGAGGAGGCGTGGGCCCTCGTCGAGCCCTGCCTCGGTGGACGGGCCACCGTCAGTGTCGGGTCACGGTATCTGGACGGGACCACCCCGGTCCAGCGCACGTTCGGTCGGGCGCTGATCTCCCGGGGGGCAGAGCTGGCGGTACGTCTCCTCTCCCGGAAAGCTCGGCACCTCTCCGATCCCCTCTCCGGATTCTTTGCGTACCGTTCGAGCGTACTCCCCCGGTCCGGGCTAGAAGTTCGAGGAGCAAAATTTCTGTACTTCCCGCTCCAGTTCGCTCCCGACGGCCGGGTCGCGCAGCTCCCGATGCACTTCGACGAACGTACCCGTGGGCAGAGCAAGATCCTCGCCTTGCGCGGGCGCATCTTTACGGCCCTGTTCTCCAGCCTCTCCTCAGCCCGTCGAGCGCACGGGAATTTCGCTCGCCCCACCGCATTCGAACCCGGACCGGTTCCGGGAGGCTTTGGGCCTCCCCGGCGTTCGGGACCAGTCGCCCCGGTCGCGCCCCGGGCGCGCGTTCCCGGCCCGGTCGCCGGTGGACGGACCGCGAACTCCCCCACCGGCAGTGTTGGATCGCACACCCCTTCGGCCGATCCGCGGTCGCGTCCGTAGAGTTCGGTTCCCGCTGGCTGGAACCCTGGTTCGGAGGGCGTCGGACGAGTGTGAAACTCGAGATCGGGAGGTCGTTTCAGGCGGAGAACGACTTGCCGCACGAGCAGGTCTCCTTGGCATTCGGGTTCGAGATCTTGAACCCGGACGCTTCGAGACCCATCAAGAAGTCGATCTGGACCCCTTCGAGGAGTGGTGCGCTGGCCCGGTCGACCACCACTTTGAGGGCCCCTTCATCGAACGCGACCTCGTCCCCCGTCTCTTGATGGTCGAACGTCATGCCGTAGCTGAGCCCGGAGCAACCACCTCCCTGGACGAAGAGACGGAGCGCGGCATCCGGCTTCTGCTCCTTGGCCATGATCTTCAACACCTGGTCCCGAGCGGACGGTGTAACGAGGATGTGAACCATGGACTGCGCTTCCAACCAAATCTAGGGGCCCGCGCGTTAAAAGAGTTCCGTGGCACCGGCGAAACCTGCGGGCCCTGCCGGCCCCGGCAGAAGCTCCCAGCCGACCGGGAGCGCCACTCCTCGCGTACCTTTATCCAAGAGCGCCAATTGGCCGGGTCGCGATGTGTCGTCTGTTCGGCCTGTTGGGAGGCCGTTCGTCCTCCCCGTCTCCTTGGCTGACCACCTCGCCATCCTCTCTCTTGGTCCAGTCGAATGCGGACCCGACACATTTGCAGCGCGATGGCTGGGGAATCGGCTGGTACGACAAGACACGGTCGCCCCGGATCGAGCGGGGGATCGGAGGGATCTTCGAGGAACTCGAGAGGGTGCGGTTCATCGCTGCCTCCAACACCGCCCACGGGCCCGTCGTCATCGCCCACATTCGGAGCGCCTCCAACCCAATGAACCTCCCCCGCGAGCGACTCGTCGCCCTCGAGAATAGCCAGCCGTTCTCGTTCGAAGGGTCGCTCTTTGCCCACAACGGGATGATCTCTCTCCCGCGCGAGACCCGTCCGCACCTCGGCAAGTTCGAACGGAACGTTCAAGGCGTCAACGACAGCGAGATCCTCTTCTGGCTCCTCATGCGAAATATCGAGGAGCTCGGGGACCCGCTGACGGCGTTCACGCACACGAGGGACGAGCTCGTCCAGGTCTGGAAGGAGCACGGGAAGGGCGTCCCGCAGCCGTACACCGGCCTGAACATCATCGTCACCCGCGGCCCCAACGAGCTGTGGGGGTTCTGCCATTACCTGGGCGAACACGGACCGGGGCTGTGCGACAAGCGGCATCCGTTCTACGAGATGTGCTATCGGACCGACGCGAAGCAGCTGATCGTGGCCAGCGAACCGTTCGACCCGAGCCTCCCCGACTGGCGGCCCCTCCGCAACGGGGAGTATCTTGTGGGGCACCTGGATCACGGCCTCGTCGCCGTCGAGACCGGCATCATCCCGAAGTGAACGGGACGCGCGTCCCACCGAACCTCTATACCGTCCTCCCCGTTGACGAGACGTTCATGGCCGAAATTCCCTCCGACCCGATGCTCTGGGAGTTCGGGCCTTCCCGGAGGCGGGCGTTCCTAACCGCGATGGCTCGGGAGCCCCTCGGCGGCTTCGAACCCCGCCCTCCCAACTCCCAGTCGGTGAGCGTACTCAGGAACGGACCGAAGAGATGAGCTCCCCTGGGGGAACTCCGCCTCCGGCGGCCCCGTTCCAGCTGCCCACCGAGCTCGTGTCGGGCCCTGACGTCGGAGGTGGGTACCTACTGCAACTGACTTGGTCTCGGCCGCCCGCGAGCTCCGCCTTCACGTTCCATTTGCAACCGGGCGGGACAGATGCGGCCGGGGAGGCCGCCGCCACTCCGGATCGTCTCGGCTTCCGTCATCCCTCCGTCTCCTGCCCAATCGGCGGACCCCGGTGCTGGGAGCGGAGCTTTCGTTGTGGTGCGGAGCGGCGCTCGATGGTCCGTCTCGCCTACAATCGATTTCGGTTCGCTCTCGCCCCGCTGCTCGAACAGGTCGCCGGGATCGCAGTCCCCCCGGTTGAGTCCGCGTTGGAGCAGCTCCTGCCCGTGGCTTCCCAGGTCCTGGAGGCCCGTGGGATTCCTTGGGAGATCGGAGGTTCTGCCGGCGCGTGGATTCGGGGCGTTCCGCTGGTGCCGGGAGATATCGACCTCGGTACAACGGCGGAGGGAGCGACGGTGCTCGCGGAAGAACTCCAGGATTACCTCATCGCACCACTCGCGGTGACCGACCATCTCGGCAACTCCGATCGTCTCGGTGCGGAGGCATTTCTCGGGACGTTGAAGGACGGCGCCCGGGTCGAATGGTCGGGAGCCTCCTCGGACTCCTTAGAGACCGAACCGTTCAACGAATGGGGAGGTCCGGGGGTCTGGGCCCGGCGACAACGCATGACCTGGCACCAGTTCGATGTCCCCGTCGCCCCCCTCGAGTTCGATCTAGTCCGGGCCGCTGAACGCCAGCGGAAGGATCGGATCGAACTGATCGTCGATCACCTTCGCCGGAGCTCGTACGACCGAGGCCTCCTCGCCCAGGCGCTGGACGTCTCCACGCTGCTCCCTGAGGCACGAAGCCGTCTGGTGGCCCGCCTCGCGTGAGGAACTTCAACGTCGGCGGACGTCTACCGAAGTTCCCGATCGGTCGCGGCGCCGGTGGAACCACAGCTTGATAGGGGGTCGGGCCCGGACCACCGTTCGATGGCTGTTGCAATCGCCGCCCCGGTACTCGAGCACCTCACGCCGCATGACTTGGTCACCTACTACCGGTGCCCTCACGAGATGGAACTCGTCCATACCCAGCGGGCGAGCCAGCGGGACGGGGCTCCGTCCTCTCCGCGGACCCCCCGCGACGTCGTGCCTCTCCACCGCTCGCCGCTCGTCGAGCCCCCCCATGTGAACGCGTCCGTCAACGGAGGCCGGTTCGACGTCTTCCCCCAGGACTCCATCGTCTACCAAGACGAAGGCGAGGACGACCTGCCGATGCTGTTCGCCCCCAACCAGGTCCGTCTCGACTCCCGCTTCTTGACCCACAACCGGAATCTGATCGACAGCGAGCTCGGACTGAGCGGCCGCCCGGATCTGGTGGTCCGACGCGGCGATCAGAGCTACGCCCCGATCGAGTACAAGTCGACGCATCCGTTCCATGGCCTCCACGCGACCCACGGGCGCGCCTTCGACATCATCCAGGTGCTCGCCGAGTGCCGACTGGTGGCGGCGACCGTGGGCGCCCTGCCGCGCCACGGCTACCTGATCTATGGCGATGCGGCGGGCGACGGACAGCACGAAGGCTGGATCGAGGTCCCGTACGGTCCCCAAGAGGATGCCTGGATCACGAACGCGGTCCGAACGGTCCGGGCGGACAACGTGCGCGCCCCCGTGCCCCACGAAACGAACTGCTCGAGTTGCGCCCCCCACCGGGATGGGCTCTGCCCGTACGCGGCGTCGCGGTACCAGGGCGCTACGCCGATCGGGGGCGGACGATCCGCGTCGGCGTTCAGCCCCCCGGGTGCGTCCCGTCGCTTCCGTTAAATATCCGTCGTTGGCTGGGCCCCGAGCCCACTCTGCCAAGAGCGTGGCGAACATGCACCCGCAGAGGCTGGGGCCTCTCCGGGGAAGGGCGTAGAGTTCGGCGGTCCCTGCCGTCGGACGATGACGCCGTCACACGCGTTCTGGACGCTTGTCTAGCGTCGTCAGAGTAGCTGACTCCTGTCAGTTGAGGAATGGCTGGGCTCGAGCGCCGATGAAGGTCGTGCCAAGCTGCGATAAGCGGTGGGTAGGCGCAAGGAACCTGCGATCCACCGATCACCGAATCGGAACTCCGGATCCGTAAGGATCATTCCGCAAGGAAGGGGAACCCCCCGAAGTAAAGCATTCTAGTAGGGGGAGGACAAGAAATCAAATGAGATGCCGTAAGTAAAGGCGATCGAAAACGGCAGAGAACAAACCGAATCCCCGCCCGGCAAGGGTGGGGAGATGTGGCGTAGTGGACCTCCGTACTCGCGAGCCATGGGAGCCGAACGTGCCTGGAACGGCGGACCCCAGAGGGTGATAGTCCCGTAGGCGAAAAGAAGAGGCGAGATTGGAGGTATCCCGAGTACCGTGTGTTGGATATCGCGCGGGAAGCCGGGAGGTACAGTCTTCCGATCCTAAATACGTCTCGAGACCGATAGCGCAATTAGT
>JAKIVR010000043.1 GCA_022750455.1 Thermoplasmata archaeon | reverse complement strand
TCTCCTTGTGGGTGAATGACAGTGCCGGGAGCTCGGTCGCGAAGACGGTCACAGTAACCGTGTCAACCCCGAGCTCCACCGCGGTCCCCCTGGGCAGCTCCTCCGACCTGCCCCTGCTCCTGGGAATCGGGGTGGCCGTGTTGCTGGTGGCGATCGTCGCCCTCGTCCTGCTCCGCCGGTCGGGGGGGCCCAAGAGTTCCTCGACCCAGCCCGCGGACGAGCCTCCCTCGGAGGAGGCTCCGTCCCCCTCTGCCGGGGAAACAGAGGAGCCCGCCGAAGTTCCGGCGGCGGACGGTTCCGGATCCGAGTGACGGGGCTGCGGCGGTCGAGAGAGTCGTGACCCGAGCTACGATCCACCGAGGGAGGAACTCGAACCCTCTCGGATCGGGTGCCTTTCGACGCCTTCCCGACCCGTCCCCGGAACGGGTCGTGAGGCATCCGGCTCGACCCGGGTCAGGGAGGGGTGACACTTGTATCGGCGACGAGTCTTCAAGAGTCCTTCGGGCTCTTATCTATAGACAGGCAAGGACGATCATGGGGACGGGAGCCCGTAGCGGTTCGAAGCGGGAAGTATGCCCCCACCTCCCTGGCGCTGGACCCCGATCCTTCGGGGGAGGGAGGGGGCGAGCTGGGTGAGGACGGTCTCAGGCCGCCGAGGAAACGGAATGGGGGAGTCGGGGAGGCACGTTCTGCCGAGCCCGCTGCCAGCCGGCCGGTCCGCTCGAAGCCGGTGGGCGAGGACTAGCCGGTTTCTCGCCGTTCTCACTGCGTTCCTCGCCATCGTTTCGGCGGTGGGGTCCGGGGTCGGGACCAACGCGATCTCGATGGCATCCGCCAACGGAACGGCAACCACCCCATCCCATGCGTCGACCCGCGCGGCGACGCTATCGAGCGGGCTGGAAGCGTCCGCCCTTCCCGGTTCATACCCGGCCGGCCAGCGGCCGGTGCCGTTGAATTTTCACTCGACGGGGTTCCAGGCGACATCGACTTCGGGGGGTTGGCTGGGGAATGGGAGCTCCCAATCGAATCGTTCGAACGGGAGTGCCGTGGCGACGGGGTCCGCCTCGGCGGGCCGCTCCTCCAGCGACGTCCCGTTCGGCTCGTCCGGCGGAGTCATTGTGGAGGGGACCGTGCTGCGGGCGGAACCGCTCCCCCACGTCCCAATCTCCGGGGCGACGGTCAGCGTCCAGGCCGTCGGGCAGGCGTGCGTGCCCAGCTGTCCGACGGTCCTCACGAATAATTCGGGGAGGTTCACCGCCAACAACGTCGATCCCGGGACCATCCTGGTGACCGTCGTCGCGGGGGACAACATGACCAACTACACGACCCTGTTCGGGGTGACCGCGGGAACGGTCTCCGCCGGCACCATCTATCTGGTCCCCGACGCGATCGTCTCGGGATGCATCAAGGCGGCCGGGTGGAACACGTCCGTCCCTGGCGTGCGGATCACTGCATCCACCCGGGATGGGGCCCTGGAGGCGAGCCCCGCGTTCTATTCGGGCTCCAACGGTTGCTTCAACACCCCGGGGGTCGCCGTGCCACCGGGCCCGGCCGTCATCGATTTCACGCCGCCCGAAGGGACGGACTATCTGAACTCCCAGAACACCTACGTCGCCCAGCCCTCGCCGTACCTCCCGAACAACACGTTCGTCGATCTCGGCCCGGGGCAACACTACAACCTCCCGTTCACCGTCTACCTCACCGTCGGGGTCAATGTCACGGTCACCCCATGGAACTCCGTCACGAAACATGCGATCACGTCCGGTCAGGGGTTCGTCGCGATCACCCTGCGCAGCCGTTTGACGGGGGTGTCGTTCGGACAGGGCACCGCGTTGCCGATCGGCACCGCTCCGTATGCCTTCGCACCGCCCGGCAGCGACACCTTGACCGTCGATATGGACGGATTCCTCGAGAATTCGAGCCCGGTGTTCGTCCGATCGGCGCCCTTGGGCACGACGGTGAACTTGGGAGTGGTGTGGCTGGTCCCGGAGGGAGTCGTCGCGGGATCGACCGGCTTCACGTGGCCCTCCGCGGTGAAGAGTTCGGATTGGTACGACGAGACGACCACGGGCAACTGTTTCGGTCAGAGCTGCGTCCCCGTGGCGGACGTTGTCCTCACCGTCTGCAGCTTGGACGGGCTACTCTCCGCGTACAGCACGACCAAACGCGTCGGGCTGGGAGCTCCGACGTTCATCACGGTCCTCACCTCCAGCACCTGCCAGAGCTCCTGTCAGACGATCCTGAGCCCGTTCGCGGTGTACGCGGCCCCGCTCCGCGTCCACCTCCAGGTCGAGCCCGATACGACGGGCAGCTGCATCCCGGGCGAACCGACGTGGCCGACGAACCTGCTCCTGCCCGTGTGGGGGAACACCAGTTTTGCGAACATCACCGCCGCGGAAGTGACCCGTCTCCCGGCTATCGACCTCACCGCGGGGACGTTCGTCCAAGGCGTGATCAAGGGGGAGGGGGGGGCGTGGACCATCACGGCGTGCTCCACCGACGAGGTCTCCCTCTGCCTGCCCACCTCTGGGCCGATCAACACCCCCGGGAACGGCGGGCGATGTAACTCCATCTCGGACCAGGGACAGTACTCGTACTGCCCGTACGATCCGCTCAACTGCCCCTCGCCGACCAGCACCAACGCCAACCAGACATTCTGCGTCGCCGTGCCCCCGGGCCCGGTCCGCCTCGCCGTCTCCTCCACGGCGAGCAACGCGGGGAATCTCACCTGGGCGCAGATCCCCCCGGGGGTGTTCGGCGGCCCCTTGTCCCTCGCCTCGGTGACCGCCGACCATGAAACGTCGATCAACCTGTCGACCCACCAAGGGACGATCAGCGGCACCCTCGACGACTCCGTGACGGGCCAACCGGTCCCGAACTGGTTCGCCCCGACCGCCACGGCGTCCCCGGCAGGTCAGTCGGTCACTGGGGGAGGAATTTCGGTCGCCCAGAGTGGAAAGTTCAACATTACCACCGGGACCGGGTGGTTCTCGGTGGAGGGGGCCGCGTCGGACTATGTTGACAACGAGAGCTGGGCCGACGTCGTGGATCCGGGCGCGTCCGTCTCCGTCGGCACTCTCAACCTGACCCCGGTGTCATGGATCCAAGGCGAGGTGCTGGAGGCGAACGGTACCCCGATCGTCTACGCGACGGTTCAAACATGCGACATCGACCTCACCGACTGCCAGCCGGCGCTGGACAGCGGCATCACCGGCACCGGGGGGCAATTCACCGCGAAGCTCGCCGCCGGGGTGGGAACGTCCGGCGCGTACGCCGTCGAGGCCTCAGCGCCCGGATACATCAGCAACTTCACCTGGGTCAATGTGACCGTACCGGGCGCCGAATACGTCGCCCCCCCGATCCATCTCACCCCATTCCTCGCCGTCGGCGAGGGAGCGTTCGCCGCCCCGGGGTACGGCAGCCCGTCCCCGGACCTCTTCGAGTACCTGACCGGCAGCATCGTCGACAATACGACCGGGGAGGGGATCCCCCTCGCGACGCTCACCCTGAGCCCGGTGGTCGGTGGTGGGATGTCCAGCTCTCCCGTCGGCTCGATCACCGATGCGGGCGCGTTCAACTACACCGTCGCGACCGGCCAGTACTGGGCGAACGTGACCGACTCCAGCTACTACCCGCAGAGCTTCTTCCTCAATCTGAGCGGACTGGTGCCTCAGTTGGACCTCGGGGCCATCCGGCTCGAGCCGTTCACCGGCTACGTCGACGGTCAACTCTCCATCGCCTCCTGGAGCGCCAACCTCACCGCCACCGGGCTGGGACCGGGCGCGGTGGAGGTCTCGGTGTGCCTCGCCTCCGATGCGGCCGTCTGCGGAACGGGCACGGCGGACTCGAGCGGCTTCTTCAACGTCAGCGCGCCATGGGGCTACCACGACGCCGTCTACATCGACCCGGACGGATCCGTCCCCGGCGATGAGGGCTCCGCGGCGTTCGGGTTCGTGAATGCGACCTCCAACGCCAATGTGGTGAACGGGTCGAGCGGCACGTTCGTGCGGGCGTCTCTCACCATATTCGGCGGGGTCGAAGGAGACGTCCGGGACAACAGCACCGAGGGGGTCAGTCCGGTGCGGTACGGGCAGCTCTCCCTGTCGACCGTGAACCCAAAGACGGGGACGCGAGCCGCCGCGACCGAGGCGTTGACCGGAGGCGGCAACTTCACGGTGTTCGTCCCTCCTGGGACCGTCGTCGGGCTCGCCTGGGGGAGCGCGTACGTCCCGTACAACTTCACGTCGCCGGTCGATCTGCCCAATGTCACCGCGACGAACCTGACCTCCTTGGCCCCGATCTCCCTGCGGCATTTCGGATGGATCACCGGGGACGTGCTCGCCCCGGACGGCGGTCCGGGCGTCGCCGGGGCCGGCATCATCTCCCAGTGGTTCGACCCGTCGATCAGCGCGTATGTCACCGGCACGAGCACGTCGAACGGCGTCGGCTTCTTCAACGTCACCGCGCCGCCGGCCCCGACCGTCGCGATCTCGATCAATGCCCCCGATTTCAATGGGACCCAGGCCTCGCGTCTCCCCGTCAACCAGAGCCAGACGTTTCACTTGACCGGGGCGCTGCTCCCGGCCCTGGTGCCGTGGGGGTGGGTGAAGGGCACCGTGACCGATCCCACCTTCCACGTGGCGGTGCCGTTCGCTTCGGTCACGATCGTCGATTCCGCGACCGGGACGTTGAGCTCCAAGCCGGCCGTGACGACCTCCGCGACCGGAGAGTTCCTGACCGACGCCGTTCCCGGCCCGAAGGATCTGGCGACGATCCAATCGCCCGACTTCCTGACGAACAGCTCCGGGGTCGCCGTCACCCCCGGGAACGTCACCGAGATCGGTTCGATCCGTCTGACCGCGATGGGGATCGTCGCCGGGGACGTCCTCGGTCTACCGGCCGGCGTTCGTCTCGACGGAGCCCAGGTGACCGTCTGCGCGTTCTCGGCGTCGATCTGCTCGAGCTACCCGACGATCACGAACGAGGCCGGGATCTTCTGGGCGCTGGCGCCTCCGGGGACCGATCGGATCAACGCCTCGTTCGCCGGATACGCCCCGAACGTCTCGTTGGTGGTCAAGGTCACCCCCGACTCGTGGCAGTGGGCGGGCTCGGTGATCCTGTCCGAGTATGCGACCTTGGCGGGCACGATCCTCGGACTGCCTAGCGGCTTGACGCTCGACGACGCGAACGCGAGCCTCTGTTCGACGATCGTCTATCCGGGCGAGGCGACCGGATCGTGCGGGGTCACGGTCCCCACAAGCCCGACCGGCACGTTCTCCCTGAGCGCCCCGGGGGGAACGTACATCCTCGCGCTGAGCGCTCCCGACTTCGCGTCGGCGTACCTCCCGGTCTCGGTCCGTCCGGGCGAGGCGGTGAACCTCGGGACCCTGTTCCTGGACCAAGGCGGCACCATCACCGGGACCGTCGTGGGTCAGGACACCGATTCCCCGGTGGCGGGGACCCAGGTGTTCGCATGCCCGACCGAGGGGGAGATCGGGTGCACCGGCGTCGTCGGGGTCAACACGACCGGCGGCTTCACTCTCACGACCCTGCCCGGACCGTACCTCGTGACGGCGACGGCCCCGGGGTACGAGGAGTCGTTCTCGGGCGTGCAGGTGATGAGCGGGGCGCGGGTGAGCGCTGGCCTGCTCCAGCTGATCCCGGTCGGCTCCAGTCAGCTGTTCTCCGTCACGGGATCGATCGTCGGCTGGAACAACTCCGGCCCGATCGCCGGGGCCACCGTGATCAGCGCCGGGGTGTACTCGTCGGCCGGCAGTTCAGCGAACGGGTCGTACTCCATCCTCGTCCCCTGGGGCTCGTACGACCTGATGGCGCTCGCGGCCGGTTACAACAGCGCGAACGCGACGGTGACGGTGCATAGCAACCGCTCCGGGATCAACTTCATCCTGTACCCCTCGGCGTTCACCTTGACGGGAACGATCCGCGACGGATTGACGAACGACGTTCTCAGTGGAGCGAAATTGGAGCTCAGTTCCACCGGAGCCACCATCGCCACGACGGACGCCGACGGCCAGTACCAGGCACGACTCGCCAACGGCACCTACGAGGTGACGGTGGTGGACTCGGGGACCGCCAACTACCAACCCCTCTCGGTGATCGTGAGCATCAATGGAGGCGACGTCCAGCGGGACATGGCCCTGTACCCCCCGTCGACCGAGATCGACGGGCTCGTCGTCGACTCGGGTAGCGGATTGCCCGTGGCGTTCGCCACGGTCACGATCGGCGGGACCACGTCGACCGGGATCCCCTGGAGCACGATGCGTCAGAGCAGCTCCGTTGGGACGGTGGAGGTCCAATTGTACTCCGGCACGTACACCGTTCAGGTGAACGCCACCGGCTATTCGGGTGTTCACGAGAGCCTGGTGCCGCAGGGAACGGTCCAACAGGTCGTCGTCAGCCTCCCACCAATGACGAACGGGTCTTCCGGTCCGACCGGCGGGGCGAGCTCCGGCGGAAGTTCGAACTTCTTGTATGGCACGGCCGCCGCCCTGGGCGCCGTCGTGATCTTGACGATGGGCGTCCTGGCGTGGCGGGCCCGCCGCCCCGGGGCTGCCCCATGAGCGGACGTCCCGGCGTCCCGTCTCGGAACAGGCTCCTCCTGCTCCTGGCCGTCGCCGGACTCACCGCTCTCGCCGTCTCGGGCTCCGTGGCCGTGTTTCTTCACCCCGTCCCCACGCTCTCCGTCCAAGCCGGTCAGAGCCCCGCCCCGGCGCTCGCGGCCGATCCATCGGCCGGATTGTCGTTAGGGATCGAGACGAATCCGCGGAGCATCTGCGCCTTCGACGAGCAGTCGTGTCCGGCGGCCGCGGGAGAGTCGAGGGTCACCCTCACCGCCCAGGCGACGGCGTTGCCCACGCCCTCGTGGCCTGCGGTTCAGATCGCCTTCGTGCTCGACACGGCCGCCTACGACGGCGATTTCGATCCGACGACGCTGTGGCCTGGGTACGACCCGTGCTCGGTGGCGGCCCCGCTCACGGGACCGCTCTGCGAGGAGTCGAACGGCCTCGCCTTCTTCACGACGAACGCCCAGCAGATCGCCACCGACATCGCCAACGCGAACCCCCACACCCAGGTCTCGTTCGCCCTCGTCGACTATCACGCGACGTACGACCAGATGTGGGACGATGGGGACGCGCCGAACCAGTACCACGTCGACATCTCCGATTTCGTCCCGGCGGACGAGTTCGGCAGCGCCGTGCAGAGCACGTTCGTGGCGAGCTCCTTCCCCGGCGCGTGGGGCGCCGCCGGCGGGACGCCGGGGGCCGGGCGCGGGTTCATCGCCCCGGAGCTCGCGCTCGATGACTCCTTCCTCCACACGGATGTGGTCACGGCCCTGTACGGGGCCATTGTCGGAAGCGGGCTGAACTGGTCCGAGGGGACCCACCACGTGATCGTCCTGATGGGAGACGGAGCGCCCCGGGCCCCGGGTTACTCCCAGGACTACTGCATCAGCGGCTCGTCGTACAACGGCCTGTACGGATGGGGGCCGGCGACGGGGGTCTCCGGACCGGCCTGCTACTCCGGGACCTGTGAGCCGTCGTTCTCCTTCGGCACCGTCTCAAGCCCGCCGTGCGAGGGCTGGACGACCTCCCAAGATGGGAACGCAAACGACTCGATCGCGGGTCTGACGAAGAGCTCCCCGACGTGCACCGACGCCTTGGGAGGGAGCTGCACGATCGATGTCATCGACTACTACGATGGCATCACCGACCCGTACTCCTCGGCGTGGCCGACCCAGTACACCAGCGAGGGAGGCGGCCCCGGCGGGCCCCTGAGCATTCAGAACTCGTTGCGCCAGCTCGAAGCCGGATGCGCCCTCGCCGAAGCGACCGGCGGGAGCTGGGACGGACCCTCGTTCTACTCGTGCTCGGATGGACAGTCCGGGAACCTGGTCTACGTGCCGATCGGCAGCCCGTTCGCCCCCAACACGGAGAATCCGGGGCTGCTCGGGGCCCTCCGTCAGATCAGCTTCGGACCGATCGTGTCGACGCTCGCCGCCTCGGGAACGTCCTCCCCGATGTTCCGCTTCGCCCCGTACGGGAACATCGAGCTGGCCCCCTCGCCGCAGTTCCAGACGGAATGTACCACGAGCGCGGGGGGTCTGTGGACCGGAGGGAGCCGATGCCCATCGAACCCGGAGAACCTGACCTCGGAAGAGGGTGCGCACAGTTGGGGCTGGAACTGGAGCAGCAATGCGAGCCTCAACCAGATGTACATCGGGGACACCTGGTCGGTCTCCTTCTGGGTGATCGCGGACGGTCCGCCCTACGGCGAGGTGCCGGTCGATGCGTGCACGACCCTGGAGTGTCGGTTCGGGGGAAGTGGGGAGATCGGCGGCATCTTCTCCTCGGCCGCCTATCTGCCTCCCGACGGGAGCTCGCCGGTCCTCGAATCGTTCCCTCTCGGCACGGTCAACGTCGAAGGGACGGCCAATCCCGTCCCCCCGCCCCCGGTCGCGGCGACGCCCCCGCCTCCGCCGTCGATCCCCGCCTCCCCGCCAATCCCGATCTCGGTCCAGTCTCCAGTGGGAGTCTCCGCTCAGATCGGGGTGAGTGAGCTCGCACTACAGGCGACCGCGGTCGGATTCCTCGTCGGGTCGGCGATCCGGGTCTCGCAGCGGAACCGGCCGATCGCCACGGCCGTGACGGCGATCTCCGGTAAGCCCGGCCGCTTCATCTCCAAGTTCGACTCGGAGTCGTTCCACGACGGGACGAACGTCGGCCGATTCGAGTAAGCCGCCGACCCTCGAGTTCCCCCGGCCGGCCCAGCTCCCGGGATATGGAGAGGCCCCGCGAACGGAGCCCTCCCCTCCGGGCAGGCGAACTACTTCGAACTCCCGCTGGGCTTCGGAGGATCTTCTCTCCACGGGGGCACCGGCGGCGACGCCACGGTGACGACGGACGGGGCGGGCGTCGGGGGGGGTGCCGGAGGAGGGGTCGCCGGGGGGTCTCGCGGCCGTCGGCCGATCACGAGGAGGAGCAGCAGCCCGGCCGCCAACAGGAAGACCAAGGCGATGAGCCCGTAATCGAGGCTCCCCAACGAGCTCGGCGACTGCGTCGCGGTCGTTGCGGAGGCGCTCACCACCGAGATCGAGACGTCCGCTGAGGCGGCGGCGGCATGGGCGGCCGTGATGGTGAATTGAGCGAGGACGGCGCCGGTCGTGGTCTTCGACGCCACGAACGTGAACGTCGCGACCCCGTCCGGATTCGTGACGACGGAGACGGGCGAGGAGAAGCCCCCCGGACCGGCGGAAGATGCGGAGACCACCACGGTCGCTCCCGCGAACGGGACGGAGGGGGACGCGGAGAGATTGGTGACGACGATCGTGATCGACGTGCTGCTGCCGGCTTCGACAGCGACCGCGTCGGGAGTGGCGCTGGCGTTGAGGCGGATCGTTCCGGACGAGCCGGCGCTGGAGGACGGCAGCAACGACACCGTCGCGCCCGCGATCGCCGAGGCGTATCCGACGAGGCTCGCCGACGCGAGGACCAACGACGAGTTCGCCGTGAGCAGGTCGGACGGCGCCTCGAATTCGACCGTCGTCTGTCCCAGGGAGTCGGTGGCGGGCGGGGTCGAGGGGGCGAGGGATCCGAGTCCGGTGAGGGTGAGGGTGACGATCGCATTCGGGAGCGGCGCACCCGACAGCGAGGCGACCTGGATCGTCAACGGCTCCGAACTTCCAGCGACCAGCTGGGACGTTGAGGGGGAGATCGAGACCGACATCGGGGAGAGCCCCGACGAACTGGCGACGCTCAGCAGGACCACCGCGGAGGCGTTGGAGGTAAGATAGCCCCCCTCGCCCGCGGTGGCGTTGAGGAGCGTGGCGCTGGAGGTGGCCAAGCTTGGAGGCGCCGTGAACGTCACCATCGTCTGCCCCGCGCCGTTCGTGGGAAGCGGGCTCACGGTCGACAGAGAGCCGAGGCCGTCTTGGACGAACGCCACGTCCGCGCCCTCCACGGGAGCACCGGTGGAGGTCTCCACCGTGATCGTAAGACTCTCCGATCCCGCCGGGCCCAACACGGAGCTCGGTGGGCTGATCGTGACGCGGGTCGGGATCCGGCTCCCGGGTGGGGGCGGACTCATCGCGACCGCGGCGGACGCGTAGGAGTTCGCGTATCCCCCTTCGGTGGCTGTCGCATTGATGAGGGTGACTTCGGGTTGGGACAAGTTTCCGGGAGCGGTGAATTCGACCGTCGTCTCCCCCGAACCGTTCGTCGCCGTCGGGGCCGTCGTGTTCAGCGAACCCGGGCCGTCGAGGGTGAGCTGCACCCCGTCACCGGCGACCGGTGCATTGCCCGTCGTTGACGCCCGGATGGTGAGGATCTCGCTACTCCCCAGCTCCAGGGACGAGGACGGAGGGGACACGACCAGTGTGACCGGGAGGGCGCCGCCCCCCCCGGTGCTCCCCGGCTGCACTCCAATTCGAACTGCCGACAACGTCGAAACGTTGAGCGGGGCCGAACCCATCAGGCGCACCGTCACATTGTACCCCACAGGGGAAGTTCCCGGGGCCGTCCAGTTGTCGAACGCGAACCCGTTGGCGCCTGCGGTGACCGAAGCGGTCGAGAACGTGCCGAGAGCGGCGGAGAAGTTCACCACGGCACCGGCGGCGGGTCCCCCGTACTCGCTCCGCGGAGTGTCCCATGACGCGTTGACCTCGATCATCGAGGTCCCGCCGGAGGCGACCAGGGCGGGGACGGCAAGAGGGCGGAGTGAGAGCTTGTTGACGCCCTGCGGCCCGAAGGCGGTGAGATTGCCGTTCGTACCGCCGCCGACCGGATCGGAGACGACGAACAGTCGGCGGTCCCCGACGGCGAAGTTGGATCGGATCGGGGCCGAGAGGGTCGTATTCCACGCCGTCGCGCCCGTGCTGACGTTTAGGGCCCACAGTCCACCGGCACTGTTCCCGACGTAGGTGGTGTTCCCGGCGACGGCGGCGGACCCGTCGAAGCTGTCCCCGGTGGCGAACGTCCACGAGAGGTTCAACCATCCGGTCGCATCCGTGGTGCCGTTCGCGGGGAACGTGAAGTTGTACCGGCTGACGCTCCCGTTGAGGTCCGTGATGACGAGGCCGACGGCAGTGGAGTTGATCGGCACCAGGGCGGGCGTGCTCCAGAGTCCGTTGTCGACGGTGGTCGCCGCGGGCGTCATCAAGGTCGCGTTGGCGAGCGGGAGGTGGTTGGTGAGGTTGAGCGCCACGAGGAGGCTCGCCGCCCCGGCCCCGGCATCATCGCCGAAGAATCCGACGGGGTATGGGCCGCCGTTCGAACTGAAGTTCGCGATCGAGACGGATCCGGTGTTCGTGGAGGTCCAGGCGACGGTGACCCCGCCCCCGAGCCCGGGTCCGGCCGGGTAGCCACCGCCGAGGAACGGTAGGGCCGTGCCGTTCCCGAGCTGGACCGCGTCGATCCGTTGGTTCCCGCGGCCGTCCAAGAAGAAGGCGCCCCATCCCAGGCCGGGGATGTCGGCGATCGAGGGTGTCGAGGTGGTCCGGGTGCCCCCCTGGCGGACCGCGCGGTCGTTCCCGACGGCGGTCAAGGCGCTCCCGTTCCAGTTGTACGTGTAGACATACCCCATGTGGTCGACGATCACGAACCCGTTGTTCCCGCCGAAATCCCCTCCCTCCAGAGGGACGGGCGACCCCGGGGCGGCGATCCCGTTCCAGATGGTTCCGGTCGGAAAGTCCTGCATGATGGTCCCATTGGTGGCGTTGAGAACGTAGAGGGAACTACAGTCGGCGCCGCCGCAGTTCGCGGGGAAACCGAATCCCTGATCCTCCGCGACGAACAGCAGGCCATCCCACAACAGCGGCGTCTCGACGACCGCGGGGGCCGGCGTCGACGTCGGGGTCAGGGCGGTCGACCAGACGGGGCGGCCGGAGTCGGCGTTGTACGCCACCAAGGTGTCGCCGACGGGAAGGTAGACGTTCCCCTGGCCCACCACCGGCGAGCCGACGAACGGGGAGTCTGGGCCGTCCGGGTATTGGGGAAGCGTGGCGTTCCACGTGAACATAGAACCGACCGCGGGAGCCCCCGAGAGCCCCGAGTTCGAAATGTCGTGCTGGAACTCCTGCCACTCGTCGCCGGCGAGAGCGGGGGGCGGCGCCCCGGGAGCGGTCCCGGGGGCCCCGCCGAGGGCCAGAGCGCGGGGTGGGACGGTGGGAAAAGGGACGCCGGAGCCAAGGGGGACCGCCAACAGTACGACGACGACGAAGGCGGAGATCGCGGCGGTCCTGAGACCCCTCACACTCGTTGTAGAGCGCGGTCCCCCCGTAAGAACCTAGGCATTCGGCCGTACACCGGGGCGTCGACCCCCCCGGAGCCGAGCCGCCTCGTCGCTGCGTCGCTCCGCAGCCGGCGAGGAATTGTGGGCGAGGGATGATCCTCGGCTAGGGCGCGGCCGGAGATTCGGTGTCCGCCCGTTCCGACGGGTCCGCGGTCCCCTCGGAGTCCGGCTCCCCGGGCTCCTCGTTCGACGCGAGATCGGAGGACTCCACCGGAGAGGTCGACGGGCCTCCCCGCCGTCGGAGCCACAGCACGACGGCGAGCACGACCAGGGCGAGGACGACGGCGGCCGTGATCCCGAGCTCCTCGGTCCCGGTGTTGGAGGCGGGCGCCACCGACGAGCTCGGCCCCGAGACCAGCACGCTGATCGACCGCTCCACCGAGGCGCCCGTGCTGTCGTTCACCCACAGCGTGACCGTGTAGTTGCCGACCGAGGCGAACGTGTGATCCACGTTCGAACCGCTCCCTTTCGACCCGTCCCCGAACACCCAGGCGAACGTGAACGGTCCGGTCCCCCCGCTGACGTTCGAGGTAAAGACGACCGACTGAAGCAGGGCGGAGGCGTTCGGGCTCGCCGAGATGCTGGCGACGAGGGTCGAGGCGACGACGAGAGCGATGGCCGGCGAGAGAGCGAACGCCCCGTTCGAATCGTTGATCTTGACGCGCACGGAGTAGCTCCCTGGCTCGAGCGGGGTGCAGTCGACCGTCGCCGTGTCGCCGCCGCATCCGGCCGGCAGTCCGGTCCAGAGGTATCCGTAGCCTCCGGATCCGCCGGCTCCTTGGCCTTCGAACGAGACGCTTTCGCCCGAATCGACGGCCGTCCGGGTCGAGGTCAAGTTCGCCGTCGGGTCGAGGTCGACGACCCAGGGGACGGCCGAGCTGTTCACGGAGAACCCATCGGAGTCCGTCACCTCGAGCTGAGCGGAGGAGGAGCCGGCGGAGGTCGGAGTGCAGCTCGGGGACGCTGTGGCGACCCCCGTGCATCCGGTCGGGAGATCGCTCCAGGCGTACGAATAGCTCCCTGAACCGAGGCTGGCCCCGGCGAGAAACGTGAGGCTCTGGCCCACGTCGACCGTCGCATGGTTCGAACTCGGGGTCGAGACCGTCGGGTCTTGGTTCACCAGGAACGACAGCCCGGGGCTCGAGGGCGAGGTGTAGCCGTTCGAATCGGTCACGTTGACGGCGATCGAATACTGCCCGGCGGGCAGGTCGCCGACCGAGCAGGTGACGGTCGAGGTGTTCCCGGTGCAGCCGGCCGGAAGCCCGGACCACGAGAATAGCTCGTACGGGGTGCCGCCCAGGCTGGCGGGAGCCGTGAACGTCACGCTCTGGCCGGCGTCGGCGAGACCCGTCCCGGGGTTCGCGAGCGGCAGCTCCACGATCGGGTCGGCCGAGACCGTGAACGGAAGGGCCAAGCTCGTGTTCGAGACGCCGTTGGAGTCGGTCACGTCGGCGGAGACGGAGAAGGTTCCGGTCGCGCGGGGGCTGCAGACGATCGAGGCGAGGGAACCCGCGCACCCCGTCGGAAGTCCGAGCCACGTGTACGAGTAGCTCCCGCTGCCGAACGCCACCTCCACGGCGAACGTCGTGGACTGGCCGAGGTCGACAGAGGCCGGGGTCGCGGTCGGGGTCGCCGCGTTCGGATCCGCGTTCACGACGAGGGTCGCGCCCGCCGTATTTCCGTCCGAGTCCGTCACCGTGAGGAGGTACGGTCCGGCCGTCGCGAGCGCGGGGACCGCGAACTCGGCGATGAACGTCCCGTTGGGCGCCGTGGTCAACGCTCCGGCGACGCATGACCCGTTCGTCGCCGAGAGACAGGTCAATGGATAGGCCCCTAGGGAGAACGTGTCGATCCCAAGGGCGTTCCCGTAGCCGTTCCCCTTCATCGAGATCGTCTCGCCGGCGTCGGCGGTGCCGGTCGGGGTGACGAGCGAGAGGCTCGCGTTGACGGTGAACGTCGCCGTACCGTACTCACCCGCGTCCAGGAGGCTCACGTTGTCGGCGCCGCTGTCCGCGACGGAAACCTGCCCCGTGTCGGACGCATAGACCAGACCCCACAGATAGCTCCCGACGGACGGGGTCGCGAGGACGTGGTCCGTCGCATCGGAGATGATGCTGACGGTCTGCGAATAGTAGTTGGAGACGAGCACTTCGCCCGTGCGTGGGTCGTACACGACCCCGTACGGCAACGCGGAGACCTTGACGGTGGCAACGACGGTGTCCGTCACGTCGGAGATGACGCTCACATTGTTGGACTGCTCGTTGGCGGAGAACATCTCCCCGGTGCCGGGATCGTAGGCGATCCCCCACGGCGCACTCCCGACTCCGACGGTCGCGACGATGGAGTTCGTCGCATCGGAGATCACAGTGACCGTCGTCGAATCCCAATTGGTGACGAACATCTGCCCGGTGCCCGAGTCGTAGGCGATCGCATACGGGTACGTCCCGGAGCCGGAGGTATCGATCGTGTCGATCACCGTGTTGTTGGCGGCCGCGAGGACACTCACGTCCCCGTACGTGTTGGTCTGTTCGTTCGCCACGAAGATCTCGTCGAGCGCCGAGTCGTACGCCACTCCGATCGGGGATCGTCCCACCGCCACCGTCGTGACCAGGCTGTCGTTCGTGTCGTTGATCACGCTCACATTGTCGGTCCCTTGGTCCGCCACGAACACTTCCCCCAGGACGGGGTCGTACGCGACCCCCTGGGGATCGCTTTGGACGGAGACGTTGGCGAGGACGGAGTGGTTCGTCGCGGAGATCACGGTCACGCTGCTGGACCCCGCATCGGAGACCCACAGCTCGCCCTTGCCGGAATCGTACGCGAGCTCGGTCGGGTCGCTCCCCACCGCGGTCGGCGTAGGGGAGGTCATCCAACCGAGCGCGGTGACGTTCGCCGGCCCTCCGAGCGCCGACGGCACGAGGAACGTGCACGCCGTTCCCGTGGTGCCGGGGAAGTGGCCAGTGGCGTTGGCCGCGCACGTCGAGGGGAGGGTACGAGGGGGTGCAGTGGTGTTGAGCTCGGTGAAGGTGAACGCGAGATCCGAGATCGGTCCCGGGCCAATTCCCGAAGCGGCCACGGAACTGCCGATGACGCCGCTCGCGGGGTCCAACGACATCTGACCCACGAAGAACGAGCCGCTCGCCGTCGTCGTGCCGTCCGACGCGACGACCGAGTACGAGCCGGCGACCTCCAGGGGAACCGCGAACTGGCACGGAGTTCCACTCGCCCCGGGGAAGCTTCCGTTGGCGTCCGTGGAGCAGTTGGAGACCACGGAGCCCCCGTCAAACGTGAGGGAGATCGAGGCGTTCCCAGAGAATCCGGTCCCCGCGGCGACGACGAGGGTGCCCGAGGCGCCGCTCGACGGGAAGAGGTCGAGACCGGCCCCGACCAGCAAGGAGACCGGCGCCGCGCCGTTCGACGCACCCGGGATTGGGCTCCCGGTGGGATGAACGACGACCACCAGCGGCGATGCCAGCAAGAGCCCGAGGAGCAGGAGAACCGTCCCGACTCGGGTTCCCGGAGTCCGGGAGCTCCGCGGGCTCCCTCGCCCAAGGCGGCTCGGCACGCCTCCCTCCCCACCCCTCGCAATCAGGCCGCGGGGGGGTCCTCGGCTTCCGGCGCCGTCGGGGCCTCCGGGGCGGGAGGCGTAGCGTCGTCCGCCGGCGGGTCCGAGGCCTTCGGGGAGCTCGGCTTACGCATCAGGAGGAATCCCGCGATCGCGGCGACCACGAGGATCGCGATGACCGCGATCGCCGCGAGTCCCCACAACGGAATGGAGCTGGCCGCCCCTCCGACCCCGGAGCCGGACGACGAGATCGTCAGGCTCAGCGTCTTCTCGGCCGATCCCCCGGTGCTATCGTTGACCCAGACGGTGACCGTGTAGGTGCCGGTCTCGGTGTAGGTGTGGTCGACGGTCGCTCCCGTGCCCTTCTCCCCATCACCGAACGTCCAGGTCGTCGTCCAGGGTCCTGTGCCGCCCG
>JAKIVR010000042.1 GCA_022750455.1 Thermoplasmata archaeon | reverse complement strand
TGAATCGTAACTGCCACTACTTTGGCGAAATGAGTAGCACAGAGCCCTGCCACCTTGATCCACCCCCGGTCCTCTATTCGCCGGGTTGATCGACCCTCGCTGATTCCTCGAGACCAATCATCATCTCCCGGATGGGAGCGTGGCCACCACGGGTCACCGTGTGTTCGGGCCCTTCCCCGGGTCCTCCGACGCCCTCTACCCGGCGCCCGACCAGTACGTAGCGATCGCCCACGCCCATTTCAACCGCTCCCGCTTCGTTCTCTCGAGAGCGGTTCGGGACGCCAAGGCCCACGCCACTTCAAAGACCGTCCGACGGCGCATCTCGGCCAAGGTGGGGAGAACCTCACCTTCCGGTAGCCCATACCGTTCCGCCCGTTGTTGCTCCAGCACCAGGAACGTGTGGGCGATGAGCACCATCGTCAGGTGATGGTTCAGCCCGAGCCATTTCCTCCCCTCGAAGTGATCCATCCCAAGCTCCATCTTCGCCTCCTCGTGGAATCGCTCGATCGCCCACCGTCCATGAGCGATGGCCGCCTGCTCCTCCACACTCGACTGGTCCAGCCCCCAACAGATCCACGACCGCAAC
Source organism: Thermoplasmata archaeon (assembly GCA_022750455.1). Taxonomy (GTDB): domain Archaea; phylum Thermoplasmatota; class Thermoplasmata; order Lutacidiplasmatales; family UBA184; genus JAKIVR01. Next base: position 16,410 of record JAKIVR010000042.1, on the reverse strand, counting down.
CCGTCGGGGTGATCTTCCATCAGCAACCACACGATCTCCTCCGTCGGAACCCGGTCCAGACGACAGACCCGAACCCTCCGTCGTGTGAACCGCCCTTCCAGCGGACCCTTCGTCCCCTCCCCCCCATCGGATGGTGACCCAGTCCTTGGCCTTCGCCGCCAGCGACTCTGCACTGAGGGTGCGAACCCCATCCGGGATGTGGGGACGGCCCAGACGCCGTCTCCCTCGCCGTCCCGGAAGATGATCGCCGGCAGAGTACACCGGAACGGACGGGTCGACCACACGAACCTCGCTGGCGGTGACCGTCATCACATAGCTCTCGCCTCGCCGACGGAGTTCGGCACGGAACTCTTGGGCATCGCCGTACCCACAATCCGCCAGGACCGCGCGGTGAGGAACTCCCTGCGCTCGCCCGCGATCGATCTGTTCCAGGCCGATGCGCCACTTCTCCCGGAACGTCACCGGACGGGGAATCCCGGCCTCCCGGCACCGTTCCGGGTTCTCCGCCCAGGCCCTGGGGAGATAGAGATCTCGGGCAAAGCAGAAGCCCGTGGATTCCCGGTTCGCGCCCTCGCTCGGGCGAAGATAGAACAGGTCCACCACGGCCTGGCAATTGTCCACGGTCCCCGTGACGCCACAGTACTGGCGAGAGACCCCGGGGCTTTTCCGACCCTTCTTGACCAAGGGTACATCGTCGAGGATGATGATCCCGTTTGATGAGCCCAGCTCGTGGGCCATAAGGTCCAGCCGGCGCGCCTGGGACTCTCGCCAATCCCACGGCGAGTTGGTAATGAAGTGCTGGATCGCCTCATACTGGGCGTCCGGGACTCGGGCCACGGACGGTTGCATGCTCTTGCGCTCGCCGGGGAGGAGGAGGCCGAGGGTGTACTGGAGAGCGAGAGCCCGACGCTTGCGCTCACGTGGCGTGTCGCGGAAGGAGCCGCCGATACCGATCCGCTGGATATGAGCCTGCAACCGGGAGAGGGAAGCGGCCCGGGGTCGAGGTCGATGGGAACCCACGCCGGTCGGTGCGGTAGAGGCCGGATTTAGTGCCCCTCTCCACTCGAAATTCGGTCATCGGCGGAGCGCATTTCCACAAGTGGCACAATGCGTCAACGGGAGCCGGAAATCACGTCAGGGCCAGAGAAATTCCGCCAAAGTAGTGGCAGTTACCCTTCCGGACTGTGTCTTCCACCTGCATCAGTTCCGCCTGTGGGAGGGCGTGGGGGATAGGTTGCCTCGAGAAGAACAACTTCACTTTTGCGAACAGTAGGTTAAATCGACTTGGACCGATTGGAGGGACCATTTGCCCCGGTGAAGGTTGGTGCCGGGCATGAAATCGGGACGGCCCCGGGCTAGAGTGCTTTACCCCGGGCACCCGTCCGCGTGCGGAGTTTCGGCCTGCAAAGAACGGGGGTTCCCGCCCTGCGGAAGGGCGGGATTCGTCACTTTGTTTTGACGCCCGTGCTGGGATTCGAACCCAGGTCTGAGGCTCCGCAGGCCTCTAGGATAATCCACTGCAGCGGAGAGAGGGAGGTCCTCCATCCGTAGCTACCCCACACGGGCAATCGTGCTGCGGTCTTGGTGACCCCGAAGGGGACGGGCTCTTAACGTCGTCCGGCGACGCGGGGCGTGGTCGCACCCCTCCGTGGGAGAATTATAATCGCTCCGTGCTCCCTACCGACGCTGACATGAGACGCTGAATGGGCGACAGTCCGGATCCGCAGGCGGGCGACCCTTGGCATCGCCTCCGCCAACTTCCCATGGGGCAAGAGGTGGAGATCACCTCCGCGGGAGGTCAAGTCTGGCGGGGAACCCTCGTCCCCTCCCACGAGATGTCCGGCGAACGGATCGTTCAGCTGAAGCTGGCGAGCGGTTACAACGTCGGGATTCGTGTCGATGTGGCGGACCGCGTGGTCGTCGTGACCCCTTCGGAGGCCCCCGACGGTTTGGCGGCCGCCGAAGCCGTGGTCCCGCGAACACAGCCTCGGGAGACTCCGACCGATGGTGTGCCTTGGATCGCACTACTGACCACCGGGGGAACCATCGCCTCCCGCATCGATTACCGGACGGGCGGCGTGCGGCCGGTCCGCCAGGAGTCGGAGCTTCTCGCATTCTACCCCGGTCTGGAACGGGAGGGGCCCGTACGGATCCGATCGGTGTTCGACCGATTGAGCGAGGAGATCGGTCCGGCCGACTGGGTCGTGCTGGCCGAAGATGTCGGCCGGGCGTTCGAGGACGGGGCCCGAGGAGTGGTCATCTCGCACGGCACCGACACCCTCGCCCACACGGCGGCCGCCCTCAGCTTCGCCGTGGAGAACCCGCCCGGGCCGGTGGTCCTGGTCGGTGCCCAGCGTTCCCCCGATCGACCGTCGTCCGATGGGGCCTCGAACCTCGCCGCCGCGACCCGATTGGCCCGAGATCCCCGGCTCGGCGAAGTGGTCGTCGTCATGCACGCCGGGCTCGACGACACCTCGTTCGCGATCCACCGCGGCAGCCGGGTCCGGAAGATGCATGCAAGCCGACGGGACGCGTTCGAGAGCCGGAACGCTCCCCCCGTCGGTCACATCGATGAGTCGGGGGTCCACCTCACTGCGGAGGCTCGCGCCCCGACCGGGGAGGAGCTGCGCATCGACACCCGGATCGTCGAGGACGCGCCTCTGCTCTGGTTCTACCCCGGCCTCACCCCGGAACGGGCCGAAGTGTTCGTCGGCAACGCCCGAGGCGTGATCCTCGCGGGGACCGGGTTGGGCCACGTCAGCTCTCACCATCTCTCGTGGATCCGCCGCGCCGTCGATCGCGGGGTCTTCGTGGGGATGACCTCCCAGTGCCTCGAGGGATCGGCCGATCCGTACGTCTACGCGACCGGGCGGGAACTGCGCCGGGCCGGTGTCGTGTACTTGGGCGATCTCCTCCCAGAAACGGCGCACGCCAAGATGCTGTTCGGCCTCGGACGAACCAACTCGTCCGCTGAGCTCGCGGGCTTCCTGCTCGAGGACCGGGCGGGAGAGTTCGTTCCCCGTCACTTCCCGGAGCGTGCGCGATGAAGGTCGGCCTGGAGGTCCACCAGCAACTGGCGACGACCAAGCTGTTCTGCTCGTGCCCGAGCGAGCTCTCCGAAACGGTCACCGGCACGTTCCTTCGCCGGCTCCGACCGACGACCGGCGAGAACCAGAACCTCGACCCGGCCGTGGCGTTCGAGGCCTCTCGAGCTCTCGCCTTCCGGTACGAGGGAACCCCGGATAACTGCCTCGTCGAGATCGACGAGGAGCCGCCGCACTCCCTGAACGCCGAGGCGCTCGACGTGGCGTTGACGCTCTCCTTCCTGCTCGAGGCTACGCCGGTCGCCGAAGTCGTGGTGATGCGCAAGATGGTCGTTGACGGCTCGAACACCTCCGGGTTCCAGCGCACCGCCCTGATTGCCGTGGACGGTCACCTCGATGTCGGTGGCCGCCGCTTCTCTATCCCCGCGATCTGCCTCGAGGAGGACGCGGCCCGGAAGATCGCGAGCTCCTCCGGCGAGGTCGTGTACCGCCTCGACCGGCTCGGGATCCCGCTCATCGAGATCGCCACCGGACCGGATATCGCCAACGGCGAGGAGGCCCGGGCCGTCGCCGAAGAGATCGGAGCGCTCTTACGGGCCACGGGGAAGGTGCGCCGTGGGATCGGAAGCATCCGCGAGGATCTCAACGTCTCGACCGAAGGCGGCCGTCGGATCGAGATGAAGGGGGTCCAGGACCTTCGCAAGATCGCGGAGTACGTCACCCGGGAGGATGGGCGTCAACGGGTCCTTCTGCTCGCGCAGGAGGAGTTGCGGCGGCGGGGCGCCTCCGCTCCCGTCGGTCCCGCGGTCGATCTGCGGGAGGCCGTCGAATCCGTTCCCTCGGGCCCGCTGGCGGAGGGCCTCCGCAAGGGGGGCGTCGTCCTCGGTCTCGCGTTGCCCGGGTTCCACGGACTGCTCGCGTCCCCCGAAGGGAGCGACGAGCGGTTGGGGCGGGAGTTTGCCGACCAGGTCCGGGCGCTCGGTCTCAAGGGCCTCCTCCACTCCGACGAACTGCCGGGGTACGGCGTCGACGCGGACGCGGTCGCGCGGATCCGTTCGACCCTCCACGCCGGCCCGACCGACGCCTTTGTGGTCGTCACGGACCGGACGGCCGAGCGGGCCCGCCAAGCGCTGGAGGGCGTACGTCAACGGGCCGGTCAAGCGTTGGAGGGGATCCCCCCCGAGACCCGGGACCCCCTGCCCGACGGTCGGTCCCGCTACTCCCGACCCCTTCCCGGCCGGGACCGGATGTACCCCGAGACCGACATCGCCCCGATCCCGATTACGGCCGAACGGCTCCGGTGGGTCGCCTCGTCCCTTCCCGAACGACCCGCGGCGCTTCGCGCGCGCCTCTCCCGCGAATACGGGTTGGGGGAGCAGGTCGTCACGCAGATCGTGGCCGGGGGGCTCGTCGAGACGTTCGAAACGCTCGCCAAGCGCGGCCACCTGCCCCCGATCGTGGCCCGGCTGTTGACCCAGGACCTTCCGGACGCGGTGGCGAAGAGCCCCCCGCCGGAGCCGGTCTTCTCGGTCGAGGCCCTCGATGCCGTGCTGCGGGCCACCGCCGAAGGTCGATTCGCGAAGGAAGGGATCCCGTCGGTGCTGCTCGCCCTGGCCAACGGGGCACCGGACATCGACACCGCGCTCGCTCGGGGCAACCTGGCGACGATGCACCGCTCCGAGCTCGACGCGCTCGCCACCCGAATCGCGATAAGCAACGCCGAGATGATCCGAACCCGCGGGGAGGCCGCCTTCTCCCCGTTGATGGGCGACCTGATGCGCGAAGTGCGCGGCCGCATCGACGGGAAGGAGGTCGCCGCCGCGATGCGCCGGGCGATGGAACGGCTGGAACCGTAGGCGCCGCCAGGCAGCGCGTGTTGGGCCGGCCTCGGCGGGCCGCGCGGGCCGCGATCCGGGCGGTGGTGACGGACGTCGACGGCACGCTCACCGATGCGACCCGACGGTTGGACGTTCGCGCGATCCGGGCGGTCCGCCAGCTCGAGGATCGGGGGATCCCGGTCCTGCTCGCCACGGGGAATGTGCTGCCGATCGCGTTGGCGCTCCAGCGATCGTTGGGGATCTCGGGTCCGATCATCGCTGAGAACGGCGGGCTGCTGTACGATCCGAGCGCGCGGCCCCCCCGGGTCGAGCGGTTCGCGGACCAACGGATCGCTCTCGCCGCCTACCGGGCGGTGCGTCGGGCGGGCATACCGGCCCGGCGCCTCGTCACCGACCGTTGGCGGGAGACCGAGGTCGCGCTGGAGCCCGGGATCTCCGTGAATCGGGTTCGACGTGCCGTGCGGGAGTTGCCGGTCCTGGTCGAGTCGTCGGGGTACGCGATTCACCTCATGGAGCGCGGGGTGGGGAAGCTCTCGACCCTGCACCATGCGCTCGAACGACGCGGTCTCACCGTGGGCGAATGTCTCGTCCTCGGCGATGGGGACAACGATGTACCGATGCTTCGGGCTGCCGGTTTCTCCGTGAGCTTTGCCAGTGGCAGCCCACGCGCGCAGCGCGCTGCGCGGTACGTGAGCCGCGCGGAGTACGCCGCCGGTTTCGTCGAAGGCCTTAAGGCGAGCGGTCTCGTCGCGTGACCCTCTGTCCCTGAGGGCGGATCTCGATGCTCGTCGGACGATGCGTGCGTTGTGGCGCCCCGGCGAACCTTCGATGTACCGTCTGCGGACGGACGCTCTGCCGAAACTGTTTGGACACCGACGAGCGCGTGTGTCCGGACTGTGTGGCCCTTCAGAAGAGGCGCCAAGGTCTCCCGGCGTCCAAGGAGCCCCGGTCGCGGGCCGCGTAGGGGCGCGCGCTCGCGCGGCCCCGACGGCGGATCAGTAGGTGCTGCCGGGCAGCACGAACGGTCCATGACGCGTCCGCCCGGAGAGGACGATCAGCACGGCTCCGAAGGCCGAGGTCAAGATGCCGAGCGCGATCGCGGCGTACCCGTACGGCCCGAAGGCGTGCCCGACGAGCCACGGCCCGACCAGCACTCCGCCGGCGCCGGCCATCTCGTGGAGCGCGACGTTGGTGACGATGCAGAACCCAATCCCGAACAGCAGCAACAGGCTCCCCGCAATGCCGAGGCCGATCCGTTCGTCGCCCCCCGTCTCCTCGGGGGGCACCGGGGGTCGCTCGGAGAGGTCGGTCATCGGTGGCCCTACTCAGCCGAAACCCGGGAGCGCCTTCGGGTCGGTCGGGGCCGATCGCCCGCTCCCCTTCCGTAGCTCCTTTGGGGTCTCGACGAGCCGCACGAGCGGGGCGGACTGGACGATGTAGACCGGCAGGCCGGTGTTCGGATCGTTGCCGGCCCGGAGGATGTTCATGATCTCGAGGCGGACCTCGATGATGGAGCCATCCTTCAGCTTCAGGCGGACCTTCCCGTCCCCTTCGAGGTGGGTATAGTCGACGATCTCCGCCTTCGAGAGGTCCGGCTGCGGGCCTCCGCTGCCGGCCATCACGGGTGGCCCCGCGCGGCGATCCGTTCCTTGAGCAGCTGTCGGGGATCGCGTCCATCGACGGTCAGTCCCATGGAGACGCACGTACCGATGACCTGGTTCACGCGCTCGGCGTCGGAGCGGCCGTGCAGATCGCTCCCCTTCGCCGCGGCGATCTTCTCCACGGCGGCCATCGGCACGTCCCCGACGGTCTCCGTCTTCGCCTTGCCGCTCCCCTTCTCCTTGCCGGCCTCCTTGAGGAGGAGCGCGGCGACCGGTGGGCGGCCCACGACGAGCGTGAACGACCGGTTGGCGGGGTTGACCTTGATGACGACCGGGACTTTCATGCCGGCGAATCCCTTGGTCTGCTCGTTGATCTGTTGGACGACCTGCACGACGTTCACGCCGAGAGGTCCGAGGGCCGGGCCGAGAGGCGCGCCCGCCGATGCCTTGCCACCTTCGACGAGGACGCTTACTTCATCCGCCACTCTTTCCGCCTCCCTTCTCCAACATGCGCACGTGGTCGCCGCGGACCGTCACGGGGATCGGGACGACCGCCTCGATCAGCTCCACCGTGATCTCTTCCTTCGCCTGGTCGATCTTCTTGACCCGGGCCTTCTCGCCCTTGAACGGCCCGCTGATCAACTCGACGATGGCGCCCTCGACGAACCCTTCGACCGTGATCTTGGGGACGAGGAGCGGCTCCACTTCCTTGAGGCTCGTCTCGCCCTCGATGAGCCCGCGCGCCTTCCGGATCCCCCGGAGCATCTCGCGAACTCCCTCGAAGCTCATCCCCTCGGCGAACAGGTAGCCCCGGATCGAACCCGGGACCAGAAGAGAGAAGATGACGTCGGGCTTCTCCTCGGCCCGGGCCCGCAGCGTGTCGGCGACCTCGCGCTCGTACCCGCGGGACGTCTTGATCGCCAGCACGGCCTGACGGGCCTGCCAGGAGAGCGTGAGCTTGGGCGGTGTCGTCTCCGCCTCGTCGACGAGTTGGATCTTGAGCTCGACCCGGTCCCCGAACCGGACCCCGACGGGGGCCGTGACCTCGAAGGAGATCGCGGTCGCCTGGTTCGGAGCGAGCTGGACCGGCGTCTTCTCCCGGCGTCGCACGACGTCCTGGAACGTCCGCTTCCCCGGGATCAGCCAGCGGACGGGCCACTCGGCCCCTTCGCCGGGATACGTGGAGGTGTAGGCGACGTCGACCATGAGGCTCGCGGTCACCGGTTCCGGTGCGCTCGAGCGGATGACGGCGCTCAACGTGGAGACGGTGCCGGCGGTGACGTGGCGCTCGGCCTCGTCCGCGGGGGTCAGGCTGAGGTGTCCGGAGATGCGTCCCTTCGGCGGCGCCACGACCCCGGGCTCCTCCGGCACGACGGCGGCCGGTTTCGCGACCGCTTTGGCGACCGGCGCCGGGGGGGAACCGGAGAGGAGGCCGATGCCGCTCTCTTCTTCATCTGGCATGGTCGTTCCGCGCTAGATCAGCGCGATCCCTCCGCCGAAGAGGTTGCCCCATAGCCACGGTCCGACCTGGCCGAAGAAGATGTAGATCATGAACCCGACCGTGCCGATGAGCACCGCTCCCAAGAACGTCACTTCGAGCACCTTCACGTACTCCTCGACCTCGGGCTTCCGAGCCATCCGAAGGATGCGTCCGTACTTGCCGTGGCCGAGGCCCCGGAGCCGTCCGTCGATGGTGTCCTGCGCGCGGCGCGCGCGGTCGAGAAACGCCATGATCACCTATCAGCGAACGACGTCGATCCCGGCGTGAGCCGAGTGCGTCGCGCCCGCTGCGCTCGCTCCAAATATTTGGGGGGATTTAAGCCCGGTGACCACGATCATCACCCGGATCGTGCTCGACATCGTGGGGTCCACAGCCGCGCCCCAGATGATCCGGGCCGTCGGGGAGAGCGCCTTCGAGACGACCTCGGCCGCCTTCGACGCCTCGCTCACCGTCATGTCCGGCCCGCCGGTGACGTTGATCATCGCACCCGTCGCTCCCGTGATGTCCACGGCGAGAAGCGGCGAATGGATCGCCTCCATCACCGCGTCCTCCGCGCGGTTGTCGCTCTCGGACTCGCCGATCCCGATGAGGGCGACGCCGCCGCCCTTCAAGATCGTCCTAAGGTCGTTGAAGTCGAGGTTCACGAGGCCGGGTTTGGTGATGATCTCGGTGATGCCGCGGATCGCACGGGCAAGGACCGAATCGGCGACCTTGAACGCGGTCTGGATCGGGAGCCGCGGGACGAGCTCCACCAGCTTGTCGTTCGGGATCGTGATGACCGTGTCGACGCACTGCGTCAGGCGCTCGAGCCCGGCGATGGCGTTCTCCATTCGGATCGCGCCCTCCGCGCGGAACGGCAGCGTGCAGACCGCGATGGTCAAGGGTTGCCCGCCGTTGGCGTCCCGGGCGAGCTGCGCCACGACCGGGGCGCTACCGGTGCCGGTACCGCCGCCGAGCCCGAGGGTGATGAAGATCAGGTCCGAGTCCTTCAGCGCGCTCTTCAGGTCGTCCTCGGCCTCCTTCGCCGCCATCTCGCCGACGTTCGGCAAGGCGCCGGCGCCGAGGCCGCGGGTCAGCCGGCGTCCGAGGAGGATCTTCCGCGGAGAGTGGACCGTGAGCAGATGTTGCGCGTCGGTGTTGCACGCGATCATCTCGGCGCCGATCAGCCCCTCGTCCGCGAGACGGTTGATCGTGTTGCTGCCCCCGCCCCCGCAGCCGACGACCTTGATACTTGTCTTGAGAGACGCGAGAACGGCCTCCAGCGCTTCGTCGTCCGAAGAGGGCGGGATGGGCTTCGAAGGCGGGCGGCCGGAATCGGAAGGCAGACGGGCCAGAATCTCTTGCGCGAGTGGTCGCATTGAGGAAAACCTCAGCCGGGAGACTTGGCGGCGTATTATAAAGGGTTACGCGCCGTCCGGCGGCCGGACGTGCCCCCTGTGGAGTACCGCCAGTGGGCGCCCGTGTACGCCCGGATCGCGGCCGAATTCGGGTTCCCGTTCGCGCGCGAGCAAGTGTGCGCGGAGAGGCTGCGGGAGCTGCTCCCCCCCGGCTCTCTCGAGGCCCCGGAGGAACGGCTGCGACGACGCCTCGCCGGTCGGCCGGCGATCGTGGTCGGCCTCGCGCCCGGATCGGGAACGCCCCCGCTGTGGCGGCTGCCTCCCAGCCCCGTTCGGCCGGCCGTCCTCGCGGCGGACGGGGCGACCGAGCGCTGCCTCGCGGCCGGCATCGTGCCCGACGTGATCGTGACGGACCTCGACGGTCCGGTCCCGGCCGAGGTCTCGGCGAACTCGCAGGGAGCGATCGCCGTGGTCCACGCCCACGGGGACAATCTCGCCTCGGTCGAGCGATGGGTCCCCCAGTTCCCGGGGGAGCTCGTCGGCTCCTGGGCAGGAGCTCCCGAGAGGGGCCTCGTCGACTTCGGCGGATTCACCGACGGGGACCGGGCGGCGTACCTCGCCGTCGCGTGCGGCGCCACTCGCGTCCTCCTGTTCGGTTTTGATTTCGTCCGCGTGGACGAACCGGACTCCCCCGCGGCCGAACTGAAGCGGGCGAAGCTCCGCTGCGCGGAGCAGCTCCTCCGGGAGCTCGCGGCCGGCGAAGTGCCCGTCCATCAGTGGCGGGCCGACGGAACTCAGGAACCGACCGGGGCCTGATTCAGATCTCCGATCGGACCGGTCGGCGCCGACCAGTCGACCCAGTAGACGGTCTCGAGGCCGTTGAGGTAGAGCGGTTCGAACGGGCTCGAATGCAACCACTCCTGCGCGGCCGCGCTGAGGGGGAGCGCCGGCGAGCTGGGATCGAGGGCGACCCCTTGGTACATCACGCTGTCCACCGCCACGGCGTCGATCGCAAAGATGTACGGCCAATGCGGCGCGCCGGACGAGTTCAGCTCCATCGCCGCCGCCGTGAAATTGCTCCCCACGAACAACGCCGGGGTCGATTGCCACGTCGCGTAGAAACCGTCGAAGCCGAACAGCATCGAACTGAGGCGGTGGTCGCTCGCGATCACCGTCGATGGCCCGAGGGCCCCGTCCGCCCACATCCAGAGCGCGGCGTCGCCGGACGTCAACCCTTCCTGGAACCCGACGAAGGCGGCCGGCGGAGGGAAGGCGATCACCGCGTTCGCCCCGACCACGACGATCGCAGCGAGCCCGACCGCGGCGAGGCCCTGTCGACCCGCCACGGCCTCCATGCGAACGGCGACGTGGGCGATGCCGAGCGCCGCGAGGATCCCGAGGGGGATGACCAGGTACTCGGCGAACCGCGCGGGGGGGAGGAACCCCCCGACCGCGGGGGAAGCCAACGCCACGAGCGCCGAGAGGCCGAGCGCCGCGAGCCACGTGAGCGCGTACGGTCCGATCCGGCCCAGGGTGACGAGCCGCCGGGAACCGGTGACGAAGCCGAACGTCAGAATGAACGGAAGGAACCAGAGGAGCTCCGCCGGGGTCACGTGCTGGGTCGTCGAAGGCAGCGGTACGACGGCCAAGATCCCGAGCCCGAGCAGCATCCCCCCGAGAAGGATCGCCAGGTCCCTCCAGCAGCTCCAATCGGACGGGTAGCTGACCCGCCAGGGGAGGCGCCACGGACCCTGCTGGCGGCGGAACCAGATCAGCGCGCCGAGCCCGAACATGCCGGCGACGACGGCCAGGATCGGAAGGAACGGGTAGTTCACGAACCCCGAGGGCAACCCTTGCCCCACGACCTGGCTCGCGAAATCGGGAGCGGCCTCCAGCCAGAAGAGCAGCATGCCCGAGGCGAACATCCCGAGGAACGCGAGCTCCCGCAGAGGGAAGCGACGGCTCCAGCGCGTGGGGTACGCGAGCTCGAGGAGCACCAGCCCGCCGAGCGCACTGAGGAGGAAGAAGTAGCTCGAAAGGTGGTGGGTGACGATGAGCGCCGAGCCGAGCAGGGCGAGCGGCGCGTACCAGCGGCGGTCCGTTCGGCCTTCGAGGAACATCCAGAGTCCGCCCACAGCGAGAAGGTCGCCGAGAGCCAACGGCGCCGGATGCGCGAGGGAGAAGAGGCGCGGCATGAACACGCTCGCGAGGCCCGCCGCGAGGACCGCGATCCCGTCGTGGGGAACGAGCCGACGGAACAATAGGAACATCGGAACGATGGAGAGGGCCGCGGCGACCGGAACGGCGTAGATGAGGGCGGAGAACGGAGAGACGCCGAGGGCTCCGGAGACCGCCCCGGCGTACGCGAAGAGGCCCGGGAAGTCCGGGTACCCGAACCCCCATCCGATGTAGCCGCCGGAGTACGAGACGCCCACGGGGAGGTGTCCTGTGGTGATCAGCAAGTTCGTGAGCCGGTAGTACTCCCCGCTATCGGAACCGAACAGCGGGAACGAGAGAAGGGGGTCCAAGACCAGGTAGACCGAGAGGAGGGTGGCCCCGAGCAGGAGGAGGAGCGTGGCGAGCCCGAGAGGACGGGCTCCCAGCGGCTCCGCGGGCTCCTCTTCGCTCTCGATCGCCAAACCTTCGGCCCCGGCGTCCCTCCTTTCGCGACCGAATGTATATATAGCGTGCCTTGGTGCGGCCGACGCGGAACAACTCGTCATGGCGAAGCGATCGAAGCCGGCAAAGGGTCATTCGGAGCCAGCTCGCCGCTCGCCTCCGACGAAGAAGCCGACCCCGGCCGCCAAGCCGAAGGCGGCCCTGGCCCGCCCCAAGTCGAAGCCGAGGCCCAAGTCGTCCCCGGTGCACGCCGCACCGGTCACCAAGACGCTCGGGATCTCTAAGCCGAAGGTCGCGCCGGACGTGGTGCGGCCGGCTCTCGTCCCCGTCCCGCGCGGGGATGGCCGATTCCATCTCCTCTCGCTTTCGTTCCTGCGCGAGGGCGACGAGTTCCTTGCGCGGCTCGAGACCGGCACGGGGCAGATCACCGAACTGAAGAATCGCTCGCTCGACCTCCTGCTCCGGCTCGCGGCCGACGAGCTCGAAGATTTCCTCGAGTGAAACCCGAGGCGCTCCCCGAAGTGGAGGGAGCTGCGTCCTAGGCGTCCCGCCGGATCGAATCCGATGGCAACAGGTCCACGATCGACTGCCCCACGAGGAAGCTCCGAGGCGTGGAGCTCCCTTGCCCCACGAGGACGGCGAAGGTCGGCTCCGAAGAGAAGAAGCCGGCCGAGTACGATTTTTCGATCCGGGCGCGGAACGTCACGTCCATCTCATACCGGTACACACCCCCGAACCGACCTCGCACCACGAACCGGTCGTGATCGATCCGCGCGCTCTGGGGAGCGAGCCCCAACGTGACGGGCAGTCCCCCGAGGGCGACGATCACGGAACCGACCCCGAGACCGATCCAGGTCACGGAACTCTGGGAGACTCCGGGGTACGGGGAGGACCACGCGAGGATCGAAAGGGACCCCGTGACCACGACGATGGCCAGCACGTACCCGACGTACAAGCGACGCCCCCGCTGCGTGCCGGCGAGGTTCGGCACCTCCGAGGAGTCCGGGGCCGTAGGCGGCACTGGATCCGGGGGAAGGGCCCGCGCCGGGAGAGACGTCGGCGTGGCCGGGCTGGAGCGGACCGGGACCCGGACCGTGCGCCGTCGGGGGATCCGGACGGCGCGAGGGGGGGCGGCCACGTACGAATGGGGCGGTCGGGGAGCCTTAATTCTATGGTCTCATGCGCGGCGTCGATGCCGAACGCGACGGAGTACCTCTGGTTCGAGACCCGGAACGCCCGAGAGCTCGTCAACATCACCGACCGCGTCCGCGCCATCGTCCGGTCGAGCCAGGTGACGGACGGGTTCTGCCTCGTGTCGGCGATGCACATCACGGCCGGGGTGTACGTCAACGACGAGGAATCGGGACTGAAGAACGACATCTTGGCGTGGGTCGATCGACTCGCCCCGCCGGGCGAGTACCAGCACCACCACACGGGGGAGAGCAACGGGGACGCGCATCTGAAGAATCTCCTCGTGGGACACCAGGTGATCGTCCCCGTCACCCGGGGCGACCTGGACCTGGGGCCGTGGGAGCAGATCTTCTACGCCGAGTTCGATGGACAGCGACGCAAGCGCGTCATCGTCAAGGTGCACGGCGACTAGGTTTCGAGCGGCTTGTCGATCGCCCCGACGCTGGAGGGGGCCGCGGTGATCCCCGGGAGCGGGGCGCTCGGGTCGACGAGCGGGACCTTCCGTGCGATCTCCCGCGCCATCGCCGAGCACGTCGAGGCCGGCACCGGTCGGTCGGTGTATCCGGGGAGCGCGAGGTCGTACGTGACGACTTTTTTCTCGTAGACGGTCTCCCACACCGCCCGGAACACCCGGTCGGCGGCCTGGGTCTCCCCGAGGTGGCGCAAGAGGAGCTCCAGGCAGAGGATCTCGGCGACGGGATCGGCCTTGTCCTGTCCGGCATACTTCGGCGCCGATCCGTGGACCGGCTCGAACATCGCGATGGAGTCCCCGTACAGCGCGCCCGGGGCGACGCCCAACCCGCCGGCGAGTCCCGCGCAGAGGTCGGAGAGGATGTCGCCCATCAAGTTCGTCGTCACGATGACGTCGTACTCGTCGGGCTTCTTCACCAGCTGCATGCACATGTTGTCGATGAGCCGCTCGTCGGCCCGCACCTGGGGATACTTCGCCGCCATCTCCCGGAAGGCGGTCTGGAAGAGCGCCCCCGTCGTCTTCATGATGTTGGCCTTGTGGACGCCCGTGACGTGGCCCCGCTTCTGTCGCACCGCGAGATCGAACGCGAACTTGCAGATGCGGTCGGACGCCTTGCGGGTGATGACGTTCACCGTCTCGGCCGCGGTGTGATCGCGGTCGACCCAGTGCTCGACCCCCGAGTAGAGACCTTCGGTCGCCTCCCGCACCACGACGAGGTTCACGCCGGGGTACCGCGTCCCCTCGCCCGCGATGGCGCGGGCGGGGCGGACCGAGGCGTACAGATCAAGCTGTTGGCGGATGGCGACGTTCACGGAGCGGAACCCGCTGCCGATCGGGGTGGTGATCGGGCCCTTGATGGCGATCTTGTTGCGCCGGATCGAGTCCAGGACGTCGTCGGGCAACGGGCTGCCCTTCGACTTGATGGCGGCCTCGCCCGCCTCTACGACCTCCCACTCGAACGGCACCCCGGTCGCGTCCGCGACGAGGCGAGCAGCCTGCGTGACCTCCGGACCGATCCCGTCCCCCGGTACGAGGGTGACCCGATACGTCACGACGCGTTCCCCGACGCTCTCAGGAAGGTCGCGGCTTAACGGTTTGTGAGCCCCACCGAAGGCGCGAACGTTCGTCCCGCCCCCCCCTCGGAAATCGTCCTCCTTGCATCGTCCGCGCGGAGCTCCACCGGGGGAAGACCGACCGTCCAGTGGGCGCCGGAGCCATCGTTCAGAGGCATTGTGAGATTTCTTATACTAATTTACTTTCCCTCAAAACATGGAAAGCCTGCGATGTCCTGAAACGTTGGCCCCGGATTGGTTGCCGCCAAGAGCGATCGCGCGGGACGGTGACGTCAGCACCGTCGCCGAGTGGATCCGCCGCCGCGGCGGGGGGGGCGTCGTCGGGGTGCATGGGCCCCCCGGGAGCGGGACTTCGACCGTCGCCCGCCTCGCGGCGCGGAGCGCGGCGGGGCGGGGCGTCGCTCCAGGAGAGCGACCGGCCCGCGTCTTCGCGGTCCGGACCCGATTCCACTCCGGACCCGTCGGGATCGCCGGCGAGCTCCTCCAATCGTTCGATGCGGGGTTCCGGGGTCGCGGGTTCCCGATGGCCGAGGTCCTGGCCGGATTCCTCCGCCGGCTCACCCGGGACGGCGCCTCCGCGATCGTCGTGCTCGACGACGTGACCCCCGCCGGGCCGGAGCTGCACGCGATCGTCCACGCCTTGACCCACCCCGACCGGTTCCTGCCCGAGGGGCTGGACCGGGCGCCGTCCATCTCGGTCGTCCTCGCCGGGACGTCGCTCGCCCGAGCCACCTGGAGCCGTCTCGATCGTCTCGGCCTCTCGTCCGAGTTCTGTCGGGAGCTTCGACCGTACACGCCTTCCGAACTCCGGGCGATCGCGCTCGATCGGCTGGAGCGGGCGTACGCACGACCGATGGAGCCACCGTGGCTTCCCCCCCTCGTGGCGACCGTGGCGGCCGACGCCGGGAACGCCCGCCGTCTGCTCGAGTTGCTGCGGGACCGATCCATCGGAGCCGCGGACCGCGCCCGACCCGGTCTCCAGGAGGTCCATGGCACCCCGACGCTCTGGCCGATCGAGCCGCACGTCGTTCGCGCCGTGGGGGAAGCGATCGTGGATGGGATCGCCGAGCTCCCGGAGATCCGGCGCTGCGAGGCAAGGCTCGCCCTCGCCGCCGGTCGCCGTCCCCTGGCCGCCACGACGCTGTGGCGCCGGCTCGTCCGGCTCGAGGAGTTCGGGTGGGTCCGAAGAACCGTGCGGCCCGGCGGCCGGGGCGGGACCCACTCGTCGATCGCGCTGTTGCGGGCGCTCCCCGACCCGGGAACCTTCAGCCCGTGGGTGGGAACTCTTCCAGCGTCCGGGGCCGGTCCTTCCCGCTCTTGCGGAGCGGCGGAGCCGGGGGGGTGGGGACCGGGGGGACGGGAGCTGAGCCCTTTTCGGGCTTCGTCCCGGGGACTTTGAGCTGGCGATGGATCGCTTCCGCCAACGCGGCCGAGCCCAGGATCCGCCCGATCTTGTCGACCGGGGCCCGGCGCAGCGACTCGCGGTCGGCGTATCCGTTCGCGAACAACGTGCGACTGCGGACCCGTCCGATCCCGTGCAACTGCACGAGGTCGGTCAGCTCCTCGCGGATCCCGTAGCGGACCCGCAGGCCGAGGTTGTCGACCTCCCGATGCAGCTGGGGACGGAAGCGGGAGGCGATGCGCCCGAGCCCGAACAACAGCCAGTCCGCATCCTCCACGCGCGCGCGCAGGTCGCCCGCGCCGATCCCGTAGTCGCGTGTGATCTCGACGATC
>JAKIVR010000041.1 GCA_022750455.1 Thermoplasmata archaeon | reverse complement strand
TCCTCGTGAGCCGCCGCCGCGCCCCGAAGTCCCCGTCGGAGCCGGTCTCGGCTCCCGGGACCAAGTAGTTCGAGCGAGCGCCGCGGACCAACCCCTTCCGTCCCTTTTTTTTCCGGAATCCTTTCCGACAGGGCATACCGGGGGTGATACGGGTCTCCCGACGCCGATCTACAAGGCCGAAACGGAGTCCGAACGGGCCACCTGAGGGAGAGGGTATCTCAGGATGGCCGCGACGCCGCCGAACGCCTTGGAGAGCATCTCGCCCTCCTCACTGTCCGTCGAGACCATCCGGATGCCGGCTCCGCCCGCCTGGGCTTGGAGGAAGAGGCTTTCGACGTAATCTTCCTTGCCGACGATCGAAGGGGAGGTCCCTCCACACACCGGGCACGGAGCGAGCGTCGGCCCTTCGATCTTGTCGTCCGGGAGGATGCGGCTGAACTCGTGCCCGCAGGGCCCCTTGTACTTCACACGCTTCCGACGGACCCCCTCCGAGACGAGGAGCGTCTCGACGGCGCCGGCTTCGAGGGCCCGGGTCACCTGGGCCTCCCCGTAGGCGGCGAGGCCGGCATCGGCCTTGCGGATCTCCGACAGCAGCCGCTGGATCCATTTCTTCTCCTCGGTGATCTCGAGACCGTGGATCGCGGTGGTCGCGGCTTGGACGAGCTCCTTCAGCCCCGTCTCGTCGGTGTACCCCACGTTGAACAGCGGTTGGATGACCTTCTGCTGGAGCTCGTAGTGCATGTACGATTCCTTGTAGAAGTACTCCTTCGTGGCGCCGGGCCCCCCGAGCAGGATCCCCTTCAACTGCTCCTTCTTCGGGAGGAACAGCTCGGTGGCGATCTCCCCGCATCGGACGAAGAAGTCGTGGGCGGCGTGCTCGATCAGGCGCTCGAACCGATGGGCCGACTGACCGCCCCGTCCGTGCTTGGACGGGACCTGGGACTCCTTGGTGCGGAGCAGCTCGATCCGCTTGCCTCGAAGGATGCCGAAAGTGACTTCGGCCCGGTCCATCACGATGAGCCCCCAGATATCCGGCTCGCGGACCATCTCGAGCAGCGGATCGAGGAAGAACGAGGAATCACACCGGTACGTGAACGTCCGCAACGGCTCCGGCGGCTCGACGATGAACGTCACCGGCTCGCTCTTGTCGGCGCCGATCGCGTTGCTGCCGACGAAGAAGGCGACGCCGCTCGCGGGGGCTTCCCGGAACTGGCGGACCCGTCCCATGAGCGAGTCGATCGCCCACATGACGTTCTTCCGCGTTGTCCGGCTCTTGATGTTGGAGCTCTGCGCGTATTCGTTCCGGAGGTAGCCCATGACGTCGGCGATCTGCCGGCCCGGCGGGACGTACAGCGAGATGAGCTCGGTCGCCCGGCCGCGGCATTCCGCGATCTCTTCCAACTTCCGGCGGAACGCGTACCGCGCGAACTGAAGCTCGGAGCTCTCCCCGGTCATATCGCCTCCGGTCGGGAGCGGGGCGACTCTTGGCGACTAGGGAACGGCCCGTCCCCCGGGCGGGAGAGTCAGAGAAGGCGGCGGATGTGTTCGTCGATGACGTCTTCGGGGTAGGCCCCGACGACGCGGTCGACGAGCTTGCCTTCCTTGTAGAACAGCAACGTCGGGATGCTCATGATCCCGAGCGACCCGGCCTTCTCACCGTTGTCGTCCGAGTTCAGCTTGCCGAACGCGACGCGTCCGTTGTACCGCTCGGAGAGCTTGTCGACGATCGGCGAGACCATCCGGCAGGGGCCGCACCAGGGCGCCCACACGTCGACGACGGCCACGTTGTTCCCCGAAGCGAACTTGTCGTATCCAGGACTGTCAAGCTCTTGAACCGTCATGGCGAACCTCAGTACGATTGGAGTTCGTGTCCCTATTTAGGCATTGGCGCACGCGCTCGCCAGCTAGGGGTCCGCCACGGGCTCCGCGCGGGCTTGGCATGCTACGGAGTGCTCAACGCTCGAGCTCTTCCACGAGGTGCCGCACGGCGGGCAGGATCAGTTTTTCGATCGCCGTCCGCACGGCCCGCTCCGAACCGGGGAGAACGAACACGGGCTTGTGGCGGACCAGGTACAGGTTCGATCGGCTCAGGATCGCGAGCGCTCCCACGTCCTGGAAGCTGAGCGCCCGGTACAGCTCCCCGAATCCTTCGATCTTCTTCCCGCCCATCGCTTCCGCGGCCGGCACGCTGAGATCCCTCGAACTGACCCCGGTGCCGCCGATGGTGACGGCGACCTCCGTGGGGCGCTCGTCCAGGAACGGCTCGAGCTTGTCCCGCACGTCGGCGATCGAATTGGCGACGATCTCGTAGTGGAGGACGCGGTGCCCGGCTCCCTTCAGCAGCGCGACCGCGAGTCGTCCGGAGACGTCGTCCTCCTCGGTCAGAGTGTCGGATACCAATAGAACGGAGAACCCCAGGGATCGAGTTCCCCCGACGGTCGGTGGCTCCGAGGGCGGTTCGGCCGGCGTCTCTTGGTGCGTCATGCTCTCCGATCGGCCGGGATATTCAAGGGACCCCGAACCAGCGCGAGTGGGGCCACGGACTACCCCGGGCCCGCGCGGGCGAGCGCCAGCCGCGCCAGCAACGTCTCCAACTGGAGCCGTTCGGATGCGCCTTCTGCCAGGCGGAAGTCGATCTCTCCGAGGTACTCGAGGATCCGCATCTTCTCCCGCGCAGTAATCTCGGTGTCCGGGAGGGACGGGAGCTCGCGATGTACCGCTCGGACGATGTCCTCTCCGCTCGCGCCCCGGTCGGTCAGCAGGGCCAGCAGCCGGCGGCGGGCGCCTTCGAAATCGCCGCGGATCGCGGCGTGGACCATCTCCGCCACGTCCTCTCGCACGGGGGCCCCGGCCACTTCGCGGATCGTCGCCTCCGTGACCGGGTCCGCGTACGTCGCCGCGAGCTGCAGCAGGTTGACCGCCCGGCGGAGATCGCCTTCGGCATACGTCAAGATCGCCGTTAGCACGCCATCCTCCAAGTGGCTCTTCTCGGCCTTGGCGATTCGTTCGAGATGCAGCCGGACCGCAGCCTCGCTGACGGACTTGAACCGGAAGACCGCGCAACGGGATTGGATCGGTTCGATGATCCGGGAGGAGTAGTTGCAGGAGAGGACGAACCGGCACGAGCCGGAGTATCGCTCCATCATCCGACGGAGCGACGCTTGGGCCTCGGAGGTGAGATTGTCGGCTTCATCCAGGAAGAGGATCTTGAAGCCCACATCCCCGAGCGGCATGATCCGCGCGTAGTCCTTGATCTTCGTCCGGACCGTGTCGATGCCCCGTTCGTCCGAGCTGTTGAGCTCCAAGAAGTTCTCGCGCCAACCCTCGCCGAACAGGTCTCGGCTCAGGGCGAGTGCCGCGGTGGTCTTCCCGGTGCCCGGGGAGCCCGCGAAGAGGAGGTGGGGCATCGACCTCTTCGCCGCATACGCCTTGAGCAGCGGGACGACGCTCTCCTGACCGACCATCTCCGCGAGGGTCTTCGGTCGATACTTCTCGACCCAGATGCTCGACTCCGAATCGCGCGCCATCGCTTGGTCCGGCCCCCCGAGCCCGGGCCTCGGATATAGGGGGTTCGGGAGGCTCCCCGCACGAGAGGTTATCGTGGGAGGTGTCCTTGGACCACCATGCGGGAGCGCCTCGCCCACGTCGTGTTCCGGGGCACCATCCGGGACAAGACGGTCGACCCGTTCGTCCGGCTTCTGAAGGCGCTCCGGGAGCAGCGGCGGATCAAGGGGGTTCTCTTGGAGATCTCCAGCGGAGGCGGCGGCGCCGTCGCCTCGTACGACCTCTACCTGGCGGTCAAACGTCTCGATGCGGTCAAACCCGTGATCGCGACCATCGGCTCTATCGCGGCCTCGGGAGGTTACATGGCCGCCCTGGGGGCGCGGAAGGTGTACGCGTATCCGGATTCGGGGGTCGGCTCCATTGGCGTGATCTACCCGTTCGTCGCGGTCAAGGGGCTCTTGGACAAGCTCGGGATCGACGTGGACATGGTGCACCAGGGTCGCCACAAGGACGCGTTTCAAGGATTGAGGAAGTTGACCGAGGAGGAACGCGGAAAGATGGAGGCGCTCACCCTCGACGGCTACCGCTCGTTCGTGGGATTGGTGGCCGAGGCCCGCCGTCGGTCGTATGCCGAGATCGAGCCCCTCGCCACCGGTGAGATCTGGAGCGGCCTCCGAGCGAAGGAGCTGGGGCTCGTGGACGCCTTGGGAGACCGCGAAGCTGCGATGGAGGACCTCGCCCAGATGACCCATGTCCCCTCGCGCAAGATGATGCGGGTCGTCCCCCCCCAATCCTTCGTGGAGCGGATCTTGACCGGAGCCGGCAACTCATTTGGCCAGAGCCTCGGGGCCTCATTCCGGGAGACCGTCGAGGACGCCGCACTCGACGGTCTATTCCACGGATCCCGCTGAGAGGCGAGCCAAGCGCCCTCCCTCGCGCGGCCCTACGGCCTTAAATAGCGTGGCGTGGCTCACCGACTGACCATGCCTCCCCAGGACAAGAACCGCGGATTCCACTCCGCGGCCGGACTCATCCAATATTACGACATGGAGGAGACCCGGTCGATCAAGATCGACCCGTACATCATCATCGCGATGGGCGTCGGGGCGGCGTTGATCGTCGAGATCCTGAATTGGAAATTTGTTTGAGATCGGGCCCCAGCACCGTAGCAGGCCGCGAATCCGAGGCATCTGGCCGCTTCTGCGATTCAATTGGCCCTACCGTCGGTCCTCAGGTATTGGCGGGGGTGAGGCCACTTTACGGTGGGCTCTTCGTGCGAGTCTCGGGAGGCTCTTTTCCCGACGAATGCGATGGGGCGCGGAATCGGAATCCTCGACGGTACGACAGTAGCAGGGCGAGGCCCACCGCGGCCGCGATCGCTGTGAGCACAGCATACCCCTCGGCCCCGGGCAAGCCGAACAAGCCGCCGTTCGGAGTTGCGGGGGTATTCGTGGCGCCACAATTGTATCCCGGGCAGGTCCCGGGGGGCTCTCCCTGGAACGTCAGCACCTCGGTGAGATTGCTCCCATCGACGGTGAACTCTTGGATCGAGTCCTCCGGAGCATACGATTCCGAGCTCCCCGAGCCCACGATGGGGACCGTCAACGGGTAGGTACCGTTGGGTAGGTCGATGGTGATGACGGCGGAGGTGGACGACAACGGAGGCTGGCCGGTGATGTTCACCACCCATGTAGCGCTTGCCGGCAGACCGTGGGCGACAAACGTCACGGCGAAAGTTACCAGTTGGAAGTGCACCGAGGTTTCGACAGGGTTGCCCGCCACCGTAATGGGAGTGGAGACCGGCATCGGTGCGTAGGATCTGTTGACACTGGCCACGTAGTAAACGTAGGATCCATTTCCCCATGGTTCCGTGACGGCAGCCATGGTCGACAGCACGGAAGATTCGCCACTCGCATTGAGATACCAACCCCCCCCGGAGGGCAGCCCGGATTCGGAGAAGGTTACATTGTAGGTGACCAAGACGAAGTGGACGGCGACAGCTACGGGCGCCATGTTCACGGAGAAGGTGCCCGAACCCGCCCGATACCCGTCCGCCATCACGGAATAATTGTAGCTGCCATTGACCTCCCACAAGGCCGCTGTCGAATTGTCCGAAGCTTCGCTCGTGAGGCCGACGGTAACGCTCCATGTGGCCCCGTTCCGTAGGCCTTGCTCGGTGAAGGTCACCGGTTCCTGCGGGAGGGTGGAGTCGTCGGAGATTACGCTCAAGGTGCCCGATGCCGAGTTGCAGACCACGATCTCGCGAATCGCCGGGTCGACGGCCAACCCCACGGGTCCGGACCCCACGGCCAAGTCCGAGCGGTTCGACAGCGCCGCTCCGGTGAGGAAGGTGATGTTGCTGTCCCCGTAATCCGAGACCACCACGGCCCCCGTGTCGTTGTCATAGGCCAGAACACTGGGCGTGGTCCCGACGATCAGATTCGCCATCACCGATTCATTGGTCGCGGAGATGATGCTCACATTGTCGGAGAGCGTGTTCGCCACCGCCACCAGATTCAGCGCCGGATCGTAGACGACACCTTCGGGACAGCTTCCCACGCCGATCGAACCCACCAATTCGTTCAAGGCGGTGGAGACCACGCTGACCGAGTTCGAACCGCAGTTCGCGACATACAGATTCCCGGAGCGCGGGTCGAACGCCACGGCGACCGGCTCGAGGCCGACGTCGATCGAACCGACGACCCGGTCCGACGCATCGGAGATCACACTGAGGTTCCCGGACCCCGTATTTGCGACGTACACCTCTCCCAAGCTAGGCGCGTACGCGATTCCGCGAGGACCCACGCCGACCGGAATCGTGGCCAAAGGAACTGACGTGGATCCTGACCAGACCTGCAGTTGGTTCGCATTCGGTTCGGACGCAAACAGCTGGTTCGCTCCTCCGTCGTACTCGAGCCGGTCCGGCCCCGAGAGAGTGGGAAGGAACGAGATGGGTCCGGAGGATTGCGCCGGAACGATGTCGATTGCGTCCTCAGTGAAGTTCGACACGTCCCAATCGTTCGTCCGGTTGTTCAGGGCGATGCTCAGAGGTTCGGGGCGGCCGAACGTCGCCGTCTGCCGGAGCGCGGTAAGGGAGATCTCACTGGCGGAGTCGGAGAGCTGGTCGGCCACGTACGCCTGGGCTCCTCCCGGCCCTTCGGCGATCCCGTGGGCTCCCACTCCCGTAGCGATGTTCGCCGTCACGTGATCCGAAGAGTCGTTGATGACGCTCACGTTCGCGGACAGATAGTTGCCTACCAGGACCACGGAGCCGTACGGATCGTACGCAATGGGATACGGTTCGGTCCCGACGGGAACGGAGCCTACGACCTGGTCCGTGCTGTCGGATACCACACTGACGTTGTCGGTGTCCCAATTGGAAGTGAATATCTCCCCCATCACGGGATCATACGCTACCCCGAATGGGTCGGCCCCCAGGGGGATGTTGTGAACGACTTTCAGCGAAGAGTCATTGATCACGGTGAGGTTCGCCGACCCTTCACCGCCCACGAAGGTTTGTCCCGTGCCGGAATCGTACGCGATCCCGGCCCCACCGTATTCCAGCGGGATCGATCGTACCACGGTGTTGTTGGCGAGCGAGATCACGCTGACGAACGGGGAGTTGCCGTTGGTGACATAGAGCTCGCCCCGCGTGGGGTCGAGGGACAGTCCAAAGGGATCGCTACCCACGGGGACGGTGGCCACGACCTGATCTGTCGCTGTGGAGATCACACTCACGTTGTTCGAGCCCTCATTGGCGACGTAGACCTCGTTCAACGCGCTGTCGAGGGCCATCGATTGCGATCCTTCGGCGGGCCCGACCCCGACCGGGATGAGGGCGGTCTGCATGCCCGTGGCCGGGGAGACCACTGAGACGGCGTTCGCATCATACAAGGCGAGGAACAGCTGGGTTCCGGCCGCATTAGTCGCAATTCCTGAGGGAGAGAAGGGGGGCGGGACCCAATTGCCAGGTAAGGTCGTGCCGTTCCAAAGATTGATCGTGGAGTTCACGTGGGGGGTGGCGTGTGGCGTAGGAAGTTGCGATATTCCAGGGGACGTCCTCATCGAACCGTCGGCTACGGAGACCTCCGCCGTTTCAACGTGTCCCGTGGGACCGAGCCCGCCCTGCGCGGAACTGATGCCGCTCCCCCCGGAGACGATCAAGAGGGCGGCCAACACCAAGACGCGCCGTGGAGGATCCGACATGGTAGTAGGGGGACTGCGGGATGCGGCATAGGAAAAAGTCGATTTGGCTCCTTAAAGGTACCGTTACGTGAGGATTCCGAGATGATCGGTGTTGGCCGGGGACGTGGCGCGGGTTCCGGCAACCCCCACCTCGGTTCGACGCGGGTCAATCACCGCTCCGTTCGGGGTCTCGTGTTCGTCAGTTCGACACTTCGGGAGCGTTCGATGGAGTGGATTCCCTCTCGCTCCTGTACGAAGGGACCTCCATGAGAGAACAGCTAGAGGGGATCTCGTGGCCAGTCGTTCGGAAGTGAAAGCGCGACTGCGCGCCACGTCCCCGAAGTTGAATCTTGGGGGAATCTCAGTCGCGAACCGCAGTCAAACTGGAAGCGCATCTCACGCGGGGCTGCCACGCGGGGGGCAGGCGACTCCAGCTCCAGCGAAGCGACCGCACTGCCGAGAGAGGTATCATCCATCGACAGGTTCGAGGACCAGGCCGCGGCGTAAGGCGTGAAAATATGCAATCGCTGGCGCCTTCCGAAGCTCGTAATGTCCCCGGGCCAAACGCTTCAGCACCCCCTCCGCTACCAACCGGGTGATGTAGCGATAGTCGATCCTGAGCGACCGGATATCTGAGGCACCCAGATCGCTCCGTCCCAATCCGGCGATCCGGGCGAACGCCCGGATGTCCTCGTCCGACGCATCCGGGAGCTCGCGTTCCAACCAGCTTGCGGCCAATTGCAACGCGGCGGGGGTCTGCAATCGGACGTCAGCGGAAGTGGGGCTGTGTCGCTGATCGAAGGTTGCCGCAGCGAAGCACTGAACCAGGTACGGGTAGCCGTGCGTCAAGTGATGGAGCGTACCCACCGCGGAAGGATCCCATTGAATGGAGATCTTGGCTCGCTTCAACGGCGCGTCCAACGCTTCTCGAGTCTCGGTCTCGGTGAATTGTCCTATGTCGAAAACGGCGCCGGAGAAGACGCGAAGGATGGGTGACGCGTCCTTCTGGGACATTTTCTCCTTCAACTCCGGGCCGCCAGCGATTGCGAGCAGGATGGGAATTGGGGAAGCCGTTTCGGCCATGGTCTTGAGAATCCCAATCTCTTCGGCTCGGAGGAGCTCCGCGTCGTCAATGCAGATGGCGAGAATCGGAACGCCTTGGAGCGCCCCGAGGGCATCGTTCCAGACCGTCAGGGGGTGGGTAGATCCTGGGACGCCGGACACCGTCCGTTCGACCCCGGTTCCCAAGACGTTCACGGCACTCAGAGAGTCGAGCGCCCGCCTCACCTTGGTCGACAGTCCGGGGCGTGCCGCCAGCGTCCTTCGGATCTGCTCGGCGATGGCGTGGATGAGCATCGCCTCCGAGCTGGGGACCCGCAGGGGCACTTCCACCACGACAGCGTCCGGCGCCGTCGAGAGGACGATGGATTGGATCTTCCTGAGCGCCGATGTCTTTCCGCTCCCTCGATAACCGTGAAGCAGCATGGAGCTGCCCTTGCCCAACCGCGCGCCGGTATCTAGGGCCTCCCGAACGTACTCCTGCAGCTCGCTCCGACCGGCGAAACTTTCCGGGCTTGCGGGAGTCTGTGGGTCGTAGACGCGCATTTGGCTCGGGGCCTCCCGTGCGGCCCGTCTACCTTCCCCCGTAATTAAAGTTACTGAAGGTTAATGAAAGATAATGAAAGTTACTGAAGACTTGTTTACAGATGTCCTAGAGAGGGTCCAACACTCCGTGGGATGGAGTACGGACGGAGGGCGGGTCCTCAGCGGGGCTGGTTCAAGCTGGGAGGCGACCGCTGGGAGCCAGACCTCCGGCGGAGCTCTTTCTCGAATCCAACGAACGTGAGCGCGGAACCCGCAAGCGGAATCACTCTCAAGATCGCCCCGAGACGGAGCGCACCGTCTCGGTAGCGTCGGCCCGCTCGCCAGGTGCCAATCCCTTGCCCGACCAACCCCACCAAACCCAAGATCACACCCAGGGCGAGGAGCGGGACGCCGAACAACTCCGCCACGGGGGCGAGTGCGTTCGACGCGGCGGCCAGGGCCGCGCTCCCGAGAAGGAGGGACGCACCCGCGGCCCCCAAGAGGATCCCGAGCAATCCCAGCAGAGATAGGAACGCCGGTTCCGTGAACTCTCGGGAGGAGGTCGACATCTGGCGGAATCCGGAGAGATACCACAGCCACGACGCGCTGCCCGCCGCCGCCGCAAGGATCCAGAGCACCAGCGCCAGGCGGGCATGTGCGTAGATCGCCGACGGGTCCACGAGGTTTCCGAGGTCTGGCGCAAGCGCGACGATCCATGCCGCCGTTCCCAGGAGGAATAGCCCTTGAGCAACCATCGCCGTGAGGGACGCGTTCCGCAACGTCTGGATCGCAGTGGGCTCCGGGGCGTCCACCGCCTGCACGAGAGGGGTCTCGCGAAGAACACCGATGCCCCGGATGCAGACGTATTCCAAGAAGATGATTCCCACGATGAAGAAGCTGACCGGGTAGTTCTCGTACCAGGCGATGAACAACCCGGCCCACACTGCCGTCACCGCGACGAGGATGGAGACCACCACCGCGCTGAGGACCCGTTTCGTGAGCCGGACGGCGATGGCCGCGGGAGTCACCATCAACGCGAAGATCAGGAGCACGCCGATGATCTGCACCGCGATGGAGATCGTCACGGCGAGAAGGACCATGAACGCGAGGTTCAGGTACACCATCGGCAACCCCTTCGCCTCGGCGACGTCTTCGTCGAGGGAGGCGAACAGGAGAGGCCGATAGATCAGCGCCAGCGCGCCCAAGACGAGCAGGCTCGTCCAGAAGGTGAACGCCACGCCCCCCGTGCTGATGCCGAGTACCTCCCCGAACAGGATCGAATACGCTTCCGTCGCGAATCCTTGGTACAGGTTGAGGAACAGGAGACCCAGCGCGAGCGCGAACGCCAACACCGTGCCGATCTCCACATCCCGAGTCGACGCCTTGTTGCCCAGCAGCGCCATTCCCGTCCCGGTACCGATGGTGAAGAGCAGCAGTCCGTAGACCGGTTGGACCCCCACCAGCACCGCGGCGGCCGCTCCGGAGAACCCCGTGTGGCCGAGGGCGTGAGTCGCGAATGACGACCGTCGGAGCACGACGAAATATCCAACGAGCCCGGCGACGATGGCGATGATCGTCCCGGCCTCGAACGCATTGACCATGAACTGCCACGCCAACATGGCGCGCAGGTCGGAGATCAGATTCCAGCTGAATCCAGATCCCGAACCCCCGCTGGTCATGCGCCCTCCTGCCCGTGATCGTCCTCGCCGCCCACGATGACCAGGTTCCCGCGGGAGTCGTGGAGGACCTCGACAGGCACTCCGTACAGCGTGCTCAGGCTGTCGGAGGTCAGCACTTGATCCGGCCGGCCCGTCGCGACCTTGCCGTTCGCGATGTAGATCACCTTGTCCAGGCACTTGATCATCGGATTGATGTCGTGCGCCACCAACAGGGTCGTCACGTGCCGCGCCAGCACCAGCTGATGGATCGTCTCGACGAGCTCGCGGCTCCGGCGGATGTCCAAGTTCGACAACGGCTCATCGAGGAGGAGCATCTCGGGGTTCCCGACCAACGCCTCGGCGAGGAAGACCCGCTGGAGCTCCCCACCGGAAAGCGAGCCCAGCGATTTGGAGGCAAGCTCGGTCGCCCCCACGGCCTCGAGAGCATTGGCCGCGGCCTCGCGCTCGCCAGCGAGCCGGAGCCGAGGCCCCCACGGCGAGGGCGGCAACCTCCCTCCCCACCACCGGGTCCCCGGGTATCCCAGCCTCACCAGTTTGTCGCACTCCAGGTGGGTCTCACGATCGATCGTATGCCTCTGGGGGACGTACCCGATGCGGGGGTTCCCTCGGTGCGGGGCCTCCCCCAGCACCGAGAGCCGGCCGGTGGCTGGCCAGTGCAGGCCCAACAGCATCCGGAACAAGGTCGTCTTACCGGCCCCGTTCGGACCGATGACCGCCACGAACTCGCCCGGTTGGACATCGAAGTTGGCCTGTTGCCACACCAGCTTGTTCCGGTATCGCACTTCGAGGTTCGAGGCACGGATGGCCGGCGGGCCAGACGGAGGAAGACGGCTCGACGGGGGGTGGGGGATGCTAGCGTCCACGCGAGCTCATTGTCCCAACGCGTAGGCGTTCAGCGCATTCTCCAGATTGTTGTACTCCCCGAACATCCAATCCTGGAACGTGGTATCTGGCGGCTGAATGGTCTCGCTCACGAACGTGACGGTCACGTTGTGCTGAGGCGCCAACGCTTCGAGAGAGGTGGTGATCGGAGTCACGGTCTGTACGTTGTAGACCAGGACGCGGACGTGGCCGCTCTCTAGCTGGCACTCGAACAGCGACACGCTCTGGGCCGGCGGGTCGTTCCCCTCGGCAATCGCCTCCATGAACGGTTGGGGGGAGATCAAGTCAAGGCCGGGGTAGTTCGCGAGTTACACGAAGATGCTCTCGGTCGAGGCAACCACCGTTCCCTGGAACTCATTCCGGATCTGGGTCGCGCGACTGTACAGCTGGTCGATCGAGACCCCATTCGCGGTGGACGAATTAAGACTCGCGAAATTCTGCTGAAAGATGGCCGTGGAACTCGGTTGGAGGGCCACCAAATCCGCGTACATCGCCAAGAGGGTGTGGTTCACGTACACGGGGTTGTACCACTGGTGCGGGTTTCCGCTAACGATTCCTCCGGCAACCGAAACCCCGTTCAACGTACCGACGTTCAGGAGCTCCTGGCCGGGAGAGTTCGACGCGGCCACTAGGCCGAGGGCCCACTGGTCATATCCCACGCCGTTCACGATCACGAGGTTGGCATCGGCGATGACGGTGGCGTCGGTCGTGTTCGCCTCGTATTCGTGGGGATCGGAGTTTGGGTCGTTCACGATGCTGAGCGTCGAGGTCAAATTCCCGCCGAGTTGACTGACCAGGCTGCCCCAGAAGTTCTCGGCGGCGACGACCTGGATCGTTTGGCCTGCGGGGACCGAGTGGATTGGACCGTTCACCGTGGTGGCATTGGCGAAATCGGGGGCGGAGTTTCCCGAAATCGTCCCGGCCGTCGGGTCGGCCCCGAGCTGCTGGGGGGAGTAACCGGAACAGGGGCTGCTCGCGGAGCTGGTCACAACCTCGTACGTGACGGCGCTTACCGCGACGATGACCACCACGAAGATGGCGATGTACTTTATTTTCGAAGTTCCCGCCGGGTCCTTCGGCCTCGGGGCCACGCTCGATCCGGGGGTGGGCTCGTCGCCCGCCGACGCCGTGTCCCCCGCTCTCATGCACCGGCCTTTCGGGTCGAACACGGCGTGATCGGCTCACCGTGGGGGCACACGGACGGATGACCCTCGGCGGCGCAGACCTCTTCCACCGTCTTGTGAGAGATGGAGAGGTCGACTTCCCGGGCGGCCGCGCACGTCGCCGCTGGCGACAGGCCCAACTGGCTGAACAGAGTCTCGGCCACCCGGTGGTGGCGTTGGTACTCCATCAACGTGCTCTGACCTCGGGACGTCAACCGGGACTTCCCGCGGTGGCGGACAACGAGGCCCATTTCCTCGAGGAGTGTCAGATGTCCGAGGGCGGAGGGAGGTCGGACCTTCATGGACGATGCGATCAGCTTCAAGGAGACGCCGGTGCCGGGACGTTCCGCCCGGGCAATCATCTGTAGTGCGTCAACCTGCCGCCGTGTCAGCCGGCCGAGGGTCTCCATGGGGGCCTCATCGGGAGAGGCATATATATTGGTGACCCTAATTTTTAGGGTGTTACTGAATTTTCTTGTTCCTAGAACCTCGACGGATCTTTCGAAGAGGGGACGATCCTCGCGGAGCGACGGCGGGAGCACCGGGTTCCGCGTCAGGTCGTGCGGCGACGTCGCGGCGGCCGTTCACGTCGACTGGCCCGTACTTCCGAAGCGGTCGGTCGTCGGAAAATCTCGATCCAATTGCCGTCCGGGTCTTTCAGATACGCGCTCCATCCCTCGGTCTCCTTCGGAGAGACCTTGGTGGGCCGCGCGCCTCGTTGGATCAGGATACGATAGACGGATTCGAATTTCCCCCTGGACACATGTCCCACGAGGAACCCGACGTGGTCGAGGGCTTCCCCCGGCGAGTAGGGTGTGGCGAATGGGGAACGGGGAGGATACCAATTCAATTCGAGTCGCTGATGGGATCGTGGATCCTCCAAGAGCACCCAGACGCCGGCCCCGGCGGCGCTCATGTCGCCCCGCGAGACCACTCGCAAGCCGAGGATCTTCGTGTAGAACCGGAGGGAGCGGTCGAGATTCCTCACTCGCAAGCCCGTGTAGCGGAGGTGCATGTGGCCGCGAATGGGTCCGGCATCTTGAGAGTTTGCGTGCGCGAACTCGTCGTTGGACCCCGCGGCGCCCCGATCGAAGCGATGTTGAGTGAGATCGATTCCAAATCAAGTGGGCGAGGAAGAGGTTGAGGAGGAAGGTCGACCTCCCCGAGCGGAAGCTGTTCCGGGTCGGAACTAACGCTTCTTCTTCTTCGCTACTTTCTTCTTTGCGTTTCGGCTTTCTAGACTGTACATAATTAAACGAAACCTCCCGACTCCCCTAAGCCACACGTTGTTAATAGAGTCACCGACGAACTCCGTCGGCGCCTGCGAGCGACCGTTCCAGGAGTTTTCTACGGTCTGCTCAGGTCGGATCGGACGGAATTCTGGGATCTCCGCGAACCGGATCCTCGCGCGATTCTCAGTTCGCCATCGGCAGCGTGGCGTTCGGACCGAGGCCGGGCAGCCATCGATCGGCGGTCGCGCTGCCGAGGAGATAGACCTTCGAATCCGGCGATTCGTCGAGGACATCATACGACGTGTGCTCGGCCAACCGGCGAGCGAACCGTCCGATCTCTTCGTGCGACGGAACGTGGTCCGCGCCGAGCCGTTGCCGGGACCGTCCCATGTAGACGTACCCCTTCGGTTCGATGAAATCCGGCTTGGCGAGAAGGTCGAGTTCCGCGTACTGCTCCTCCCAACCCAAGTTCCACCCCCGAACGAGCGTGTGCCGTACGACGCGGCGCGTGCCGAGAGAGCGGATGATCTCGAGCGATTCGAGCAAGTGGGCCCACGCGTCGCCCTGCGCTGGCAAGGTGAGGCGCCGGAAGATCTCGGGGTTGGGCGCGGTGACGGAGACATACAATTGGGTTGGCAGCGGGTCGAGGAACCGCAGCCCGTCCGGGTTCGTCCCATTGGTCACGAGAAAGGTCGTGATGCCCCGTTCATGGCACAGTTCGAGGAACCGGTTCATCTTCGGGTACAGCGTGGGCTCGCCCGTCAGCGAGATCGCCACATGGCGGGGTTGTTGGGACTCGAGCCACTTTTCGTGGTCGACGGCTTCGTCGCCCCCGAACCCAGAAAGGATCTGGCGCTGGGCATCGATGGACTTGTCGAGGAGGACCTCTGGATCGTCGAACTCTGTCATCGTCTCGTCATTCTCCCATCCTTGGTTCCGCCAGCAGAACCGGCAGTGGAGGTTGCACGAGTCGATGGCCGGTGACATCTGCATGCACCGGTGGCTTTCGATCCCGTAGAAGCGGCCCTTGTAGCAGTGCCGACCGCTCGTCAGAGCTTCCCGGCTCCAGTAGCACAACTTGACCGCGCTGTGCTTTCCCGTCAGCCGGTAGCCCTGATCCACGAGGTCGCTGGCGAGGTCCTGGTCTCCCATCGTCGCTCCTCCGACGGACCGGGGGACATTACTCTTTGCCGGGGACGCTCTGCGGGATCCCGTCGCCGATCCGGATCCATCCGAGGGAGAGGGAGTTCGTCACGACGAGCGTCGAGGAGATCGCCATGGCGATGGCTCCGACGAACGGGAGGGATTGGTAGACCCCGAATCCGAAGGCGAAGACGAGGGCACCCGCCGCGATCGGGAGGAGGATCGCGTTGTACCCTAACGCCCAGGTCAGATTCTGTCGAACCTTGTCGACGGTGCGGCGAGCGATACGCAAGGCGAGCGGGATGCCTCGGGGATCCGAACGAAGCAAGAGGATCTGTCCCGCGTCCTTGGCCACATCCGATCCGGAGCCGATGGCGATGCCCACGTCGGCCGCGGAGAGGGCGGCCGCGTCGTTGATCCCGTCGCCCACGAACGCCACCTTCCGTCCTTGAGTCTGGAATTCACGTACGAATCGGAGCTTGTCCTCGGGCAATGCCCGCGATCGAACGTCCCGGATGCCGACGGCG
This sequence comes from Thermoplasmata archaeon, assembly GCA_022750455.1. Classification (GTDB taxonomy): domain Archaea; phylum Thermoplasmatota; class Thermoplasmata; order Lutacidiplasmatales; family UBA184; genus JAKIVR01. The sequence goes on along the minus strand of JAKIVR010000041.1, from coordinate 1,768 downwards.
TTCGCGATCCGCTGGGCTGCCTCGGGTCCATCCCCCGTTACCATCACGACTTCGAGCCCGTCCGCCTGAAGCGCCCGAATCGCGGCCGCCGCGCTGGGGGCCGGCTCATCGGAGAACGCCAGTAACCCCATCACTTGACCATCCTGGCGAACGATCGACCAACTCGCTCCCTCCCAGCCCAACCGATCGGCCACCTCGCGTAGCGGGTCCGGGATCCGTTCAACCTCGGGTCCTGCCTCGGGCCGGCAAACTTCGAGGGCACGACCATTCCAAGAACCCCGCACGCCTCGGCCCGGCTCTGTCGTCGATCGAACTCCTTCCGCCGGCGTGATACCTCTCGCCCGGGCCGCCGTCCGCACGGCCTGGGCCAGCGGATGTTCGGAGCCAGCTTCAACGGCGGCAGCCGCCTCGAGAAGCTGGAACTCCGAGACGCCGGCCGTCGGCCACAGCCCGATGAGCTCGGGCGCTCCGCGGGTCAGCGTCCCGGTCTTGTCGGTGAGAACCACTTGGGCCCCCGCAGCTCGTTCAAACGCGTCTTGGCCTCGGAACAAGATCCCCTCCTCCGCGGCCCGCCCGGTCCCGACGACGAGCGCGGCGGGCGTCGCCAGCCCGAAGGCGCACGGACAGGCCGTGATCACGACCGCGACAAAGATCAGGACTGTGGTGGGCGCGTCGGCGTGGCCCAGCAACGCCCACGCGGTGGCGGCGACGAGCGCGAGGCTGAGGACGAACGGCACGAACGCCCCTGCGATCCGGTCGGCGAGCTGCTGAAGGGGGACCCGGTTCAGCTCCGCGTCGCTCACGAGCTCTCCAATGTGAGCGAGGAACGTATCCTCCCCGACCGTGGTCGCGTCGACGTCGAGGGATCCGGTCCCGTTCACGCTCCCGGCCAGGATCCGGCTGCCAGGGGCGACGGGCCGGGGAACCGCCTCGCCCGTGAGCAGGGCCTCGGAGACCTCCGATTGCCCCTGGACGACAGTTCCGTCGGCCGGGAACCTCTCTCCGGGACGGACTCGGACGCGCTCCCCGGGTTGGAGGGAGTCGACCGGTCGGTCGAGTTCGGTCGCCCCCTGGAGCACGTGGGCCTGGGCTGGCAAGAGCTCGCGCAGGCGGTCGATCACCGACGAGGCCCGTCCGCGCACTTGGCGCTCGAGGTAGTTGCCGGCGAGGATGAGGGTCAGGATCGCAGCGGAGGCATCGAAGTACAAGGAGGGAGGCAAACGTCCAGGGGCGACGACGACGGCGAGACTGTAGGCGTACGCTGCCGTCGTACCCACCGCGATGAGGACGTCCATGTTCCCGGTCCGGCTCCGGACGGCGTCCCAAGTGCCCCGGTAGAATGGGGCCCCCAGTCCGATCTGGACCGCCGTCCCCAAGGCGGCGAGGATCCAGTCGCCCCCCGTCGGATGGATCGCGTACGTCAGGAGCAGGATCGCCGCCGTGGCGACCGCCCCGAGGGCGAGCTGGAGACGCAGACGTACGAGCTCCCGCCGGGGATCTTGGAAGGCGGCTAGGCAGCCACTTCCGCAGAAGTAGTAGGCCCGATTGTCCCGGTACAAACGAAGTTCGGACGTCCGTTCGTCCACGTACATCCCGCAGATCGGATCGGTCGCCATGTGTGCTCCTCGACAGAGTTCGGCGGACCACGATGGGTCCGGTTGGGGGATAAGGCGCCGCACCCACGTACCCTCGCATCCCTCGGCCCGCAACGGATATGGCTCCGTTCGGCTGAGCGGCCGCCGTATGGTCGACGCGATCACGGTCACCG
>JAKIVR010000040.1 GCA_022750455.1 Thermoplasmata archaeon | reverse complement strand
GTCGCCGGCCCGGGTCGTCTCGCTGATCACCGGTCGCGGCGTCCGGGTGAGCGATCGCCGCCTCGTCCCGCTGCTCCACGGGCCGGTCGATGCCGACCGGATCGACTACCTGCAGCGGGACGCCCACTACACGGGCGTGGCCCACGGGGTGATCGATGCCGAGCGGCTCTTGGACACGATGGAGTGGTCGTCCCGAGGACCCGTCTTCGCGGCGAAGGGCCGGAGCGCCGTCGAGGGGTTCCTCATGGGTCGGACCCTGATGTACAGTTCCGTGTACTACCATAAGGCCGTTCGGGCGGCGGAAGTGATGATCGCGAGCGCGGTCGAGAGGGATCCCGGCTTCCCCGAGAGCGCTCGGCCCCTCTTCGGATTGACGGACGGGGAGCTGCTCGCCGTGCTCCGCCGGCGGGACGGTCTCGCCCGATCGACCGTCGAGCGGCTGGAGGCGCGGGAACTGTTCAAACTCGCCGGAGGCTGGCGCGAGATCCCGACCGGGGCGCTCGGAGGGATCCGACGGATCCAGACGGATCCCCGGGCTCGTCGCCGGGCGGAAGCGGAGCTCGCTCGATCCCTCGACGCCCCTGACGGAGCGGTCCTGCTCGACGTGGTGGCCGGCGGTCCCCGCGCCCCCGACGCCCGAGACCTCGATGCGATCGGGATCCGGGACGGCCGGGCGGTGCGGTATCCGTTCCGAGGCGATCGAGCGTGGAGGTCGATCCTGCTCCGGCCCTCGACCCCATGGTCGGTCGCCGTCTACTCGGATCCGGCGTGGGCCCCAGCCGCGGCCCGACGCTTACCGGAGGCACTGCTCCGGGCGGTCGAGTCCACGGCGCTCTCGTAGCTCAGCACCCGCCGCCACGTCGTGGCGTCGACCGGCATCACCGACAACCGCGAGATGCGGACGAGCTCGAACGACGCGAACCGGGGGTCGGACTTGATCGTGCTCAACGGGACCGAGCGCGTCAGAGATCGCTGCGGTACGATCCGGACGGTCCACGAGCCGCGGTCATCCTCCGGATCGGGCCGGGGGACGCTCGCCACGCGCGCGATCCCCACGATCGACTTCTCCGTGCCGGTATGGTAGTAGAACACGTCGTCCTTCGGACGCATCATCTTCAGATGACGAAGGGCCAGCGCGTTGTGGACCCCGCTCCAATCGGTCCCCCCGTCCCGCACGAGGTTGGCGTACGAGTAGTGCGTCGGTTCTTCTTTGACCAACCATCGTCCCATGGCGCGAGGACCCCACGCGGCTCCATAGGGTTGCTCGTTGGTCGTCAGGAGGCCGAGAGCCTATGACCGTCCCCTGGCTCTTGGCGTCGTGGCCCGTCGACCCACGTCCCCCAGCCGTCCCCCGGTGGCATTGATCACCGGAGGAGGCACCGGCCTCGGGCTCGCGACGGCCCAGCGACTGGCCCGTCGCGGCTACTCGCTGGTTCTCGCGAGCCGCTCCCCGGCCCACTTGGCCGCCGGCGCCCGGGCTCTCCGGCGGCGGGGCGCCGAGGTGCTCACCGTGCCCACGGACATCCGGGAGTACGATCAGGTCGTCGCCCTGGTCGACCGGGTCGCCGAACAGTTCGGTCGCTTGGACGTGCTCGTGAACAACGCCGCCGGGAACTTCATCGTCCCGACCGAGAAGTTGACCCCGAACGGATGGCGGGCCGTGGTGGGGATCGTTCTCGACGGCACCTTCTACGCCTCTCGCGCCGCCTTCCCCCTGCTCCGGCGCGCCCCCCGGCCGTCGATCGTCAACATCGCCGCGTCGTACGCCTGGCTCGCCGGACCCGGCACGGCCCACTCCGCCGCGGCGAAGGCGGGCGTGGTGGCGCTGACCCGAACCCTCGCCGTCGAATGGGCCCGGTACGGGATCCGTGTCAACGCGGTGGCCCCCGGTCCGATCCGAACGTCCGGGACCGACCGGCAGCTCTGGAACGATCGAACGCTCGTGGCCCGGGTGACCCGGGGGATCCCGCTCGGCCGGTTCGGTCGACCGGAGGACGTCGCCGCCGCGATCGATTTTCTCGTCGGGCCGGACGCGTCGTACATCACCGGTGAGGTTCTCACCGTCGATGGCGGGCAATGGCTCGGGCACGGCGTGATGGAGTTGCTGCCCTCGCTCCCCCACCGTCGTCGCCAGCAGAACCCCTAAACCTCCCCGGGGTCCTTCTCCCCGCGTGCAGGTCGCGTTGGTCGGCACCGGGGTGCATCCGATCCCTCCCACCGGGTACGGAGGGGTCGAGCGCACCCTCGGGGAGTTCGCGGTCGAACTTCGACGCGCCGGACATCACGTCGACATCGTCCAGCGACCGGGGCACGGCCGCTCGCGGGACGAGTACCGGTTCGCCCTCGGTCTCCCCGGACAGCTGCGAGAGGTCCCGTACGATGTCCTGCACGCGAGCACCCCGGTGGTTGCGAACCGACTGGCGTGGGCGGGGATCCCCTATGTGTACACTACTCACTCCCGTCATTGGTTCTGGCGCCACGGCCTCTCCGAGCGTTGGGGATACTGGCTCGAACGGCGCGGCGTGCGCGACTCGCTGGCGACGATCGCCCTCACCGAACGGATCGACTCGGCGATGGGGTCGGCACGCGGTCCCACGATGCCCCGCCTTCACCCGATCATCCCGATCGGCGTGGACCTGGAGCGGTTCCAGCCGGACCTCGCCCATCGCACCGGCAACCACGCGCTCGGCGTCGGCGTCGTCGCCCCGTTCAAGCGGTGGGAGCTCGCGGCCGCGGCGGCTCGGGAGGCGGGCTGGAGCTTCTCGTTGGCCGGTCCGATCGGAGATGCTGCGTACGCCCGTCAGCTGCGGGAGAGCGGGACGGATGTCGAACTCCTCGGGGAAGTGGCGGACACCGAGCTGGTGCGGCGCCTCGCTTCGGCGGACGCCCTGCTCCACCCCTCCGCCGTCGAGATCCTTCCCGGCGTCGTGCTCCAAGCGCTCGCCTCGGGAGTCCCGGTTCTCGGGGCCGACCCGATCGCTTCGCTCGTGACACCCGGCGAAACCGGTTGGACGGCTCGGGCCGGCGCGGACGCCGCCCAGATCGTGCGCGCTCTCGGGGACGGATTGCGACGGCTCGCCCAGGAGCCGGCGTTGGCCCAACGCATGAGTGCGAGCGCCCGCGCGGAGGCCGAGGAGCGGTTTGGATGGGACTCCGTCGTCACCCGGCACGTGGCCCTGTACGAGGAGCTCCTCCGAGAGGGGGCGTTCAGCCGACGACGACGCCGGTCGGCGTGATCGCGAACGGTCGACGTTCCGTGTCGTGGGCCGACCCCCGCATCCGGACGATCTTGATCTGGCGGACCGAGCGGTCCCCGATCCACTTGCGGGTCAGGAGGATCTCCCCCCGGGTCAGGATCTCCTCCGGCGAGAGGACGGCCGGGTCCGCGGGCGTCGAGGTCAACAGGGACGTGACGTTCCGCTCGCTCAGGAAGCGGAGGAGCGACTGGATCTCGGTCCGTTCGGCCTGCGTGTCGCCGGACGCCTTGAGGGCGAACCGGCGGATCGCGGCGAGCGAATCCACGACGACCCGGCGGAACGGCCGCTCCTGCATCTGCGATCGGAGCTTCAGATAGATCGATTGGATCGAGATGTCGTCCCCGGCGTCGGAGCCGGCGCGGCTCGCATCGAAGACGACCTCTCGCATCGACTTCAGATCGCCGAGCGCCTTGATCTCCTGCACGTCGTTCATCCGGCGGATGGCGCGGGTCCCGGGGTTCGCGTCGAGCGTCCGGATCGCGGAGAGGTCCCAGCCGAACGTCTGAACGTTCTCGACGATCTCCGTCGGCCGCTCATCGACCGCGACGAGCAGCACCTCCTCGCCGCGTCGGATCCCCTCCATGAGGAACGTCAGGGCGAGAAGCGTCTTGCCGCTCCCCGTGCCTCCGGTGAGGAGGTAGGGCCGACCCGGGAACAGTCCGCCCCCCAGCATCCGGTCGAGCCCGGGAGTTCCGGTGGAGACCCGTTCGACGGTGACCGTCGCGGGCATCATGGGCTAACCACCTCGGCGACCGTCTCGACAGGCGCCGGTTTCTTCCGGGGCGCGCGCTTGCGCGGGGTCGTGGTTCCGGCGGCCTTTTTCGGGGCGGCAGCCCGACGGGCGCGCGTCACCTTCTTGGGGGCCGCCTCGCTCGCCGCTTCCACCGGCGCAGCGGCCGGGGCCGGAGGCGTCGGCGGAGTGGCGAGCGAATCGAACGTCGGACCGAACGAGGCCCCCTCCGGATGGAACTCGATCGCGGTGTGATCCTCGGCGGGCTCCTCGGCGTGGACGATCGGCTCGGTCGGTGGTGTCGGGGCCGGCGGGGGAGGAGCGGGGGCGGCCGGGGGCAGGGCCGAAGGGGACATCGGTGACGGCGCCGGGGCGGGAGGAGGCGCCGGGAGCGAATCGGCCGGAACTTGGGGCGACGGCGGCACTACGACGGGCGACAGCACCGGTTCGACCCGGGGGGACGGGGGAGCCACGAGGGCGGGGGCCGGCACGTCCGGTGACGGGGGCGTTTGCAACGCCGTCCGCAGGCGGTCGACGACCTCCAGGATCCGATTCGGGGACGCCGTGCCCGCGGCGAACTGCGGCGTGCCGGGCGGAAGGGCCGTGGGAGGCGCGGTATCCAGGTTCGCACCGCGCCAGGTGAGGTACGCGGCGCGGACGACGGTCGCGACGTCGGCGAGCCGGGCGAGCGCGGAATCCGGGTCCGTGTCGAGGACCGCTCGCTGGACGCTGCCGATCGCCTCGCGCGTGGGGCCGAGATCCATCCGCTGACGGGCGAGCCATCCGATCGCCTGCACCTCCGCCTCGATGAACTCATCGAGGTCGCGGACCATCGTCGCCGGACCTCCGAGCGACGAACTGGGCGCGGTGACGGCTGGCGTGATCGACGGGAACGGCAGCGCGGCGGGGACCCCGATCGTGCGAACATCCCGCGAGACCGTGAGGTCCACCCGAATGTCGAGCCCCTTCGGGGAGATGCGGTACGGGTGCAGCCTCGAGTCGTGGCCACTGCCTCGGAGCTTCTCGACGCCGACGGCCCGAAGCGTCTGTCCCTCCTGCTCCCAGCGGAAGAGTCGGATCTCGCCCCGGGCGAGCATCCGCTCGGCGGTGTCCGGGTCCTCCTGGGCCGACTCGACCGTGAGCAGCGTCGTGACACCGAGATCGGTGAGGAACCGCAGGAACGACTGCGCGCCGTGCTCCTCATCCATCCCTTTCATGCAGAAGTACTGCAGCGCGGTCAACGAATCGATGACGAGCCGCTTGTACGGGTGGCGGTTCAGCTGCATCCGCAACGTCTGCTCGAGCGCCGAGATCGTGACCTCGACGCTGGTGAGCTCGGCCGTCTTTCGGATGCTCAACGGAACGTCGGCGAACCGCAGCGCATCCCGCACCTGGGCGATGTCACTGAACGGCGCCCGCTCGTAGCGCATCACGTCGGGGATCGCGTCGAAGACCCAGACCTTGTCGATGTCCGGCCGGAGCCCCCAGTGGTTCACGCGCATCTCATTGGGCGGCTCTTCGGTCGTGACGACGAGGCACTCCTCCCCTCGACGCACGCCCTCGCACAGGAACTGCAAGGCGAGCTTGGTCTTGCCGGTGCCGGACGGACCCACGATCAGGTACGGGCGGCGGGCCATGAGGCCCCCTTGCAGCATCTCGTCGAGAGCCGGGTTTCCGGTGGAGAGCCGGGGAGCCGCGTTCGGGGCCGCAGGAATCGGTGCGCTCACGGTGGTCCAGGGCCCAGCGGGCTCGGGGCGTGTCCGACAGGCTGGCGAGTAGGAACTGGTCCTGTACGCAGATAATGGTTCGTTTGGCCTCGGATGGGTAATACGTCCGAAACCAACATCCCCCGGGGCGCCTCGCGTGCTTCGATGTCGTCGAGCGTGGACGCGGGATTGGCCCGGTTGCGCTCCCTCTCGCTCTCCCTTCCGGAGCAACTTCTCGGCGGCTACGCCCAAGGCGCGCGCATCGCCCGATGCGTACGACCCGCCCTCGACCGGGCGGTGCTGGTCGGGATGGGCGGCTCCGCCGTCGCCGGGGACCTGGCGCAAGGGTTGACCGACGCGGAGACCCGACTGACCTTAGAGGTGGTTCGGTCCCCCGTCCTTCCTCCGCGGGTCCGGAAAGGAGCTCTGCTGATCGCGGCCAGCTACTCCGGCGGGACCTGGGAAACGCTCGCGGCGTACGACGAAGGCGGCCGGCGTGGGATCGATCGGGTCGTGATCGCCGCGGGCGGCCCGCTGGCCGAGAACGCCCGGCGCGACGGCGTCCCGTGCATCGATGTCCCGCCCGGCGGGCCCCCCCGGGCTTGGGTCGGGTTCACTCTCGGCGGCCTGCTGGGCATATTGGATCCCTCGTTCCCGCGCTCGAACGCGTCTCGGGTGCGCGCCGCCGCCGAGCTCGTGACCGATCGGGCGACCCGGGATCTTCGCTCGACCGGAGCTCCCGCCCGATGGGCCCGGACGATCGGTCCTCGACCCGTAGCGATCTACGCGGATGTCGGATTCGCCGGGTTGGCCCGCCGTTGGAAGACCTCCGTCGAGGAGAACGCCAAGCGGCCCGCGGAGTTCGACCTGCTCCCGGAGATGTTCCACAACGCGCTGGTCGCCTGGGACCGGCGGGCCGCTTCCGAGCGACGTGGCGTGGTGCTCCTCTCCTGGTCCGGGGACGACGCGACCGTCTCGTCTCGGAGAAAGTACCTCGAACAGCTCCTCCGCCGCCGGCGGGTCCCGGTCGTCCACGTGGCGCTCCGCGAGAGGGACCGGCTCGCCGCCACCTTGGAGGGGATCCTCCTCGGCGACTTCTTTTCGTTGGCGCTGGCGGACGACAGCCGGATCGACCCGTACCCGATCGTGGCGATCGAGCGGATGAAGGCCACACTGGAACGCCCGTCGGCGAAACCGGCGCGGCGGGGCCCGCGGAAGGCGCGGGCCGTCGCTCGCTCCACGGCCCGAACGCCGAAGCCGGTTCGCGCCTAGAGGCGAGACGTTCGACCGCCGGACTCTCTCGGAGATCGCGTCCGGTCCTCGGTACCCCCGGGCCGAGTCCCTACGAAGCGAAGGCGGGAGCCGCCCCCGTGAGCGCGCAAACGGCTATGAGCGGGCGAACCTCCCCTCGCGCGGTGCTGAGGTAGCCTAGCTCGGCAAGGCGCCAGATTCGAAATCTGGTGATGTGTATGCATCACGGGAGTTCAAAGGACGCGCGGCCCCGGCCGACGGCGTCGGAAACTCTCCCCCTCAGCGCCTCCCTCCCGGGGACCGTGGAGTTGACGTTCGAGGTCGCCCGGGCCGGCCCGGGGACGGTCCATCACCTGCGGGTCCCCTCCGGGACGCGCGTGCGCGACGCGCTCGCCCAGCTGGGGATCCTCGCCGAGGGATGTGCCATCCTGGACGGGGCGACCCCGGTGCCGCTGGACCTGCCGGTCGTGACGGACCGGTCCTTCACCGTCGTCCCCACCTTTTCGGGTGGCTGACCGCCGGGAGGGCTCCCACGGCCAGCGACAAGGATTATGCCCGTGCGGCGGGATAGTGCGTGCAGGGAACGGTGACGAAGCTCGCGATGCCGGACTCCTGCATCATCTGTGAATCGTCGCTCGGTCCCGATCCGAACCATTGCCCGACGTGCGGGTACCCGACCGCGCTGACGGGGGCGACCGTCGTCGCTCTGGGCCCCGAAGGATATGCGGCGCTCTCGGATGAGGACGTCCCGATCCTCGCGCCGGAACCGTCGACGCCGGGCGTCGTCGAGCCGGCTCGGCTCGTGGATCCGGTCTTCGATCTGCGAGGTACGGAGCTCCTCCGATCCGTCGAAGCGCTGCGCACGTTGGGGGGCAACCCGGCCGAGCTTCTCGCTCCCGTTCGCCGTCTCATCCTCCTGCACGCCGAGGGACAGAGTGTGACGGCTCGGCAGGCGCTCGAGGAGATTGCGGTGCACGCGGCTGCCGACGCAGGGCGCTCGTACAGTGACCGGCTCGGCCAGTTCGACATCCGCCTCGGGACCCTCCGGGAGCAGGGCGTCGACATCGCGGTCCCCGTGACGCCGTTCCCCCGGTTCGAGGAGTACCTGAACGGGTCGGCGAAGGACACGCTCCGACTGGTGCGGGAGGAGGAGCGCCGGCTCTCCGAGATGGAGCGAAGCTGGAACGAACTTCGCAGCACGATCGGTCCCATGCGGACCCTCGCGGAGATGTGCCGCGCGGCCGAACGACCGACCCCGCTCCTCGATCAAGCGATCCACGAGCTCACCGAGGCTCTCCGAGCCCCGCCGATCCCGACGGCCCGAGTGGGCGAGCTCGCGACCCGGGCGATCCGCGCCTTGCACGAGTCGGGATCGATCCTCGGCCCGGTGCTCGAGGCGGAGCTCGAACGCTCCCTCGCCGATCTTCCCGAGGCCGAGGCCCGTGCCGCCCAAGCGGAGGTCGGCAAGCTTCTGAAGAAGCGCCGGTGGGTCGACGGCCTCCGCCGCCTCGACGAATGGCGGGCCGGGACGGCCTCCCCGACGCCGGACCGCTCGGCCCCCGAAGCGCCGTCCGCCCGCATGCAGGAGGTCCTGGTCCGGTTGCGGGACACCACCGCCCGGGTGCGAGCGCTGCCGGTCGACGATCCCCTGACCGAGGAGGCTGCGGGAGTGATCCGGGCCGTCTCCGAGCTCGTGCGTCAGTCCAAGCTCGAGGAGGCCGACCGGCTGCTCCAGGGCGTCGGGGCGGCCCTGGACAAGGAATCGAGGGCCTAGCGAACGTGGCCGAGTCTCGAACGTTTCAAGATCCTCTCGCCCTCCGTCTCGATTCGCTCGCGCGACGAGGGAACGCGCTGATTGCCGAGGGACTTCCGTACCCCGTCGACCAGCTGCAGACGCTCGTCGAGCATCTGCGCGACACCGGCGAGACGACCCGGGCCGAGCAGGCGCTCGCCCGGGCCGAGCGACTTCTCGAACGGGCGGAGACCGACTGGCGGCTCCTCCGCGAGCTCACGCGCCGGGGGGACGAGCTCGCGGAGATCGCCCGGAAGGCCGGGCTCGACATCGCCGATGTGGACACGAAGATCGGGGATCCCCAGGCGATCCTCCGGGACGGGCGGCTCTCCGAGGGTCTCCTCGAACGGGCGAGCGCGGTCGCCTCGAAGCGCGTGACCGTCTTGCACGACGTCCTCCCGCGGTACTTCGTCGAACAGGCGAAACCGTTGGGCCACCGGATCCGCGGCGCGCGAACGCGGGGTCAAGACGTCGAGGAGGCGACGGACGTCTTCAACAAGTTCCTTCGAGCGCTCGACAGCGGCCACCTGCGGTCGGCCGGCGCCGCCTTCCTCGAGTTGCGACGGCTCGTCGCCGACATCCCCGATGCCCCGGCGTTCCCGGTCTTCCCGAGGGACGAGCAGGAGGAGATCCTCCGAGAGGCCCGTCAGCTCGGCCGCCGGCTCGACCGGCTCAAGCACCGCGCGCGCGATGCCTCGGGCGCCGCCCGGTTCGTCTCCCAGGTCCGGGCCGCCATCGCCGAGGAGCGACGTGTCACCACCCCCGAAGAGGAGATTGAGGCGCTCTGGAACGAGGTCGACCAGCTCTCCCGGGAACGAGGACCGCCCCGCGAGCGCGCGGCGATCGCCGAGGGTGCCTCCCCATCCACCGGACCGTACGATCCGCCCGAGTCGCACTTGCCTCCGTCCTCGGGCCCCGCCGGGTGGGCGCCTCTCCAGAGCGACGACGAGCTCGAGGAGGAGACGGACGACGAGGAGGACGCCGAGGAGGGCCGCTCGCCGGACGGCGGCACGCCGGTGGACCCCGCCACGCCCACCGACGACCACTCGGAGGAAGGCACCCGGGACATGGACCCCGAGATCTCCGACCTCCCGCCGGAGATCCTGAAGGCCGCCACCGACCCGCTCGAGGAGAATTCGCGCCGCGGAGGCTCCCGCCGGGCTCGACGTGGTAAGCCGTAAAGCATTAATACGTATCGAAAGTATTTTTAATAACTTGTCCCGCGCACCTTCCCGCGGAAGCCCGGCTCCCGTGGCCGTCGGCGTCGTCATCGCTGTGACGCCGTCCGGGCGGGTCACGCTTCGGGCGACCGACGCCCGCGTCGCTCCGGAGGGAACGGAGCTGATCGCTCCGGGAGGATTTGCGGGGACGATCGTGCGAGTCTTTGGACCAGTCGACCGGCCGTTTTATTCGGTCCGGCCCCGACGGGCCCCTCATCTCGAGGAGGCGACACGATGGATCGGAGCGACCGCCGTACGTCAAGGGTGAAGGCCCCGGCCGCGCCGAAGGGGCCCGAGGCCCCGGAGGCGCCCGAGGGCTCGGAGGCCCCGCCGGGGCGCCCTCCAGAGAGCGCCGTTCCGTCGCGCTGCTCGAGCTGCGGGTCGAACCATCTGACCCGCGACTACGAACGCGGGGAGATCGTCTGCGACGAGTGTGGTCTCGTGCTGGAGGAGGCGATGATCGACCAAGGCCCCGATTGGCGGGCCTTCGACGCCGAGCAGGGCGAGAAGCGCACGCGGACCGGTGCCCCCACGACGTTGACGATCCACGACAAGGGACTCTCCACTGAGATCGGTTGGAAGAACCGCGACCCGTACGGGAAATCGATCCCGACGCGGAACCGGGCCCAGCTCTACCGGCTGCGGAAGTGGCAACGCCGGATCCGTGTCTCGAACGCCACCGAGCGGAATCTCGCCTTCGCTCTCGCCGAGCTCGATCGGATCGCCTCCGCCATGGCGCTCCCCCGCAACGTGCGGGAGACCGCGGCGATGATCTACCGCCGCGCGGTCCAGCGGAATCTGATCCGGGGCCGATCGATTGAAGGCGTGGTGGCAGCGGCCTTGTACGGCAGCTGCCGGCAGTGCAACGTCCCGCGCACGCTGGACGAGATCGCCTCCAAGTCCCGGATCGGGCGCAAGGAGATCGGCCGCACGTACCGGTTCATGACCCGAGAGCTGAAGCTCAAGCTGATGCCGACCCGACCCCAGGATTACATCCAGCGGTTCTGCTCGGAGTTGAAGTTGAAGGGCGAGGTCCAGACCAAGGCGAACGAGATCCTGAAAGAGGCGACCGAGCGCGAGCTCACCAGCGGCCGGGGCCCGACCGGCGTCGCGGCGGCCGCGATCTACATCGCGTCGGTCCAGATCGGGGAACGGCGGACCCAGCGGGAGGTCGCCGAGGTGGCGGGCGTCACGGAAGTGACCATCCGGAACCGGTACAAGGAGCTCACCGAGAAGCTCAACTTGCGCGTGGTGCTGTAACCCCCTCGGCCATTATACGGGGCGACCGGGTACCCCGCAGCCATGCCGCGTCCGCTCCCGATCGCCGTCCTCGTCTCCGGGGCCGGCACGACCTTGGACGCGCTCTCCGAGAGCATCCAAGGCGGCCACGTCCCAGCGCGGATCGTGTTGGTCGTCGCGGACCGGGCCGGCACCGGGGCGATCGACCTCGCCCGTTCCCGGGGTCTGCCGACCCTGGAGCTTCTCCGCAGCGGTACGCCGGACAGCAAGTGGGAGTTCGAGCTTGACGGCCAGCTACGAGAGTTCGGAGCGGAGCTCGTGCTGCTGGCGGGGTTTCTCTCCATCCTCCCCTCCACCTTCGTCCACCACTGGGCGGGCCGGATCGTCAACGTGCACCCCTCCCTCCTGCCCCGGCACGGAGGCCCGGGGCTGTACGGGCCCAAGGTCCACGAGTCCGTCCTCGCGAGCGGCGACGCGGAGACGGGAGCGACGGTGCATCTGGTCGACGAAGGCGTGGATACGGGCCGGATCCTCGAGCAGTCCCGGGTGCCGGTCGAGGTGGGCGATACGCCCGCCACTCTCCGCGAGAAGGTACGCCCGCTGGAGATCGCGGCGATCTCCGACGTGCTGCGAAAGATCGCCGATGGGGTCTGGACGCTCCCCCTCGAACCGGGGGCTCCGTCGGGGGGAGCACCGGGACCCGATCGGGGAACTCGCCTCGGGGCGTCGAAGACGTAGGGGCGGTTCCCGCCGAACTAGCGCGACCGCGTCTGCTCCGGCAACGCCCGGGCCGCGGACCGGGCGAGGGCGCGGGTCGTCCCTCCGCCCCGGGATCCCCCAGGCACCGGGTGCGCGAACAGCTTCGCGAGCGGCGTCGGTCGTGTCGGGAGTTCCAGGTCGACGCGATGTCGCGTCGTTTTCGGGGGGAACGGGTCGTTGGCCTGGGCGCGTTGAACGACTTCGGCCTTGGTCAACTCGGGTCCCGGCGACCACCGTTCGAGGCGGATGCGGGGATCCTCATAGGGGACGACCCAGGCGGGGACGCGGGCGACGCCGAGCTCGCGGAGCGCCGCGACGCGGTGGTGCCCGTTCAGAACGACCAGAGATCCTTCGGCGACGAGGATCGGTTCTCGGACGACCCCCTCGGTACGGATGCTCACGGTCACCTCGCGGACGGTCGAGGGGTCGATCTCTTCGTGGATGTGCAGGGCGTGGATCGGCACGAGCTGGAACTTCGGCTCCGTCACACACCCACCTCGGTAGGGCGGGTGAGGCCGCCGGCCGTCGTGGCCATCGCCGAACGGCGCCGATCGTCGAGGGTCCGCGTCCGCTCCCCGGCGCGCGGCACGGGCCGCGAGAGTTGCGGGCGCCAGTCCATGCTTACGAGCTCTCCTGCTGCGGGCGTGGTCGTCCGTATTCGCCGGGCATATTCACGTTGCGCGCCCCCCGCGAGGGCTCGGTCGGGCGCCGCGTCCGGCGTCCTCCACTCTCCCCGAGAACGAGCCGCCAGAGTGTTTAAATATCGTCACCGGGTCGGCGGCCCCCACATGCCCGAAACCACTGACGTGCCGGCCACCGCCCTGTTGCCGAAGCTGGCGGCGGAGCTCCGGACCCGACCCGCGGTCACCCCCCCGGTCTGGGCGGGGTTCGTGAAGACCGGCGTCCACAAAGAGCGCGCGCCGACGCAACCGGACTGGTGGTACATGCGGAGCGCCTCCGTGCTCCGGAAGATCTCGTTGAAGGGGCCCGTGGGCGTCACCCGGCTCTCCCAAGAGTATGGGGGCAAGCGGGACCGCGGCAGTTCTCCCTATCACGCGCGCACCGGCTCCCGGTCGATCACCCGGGAGATCGTGCAGCAGCTCGAGAAGGCCGGCCTCGTCAAGGCGAACAAGAACCGCGGCCGCCAACTGACCGCCCAGGGGATGAAGGTCCTCTCCGCCGTCTCTCGTACGACGTTGAAGGAGCTGGCCGACAAGCAGCCCGAGCTCGCGAAGTACCTCTAGTCCAGGTCGAACCGAGGGGACGATGGCACCGGCAGAGGACACGGAACTTCAGGAGTTGCGGCAGCGCCGCGTGCGCGAGCTCCAGCAGTCCCAGGCCGCCCCGACCGCGAACCCCCAGGACGCGTACGCCGCCGCCCAGCGAGCGGATATGGAGCGCCGGGAGGCCGAGCGGCAGGAGATCCTGCGACGCGTCTTCACCCCCGAGGCCCGCGAGCGGCTCGGCCGGCTGCGGCTCGCCAAGCCCGATGTCGCGCAGGCCGTCGAGCAACAGGTCGTCCAACTCGCCTCGACCGGACGGCTCGGCCGCCCCGTCGACGATGCCATGCTCCGCGCTCTCTTGGAGCGTATCGCGCCCGAGCGGCGCGAGGTCACGATCACCCGTCGGTGAACTGCGAGAGGACGATCATCATGGCGAATCGAAGGAAGAGCAAGGCCCGAAAGAGCCGAATGTTGCGCGCGACCAAGAGCAACCGCCGGGTCCCGGCGTGGGTCATGCAGCGGACGAGCCGGCACGTGATGCGCCACCCGAAGCGCCGCACCTGGAAGCGCGGCCACATGCAACTGTAAGGAAGGTACAACGATGGCACGCGCAGAGGCAAAGAAGGCCCGGACCGAGGAGCTCGAGCGAGAGTACGTCGTCCCCTTGCGGGCGAGCCAGTTCCGACCGTCCCGGCGCCGGCGCGCCGGCCACGCGACCAGCACCATCCGCCAGTTCATCGCCCGGCACATGCACGGCACCGTCGAGCAGGTCTGGCTCGACCCGCGCCTGAACGAGCACCTCTGGGAGCGTGGCGTGCAGCATATCCCCCGCAACGTCCGCGTCAAGGCGATCCGCTTCGAAGACGGCCTGATCGAGGTCGATCTGATCGACGTCGCGTAAGCCGAGGGGAAGGAGGACCGAGTGCCCGTCGGCCGTGCCTCCGTCTCCGGCAGCCCGTACGTGGGCGTCTATCTCCGCGTGGGCGACGAAGTCGCGATCGTTCCGCCCTCGGCGCCCCCCGCGCTGGGACGGGAGATCGAGCGGCTGCTCGGCGTCGCCGTCGTCTCCACGCTGGTCTCCGAGACGGAGCTCATCGGCTCCCTCGCCGTCCTCAACTCCCACGGGGTCGTCGTCGGGGACCGGCTCGCCGCCCGGGAACGGGAGCTCCTCCGGGCGCGCGTGCCGGTGACCGAACTGATGCTCCGGGAGAACGCCGTCGGCAACAACGTCCTCGCGAACGATTTCGGGGCGTTGGTCCACCCGGCGTACACCGACCCGGCGATCGAGAAGATCGCGGCCGCGCTCGAGGTCCCGGTGCAGCGGGGGACGATCGCCGGCCTCTCCACGGTCGGGACCGCGGGATGCGCCACGAACAAGGGCGTCGTCGTCCACCCGAAGGCGACCGAGGCGGAGCTGGCGCAGCTCGGAGATCTGCTGAAGGTCCCCGTGGCCCGGTCCACGGCGAACTTCGGCGTGCCGGTCCCGGGCGCGTCGATCGTCGCGAACCAGCGCGGAATGATCGTCGGACTGCTCACGACCCCGGTGGAGATCGTCCACCTGCAAGAAGGGTTCCAGATCTTCGACTGAGGCGCCGGGCCTTACTGGCCGCGGGCGCGCTTGACGTATCGCGTCGCATAGCCGGCGATGCGATTGGCGAGCTTCTTGTACGTCACGTGCATCTGGCCATCGACGACGACGCCGAGGTCCGTCAGCTCGAGGACCTTCTGCTTGTTGTTGGCGTAGTCTCCGGTGAACGCGTCGGGGTACTGGCGGATCAGTTCGATCGCTACCCGTTTGATGTACGTTTGCCGGATGCTTCCCATGAGTGAATCGCGCGGACTGAGGTGCCCTTAATAACGGTGGCGCCGGGCGCCCGACGGTCGGCGTCGATAGCGTGAATACCGACGGCCCCGCTTCCGGGGCGATGGGATCCGGGGCGTCCGTGACCGTGCTGGACGGCCACGACTGCATCGGCGGCACCAAGATCCTGGTCTCGAGCGGGTCGAGCCGGGTGCTGATGGACTTCGGGACGAACTACAAGCGGTTCCAGCGGTACTACGAGGAGTTTGTCCGTCCGCGGCCGGGCCGGGGTCTTGTCGATCTCCTCGCGCTGGGGATCCTGCCTCGCCGCCGCGGCTTCTACCGGCCGGACCTCCTCCCAACGTCCGAGTTTCCCCACGGCGACGCGGAGTTCCCGGGCGAACCGCCGAGCGCCGTGCTGCTGACCCACGGCCATCTCGACCACTGCGGTGCCATCTCCTCGCTTGACCCCAAGCTCCCGGTGTACGCGACCGCCACGACCTTGGCGATGTTGCGCGCGTGGCAGGAGACGACGCTTCAGGACGTCTCGAACGAGGTGACGTACTACCGGCTCCGAGCTCCTCACCCGGGGAAGTCCGGGGTCCTCACCTCCGTGCGCGAGGAGCCCCACCGCCGCCGCGAGTTCCGGATCTTTGACGAGTGCCCGACGCCGCTCCGGGACCTTGTGCAATCGCCCGTCGGGAAGCGGTCGGGGATGGACGGCCCTCTGCCGGCGAGGGCGTCGGGGCCCGTCTCCGACGGGATCCACGTACGGGCGATGCCCGTCGATCATTCGGTATGGGGCGCCTCGGCGTTCTTCCTCGAGGTCGATGGCGCGGAGATCGCCTACAGCGGGGATCTGCGGTTCCACGGGGCCCATGGGAAGGCGACGGAGTCGTTCCTGCAACAGCTGGAACACCGTCGCCCCGACATCTTGATCGTGGAGGGGACCCGACTGCGGCGAACGAACGACGAGCCGCCGGGGCGGCCGGAGCGGAGCGAGGACGATGTGGAGCGGCACGCCCGCGCGACGGTACAGGAGTACCCCGGCCGGTTCGTCGTCGCCGACTTCGGGCCGCGGAACGTGGAGCGGCTCGCGACGTTCCGGCGCGTCGCCCTCGCGGCCGGACGCGAGCTCGTGCTGACCGCCAAAGACGCGTACCTGTTGACCTGTCTCTCGACCGCGGACCCGACCGTGCCGGTCGATCTGCGGCCCGGCGGGATGAGGATCTACGAGAAGCCGTCGGCCGGTGCGGAGCGTCTGTGGCAGGAGACGGTCCGGCGCCGATACCCCGACGCGTACGTCGACGCCGAGGAGATCGCCGCGAATCCGGGACGCTGGCTCGTCGCGTTCAGCTTCTTCGACGCCAACGAGCTGATCGATCTCCGGCGCGGCACCCGGGGGGGCCTCTGGTTGTACTCCTCGAGCGAGGCCCACGGGGAGGAGCAGGAGTTCGACTTCGTCCGGCTCCAGAACTGGATCGATTGGGCCGGGATGCGGGCGATCGGGTTCTCCGTCGACCGGGCCACGGGGACCCCGGAGTTCACGGGAGAGTACCACGCGTCCGGGCACGCCCCGGAGGGGGACCTCCTTCGACTCGTCGAGCGGGCCAACCCGCGAATCATCATCCCCGTGCACACCGAAAATCCCGCGCGGTACGCGGAGGCGCTCCCGGGGTTCGCGGCCCGGATCGCGGCGGTCACGGACGGGACGCCCATCCCGGTGGGGGGCCGCTGAAAGCTCCTCCCGCCACCCGGGGCGGGCGAAGCTCTCCATTTTTCTGCGGCGCAGAGAATAACAAGGTCCAAATACCCCACCCCTCTCTTTTCGGGGTGTGGGCGCCTTCGGTCCTGCGAACCCGGCCGAGGGCCCCCGGTCCTACCGATCCACGTAGCCAGCAGAAGTAGTCGAGGGATCACACGGGATGGCAGAGGCATCAATGGACGACGCCCCTGAGTCGGCGGCCTCGCTCGGCTCCCGGGAGCGGCAGATCCTCGTCCTCGACCTCTCGAAGTCGATGCTCGCCCCGTTGCCGGACCCGACCGGGAGCGGCGGGGCGCAGCCGAAGAAGATCGAGGTCGCCCGGACCGCCGTCTACCGGATCCTCGAGAACGCCGTGAGCGCTCGGGCGTCGTTCGGGCTCGTCACCTTCACCGAAGTCGCTCGGGTCGCGGTGCCGCTGACCGAGATGCGTCGGGAGAACCTCCCCTCGATCGAGAGCCTCCTCTCCATGCTCCAGCCGAGCGGCCGCTCGGCGATCTGGGACGCGCTCGCGCTCGCGGCGGACCTGTTGCGATCCCTGCACGGGGGCGTCCGGGGACAGATCTTGCTCGTGACGGATGGCTGGGATAACGCCTCCACCCGCTTCACCGTCAGCGATCCGAACCAGAAGCCGGCCCGCGACCCGCGCATGAGCCTCGTCGAATACATGCTCCCCCCGAACTCCGACGTCAGCCTGAAGGTGATCGGGATCGGCGACGGCGCGGAGCGCGACAAGGGCGTCGACTCCGCCGCCATGGGATTTCTGCTGACCCAGCTCAACTTCCGAGCCCGAGGGCTCGCGGTCCCCTCCAATTTCAGCTATCAGGAGGTCGTCACTGGCGCCCAGCTGTTCAACCAGATGGTCCACGCGTTCCTCGACGTCGGGTTCGAAGGCTCCCGACCGTTGGAGGAGCTCCACCCCGAGGAGCTCGCCCGGCACGCCGCGAACGCGGCCCGGGCGCTGAAGGACCCGGAGCAGCACGCGACGATCGGGCGCCTCTCGGTCCCGAAGGACGCGCCCGCCGCCCCCGCCCATTCGAGCGAGGCGCTGGAGGTCGACGTCGTCGACGCCCCCGGCGGCTCGATGCCTCCGTACCTGAAGGACCGCTACGGCCCGCTCGGCGGCGTCATCGAATCGTACCTCGCCCACGAGTACGACCAGGCGCTCGCCCGGCTGCGGGCGTCGGCCTCGGTGATCCCGCCGGTCACGCGCCTGTACTGGGAGGCTCGGATCGACTTCGCTAAGGGGTTGATCGTCGAGGCCGCGCGCGCACTGCTGCAAGCGTGGACCGAGGCCGAGAAGCTCCCCCGCGCCTCCCGGGGCCGGGTCGTCCGCCGTCTCGCGCTGCTGCAGGCGCGCCTCCAAAATGACAATGAGACCGAGACCTTGGTCCGGCTCGTGGACGAGACCCAGTCGAGGCTCTCGAAGGGCGATCCGAAGCTCCGGGACCGCCTCGACGAGCTGTTCGACGGGTTGATGAACCTGCGGGCCACGTACCAGTTGACGCGCGTCGATCGGAACCCCGCCGAGCGGGACCTGGGCGGCGGGGTCGCGG
>JAKIVR010000004.1 GCA_022750455.1 Thermoplasmata archaeon | reverse complement strand
GACCACCGAATAGCTGGTAGACGGTCCCGTGTAGTTGCCCGCCCCAGACCCAGCCCAATAGGTCGGGGTTGCGAGGCTCTGGTAATTGAGGTTCGAATCGACCTCATCCGAATTCGTCACATTCAGGACGAACCCGCTTGGAAGGTACCACGGCATCGAACAACCGTAAGTAGCGAGAGTCCATCCAACAGCCGGAGATGCAAAAGTGAGTTGGTATTCGGAGGAGTATCCGAAACCCCAGGTTTGGTTCATGATCATGATATTGATGACTGGGTCGTACCCCGTCAGATCAAAATTGAACGACTGAACGGTGGTATAGCGGACGGTGACGCTACCGTTCGCGGAAAAATTGTATTGACCTCCGCCGGTGTAGGTGAGGAACTCCTGACCGTCCGCGTAGATTGGATTAGCGGGATCCAAGAGGAAAGGCAACCCGTCTGGCACGTCAGCGAAGAATGACGCAGTGGACTGTTCGAACTGGTTCCCCGAGATTGCCGCCGACCAATTAGTACCTGAGGGCAAGCCGACTTCTTTGACCGTCAGTGAGAGGGTCGGGGGATGGGAGACCGTCGCCACGTCGAGGTTCGATGTAACCGTTTGCTCGTCTTGAAATGAGAGGGTGCAGCTTCGGATCCCATAGAAATCCAACCAGAGGCACGTGGAAGGCATGCTCGAGGCGATAATCGGAGTATTGTTCTGAATGAGGACCGCCGAATTGTACGCGAGATAAGGCGTGGTGATGGAATCGGCCATGTACGGGGTACCATCTATCACGATAGGAAGTGGCGACGACCAGTGGATACCGTCAGTGCTATTCGTCAACCACTCGACTGTGGCCTGGTCGTAACCCGTGAATATAGGGAGACCGCAAAGGTTTGTATCCCCGGATTTCAAAGGAGCCGACTGGTTGCTGGTTTGATAGCTCAGATAGACGACGCCACGGGAAACCGTGAGCCCAACATTATAGTAGTTGAGCGGATAGGCTTCGCTCTCTTGAGGTTCATGCCCACCCGGTTCATTGATCACTCCTTGGGTAGACCCGCCCGTGTACCCCAGTTGTTGCGAACTCCACGTCGCGCCATCGTTGCGGGACGTCGCTGTGTATAAGGCCTGGTACGCGAAAGCACCAGAGCTCAACCAATCGTGTTCGCTCTGATTCGATGAACCACCCCAGGCGACGAAAAGGTCCGGACCGCTGGTATTCCATACAATGGCAGTGGGCGGAGCATATTGGAAGAGCGCAGCTAGGCCGAATCCCGAATATCCGACCGACCAAAAGCCAGGATCCGAATCAAAGTAGACGAACGATCCTCGTCCAAGTGTCGCACCCCCCGCGGCTTGAAACGTCCACGACGTGACCGGCTCACCTGTACCACGGAAGACGGTGCTCAGCGTCCACGATGATCCGTTGTCTGTTGAAGTGGCCACAACCACGTCGTCGCAGAACTCGGAGAACCACTCGGGAGTTGGTGAGCAATTGGCGAGGCAAGTCCGGTTCGTCACGTATGCCACGGCTACTTCCCCCGTGGACGACACGGAGATCGATGGAGACATCGCGGTGTAATTCTCACTAACATTTTCTCCTGGCAATGTCACAGGATTACTCCACGTCCGACCTCCGTTGAGGGAAGCGACCAGATCCACTGAGATGGGACTGTCCCCCGAGAAAGTAGCCAAGACTCCCGCTGGCGGACTGGTGCCAGGAAGCGGTGTCGAGCCGTTGCTAATATTCTCATACACCACGTAGATGGTCTGGCCAAAAGTGGCGATCGCCGGCCGGGCGATGTTCCCACTGTCCGCGGAGGTAATGATTGTCCCATTGGAGAACGTCTCACCCCCGTTCGAAGAATTGATGAAAATGAGTGCATCCGATGTCCGGTTTACATACCCAATGAGGGGTTGAGGAGCGACCCCCCAGAATGTGGTGGATTGGTTGCCGAGTCCGTACAAGCTCACATTGGCGCCCACATACACACCTATGACCGAACCGGAACTATTGGTAGTGAACGAGGGTTCCAGCTCCTGATTGTACGGACAGGTGGCATTCGTGTCACCGAGGTAGGTCGGTGTCAGCCAATCCACGCCCCCGTTGGAGGAAACGGAATACGCGATGTGCGATACTGTCTGGTTGATGGGCCAGTTACAGACGGTCTGGGACGTATTGACGATGGTCTGGTAGGAGAGTCCAACGTTCCCATCCGGTAGGGCCAGGAGGTTCGGCGAACTCGACTCATTATACCAATCGAAGCAGGTACCCTGGTAGTCGTAGCACACTTCGTTCGTGGAATTGAAGCTGGTCGTGGCTACACTCGAGTTGTTCTGGAAGAAGAGTTCGGACAGCGATGGGTTGCTTGAGGGTGCCGGACGATCCCCGAAAACCCGAGGGGCTGCCGATGAGGGAGAGGTTCCGACATGACTCAGCTTTGCTGTCGAGGCAGGGTGACCCGACGAGATGTCGTTTCCGGCCAGAAAGGTCCCTCCCAAGACCATGCTCGACCCAACCATCGCTAGAGCGAGAACAACGACGAGCCTCTGCGTGTCTCTCGCGCGAGCGTCCCCAGAGTACCGGCAGCGCCGGGAGGGTCGTTCCGAACCATTTCCGATCTTGACCCGTAATAGGACTTCCCACCCCCCCGATGGTGTGACCCGGCTCATTCGCCCCTGTCCTTCTAGGGCCAGTGATTCTCCGCTCTTTGCAGCCCGTTCCCAGTACGCGCCCGGCATTCGAATTGACGTGGTGAATCTTGTCATCATTCTTAAAACGCCCGGAAGTTGAGACATCTCACAATGGCATGCGTTGAACCCTCGCCCGGTGATTAGGGTCAGTCGGCTGTTCTGGTTTCTCTCCTGACTGGAGGGGGAAGACTGGCTTCAGCGAGCCATCGAAAGGAAATCCATCTCCCTGGCTCAGGGCTGCGTGGACCGGTGCTTGGCACCGAGCCAGCGGTCCCGCTGGGCCGCGGTGGGAAGCTCCCATTCGATTTCATATCGCCGGTCCAGTAAATGGTGTGGGACCGAAAGCGTGAACGTCTTGCCAAACTGGCGAAAGCCGTCTTGATTGGAAGGATTGCGACCGAGCTCGGCCAATCGCAGCTCCTCCGTGGTGTCCACGTGATCCGCTTCCGTGAGGAAGCGGACTCGGCATTGAGCTGGTCCAGCCGGGTAACCCTCGGGGAGCATCACCTGAAGACGCAGATGCGCGTCCGTCGTCAGGCGTTGCCGAAAACGCTGGTTCTGGCTCGGCACCAAGATCGACTCGGACTCCGTATCGAATTTGTTGTGCGCCACCACGCCCCGAGACTTAGCTGCAGTACCGGCGGCCATTCGATACCATCGGGGTAAATCGGCATTCACGCTGATCCACTGCCAACTGGGCTTCTGAGCCGTGAGGGGCGTCGCGAATTCGAGATGATACGTACACTCTCGGGTTGGCGCGCGAGCGGCGGGGATCTCCGTCAACTGACCGGCGGTCGAACACCACCATATGAACTGACGTGCCGGCCTTGGGAGCGTAAATTCGAGGTGCTCCAGCCGTCCAGATACCACCCGGAATTCCCGCTGGGTAAAGACCCGTGCCGTTCCATCTGGGCGGATGATGACAGCCTCATCGGACCAACGAATCTCCACAACCGCCCGTGGCGCAGGCGTCATCGGCTCTCCCAATACGTACGTGCGATCGGGGCGAAGTTTCACTCCGCCAAGTCCTACGAGGCGCGATAGATGTCGGGCGGCAGTAGCCCTGGAAACGTGGCACGAGGCTTGGGTCGCTTGGATGATGGCTCGGAACTCAAGTCCCGGGTTCGCGCGAACATGCCGGACTAGGAAGGATTCGACGGGTCCCGTGCGTGAATCCGCCCCCACGCGTTCCCCCAACGTGACCTCCCCTTTGGCAGGAGGGTTGTAGTTGATAAAAAGCCGTTCCGACACCGACACCGACGACAACAATCTCGCGGACTAGCCAGAAATCCAGTGCCCGCGGTATCGAAGCCCGGCCGATGAGTTCAGCGGAAGCTGCCCTCCACGAGTCCCGCGGCCGCGCTGATCCTAGTTCTACTGTGTCACTAAACTACGATTCCCTCCCGCACCACCCGCAGGGGTGATCCTCGAGCCAGGCTCGTGCGTACGTCAGTCGGAATGTGGTGATCGAGCTACTGACGTGCCGCTCAGGACGAACGAGGAGACCCTCGGGGGTGGAAGCCTCTGGGTAGTCGAGCTGCGCGTAGGAACGATAGAGGCCGAGGGGGGGAAAGGCGGGCCCGTTCGGCTGCCAGGAACCCGTAGGCCGCGATGCAAAGGGTCGCGTGATGATGGAACCCACGCCACCCGCGTCCCTCGAATTGATCGAGCCCAAACTCCTGTTTCAGCTCCTCGTAGTCTCTCTCGATCCTCCACCGCACCTTCGCGAGACGGACCAGCATCTCCATCGACGTTTCCGATGGCATCGTCGACAGCCAGTACTTGGTCGGCGCGGGATCTCCCTCAGGCCACTCAATCAGCAACCACTCAGCGGGCCGAACGGTCCGCCGATTGTAGTCGCGGTGAGCTACTCGAACCACCACGCGGGCAAATCGGGACGAGAGCACTGCCTTCGTTCCCTCGCGCCACACCACCGTTTCCCAGGCGCTCTTGGGAAGACCACGGGCCAGTGACAGCGCGTCGATCGGACGGTGATTCTCATCCCGTCGGAGTAAGGTCGGTCGGCGACCGTCGCCCTTCCATTGCGCCGGCGCCAACGGCCCCTTTCCCGGCGGCCAAAGGGTGGCCGAGCTTTGGATCCCCACGACGTAAGGGATCGTACGCTCGGTGAGTCCCTGGCGGAGCTCCACGGAAGTACCATACCCGGCGTCGGCCACTACGGGAGCTTCGGGCACACCCTCGGCACGAAGGAGGTCGATCTCTTCGAGGGCGATCTGTCCCTTGGTCCGGAATGGGAGTTCCTCGGGAACGCCGGCCTCGCGGCGACGAGCCCTGTCTTTGGCCCACTCCTCAGGGAGATAGAGGCGGTAGGCCGCGGGAACGCTCACCGCCTCGTTCACGAGACTGAGCGAGACCGCCACCTGACAATTGTCCTGCTTGCCAAGGTTGCCACAGTACTGACGGGCCACTCCGACGGAGTGAGTTCCCTTCTTCGGCATGCCGGTGTCGTCAAGGGACCACGCCATCACTCCGCCGTGACGATCCATCTGGTCGAGGACCTCACGATAGGCCACACGCACGAGAGCCCGGTCCTCCCACGGAGCCAGCGCTACGAAATGGTGGAGCGACTGGTGTCGAGCTGAGACATGGCGAGGATCCACGCGGGCGGCCATAGGTTCGATGCTCTTCCGTTCGCCCGGGAGGCAGAGACCGACCAGGTAAGCCCGCAGAGGCTCGTGACGATCGTGGTGTCCCACCGCCGACGCGAGGTGTTCCAGGTAGGCATCAAAGCGGCGTTCTTCGAGGACGGAAACCGGGGGCATGCCACGAGGACAGGGGTGAGAGGTTATCTTGTTTATGACACAGTAGAACTAGTGCCTAGTAACATTATTGGGCGATAGTATAATTGCAGTCATCCCCATGAGGTGGCATCCGCGTTGCCCTTCCAATCACGCTGACACCGGACGAACGGGCCGAACTCGAATCGTGGTCTCGGGGTCGTTTCGGGTGTACAGGTCGACGTCGCCGGTGGTGGTCGAATAACCTCCTGAAACCAGTAGGGTGACGGATTTGCTCAGAGGCTGCCCCTCCGCGTTCGTGGTGAACGTCACCGACTTGAGGACCTCGGGCCGGACCACCCCAGTCAGGTTCAGATCCACCGCCCAGTGTCCGTTCGGTTGGTCCAGACGTAGGATCTGTCCCCAACCCTCGCTCGAATTGTTGCCACCGTAGCAGACGTTGGCGGAATCTTCCCAGTAGCCGACGGCAGCGAACAGCATCCCGTTGTGGCCCACCAGGTACATGAGCTCCGAGCCTCCCATCAGGTTCCCCGCGGCATCGTAGCACCCCGCCCGGAAGGAGGCGTTCCAGCCCGCTGCGACGGTTTCGGGCGCGGTGGCGGGCCCCGTACAGTTGTTGGCCGCATCGGCCCGGACGCCCACGCAACTGGCGCGAGAGGGCGATTCCCCACCCGGTGCGACCGTCTGCGGTGCGGCCGTGGATTTCGAGCAGTCGCGGGGGGCCGCCGCGGTCGGGCCCGCGGCCGAGAGGTAGAGGAAGCACGCGACGACCAGGACCGCGGCTGCCAGCACCGCGTCAGCCCGCGCGAAAATCCCCTTGCACCTTGTTCGCGGCATGAGGAAGATTCGACCTGCTCGAGTCTGTCCATCACACTCATACATACGTACAAAGCCACGCGGCGCCCGGGATTGAATGCCATATGCCCAGGAATGGAGGGCGCGGCAACCGACCGCGCTTGGCCGACTGAATGTCGACTGCCAGGATAGGTCCTGCAAGAAACTGAGGAATTGGTACTACCCCTCTTACACGATTGGGGGCATGCTTCATCACCCGAACCCCATTTCACTGAGAGAAAGAAAGTGGAGAACTCGTGCCGAAGTCTCCCAGTTGGATCGATCGGACCTCTCGCATAGGGATCGGCGCGGTGGATTCCGCCCCCACACTAATTCTCCGCGGGCACTATGCCTTGCGGCGTCAACTCCCCGCGCTTGAGACCGAAGATGGCGAGGTGGACGAGGCCGGGGGAATATTCGTCCTTCCGATGCTCTTTTTACTTCCAGAAGGACAGCTCACGAGGAGCGTGCCGTATGGATTTTCCGAAGCAACGGGGCCGTCCAATCCGACTGCGGTGGGGGTTTGTCGTGGGGGTGGCTCTTCTTCAGGTGGCCATCTTCGCCGCCGTTCCGGCTGCGGCCTCGACACCCGCCGCTAGCCACTCGACCCCGACTTTGGCCGCTCTGCCCCCGACCCCGGTCACCGATTCGATCGTCGCGGCCTGTCACACCGGGAACTACACGTTCGCTGCGTCCGAGACATACGACGCCCACAGCGGCGTATTGTACGTGTGGGAAGGGAACGGGATGAGCGGGCCTGGCGGGTTTAACGGCCTGCAGCTCTACACAAACCTTTGCACCACCTCGGGAAGCCAGTCCAACGTGGGGTTCCCCGCGCTCGGGTACGATCCCGTCGACGTGAGGGTGTATGGGTCGGCCCCAGACCACGGGTTCGCCGAGATCTACGGTACGACGGAGGTGTTTCACGCGAACGGCAACGCCACGGACATCGACGGACTCACGTACGACCCCGCGATAACGGGAATGGTCGCGTCCGAGGGGTACGAGTCACCCTGCACTCGGGACAACGTAAGCTACATCGTCGGCCTGACGGTAACGGACTACAACGTCCCGGACTGCTCGGTGGCCGTTTCATACTCGAACGCTTACAACACGATCCTGGTTTCGACTCAGAGCGGACACCACAGTCAGGGCACGGTCACGGCGCTCAGCGCGAAGACGGGGGCCGTACTGCGTTCCACGAACGAGACCGGGAATCCACAGGCCTTGGCGTACGACGCGCTCAACCACAAGACCTACGTCACCTTCGCGGACACGAACTTCACGTACGTATTCGACGGGAATGGGACGTTCGTAGCCAAGATCGACCTCCACTTCCACGCCGACTCGGTCGCGTACTCTCCCACGACAGGCCGGATGTACTTCGGGGGAAAGGTCGCGCCGACGGGCGTCTCCGAGATCGATAGTGTTCACAACTATACCGTGATGCAGACGCTCAACGTGTCGGCATATGGGACCCCCTACGACATTGTCTTCGATCCCCCGAGCGGGGACATGTACGTCACCGTCACGCCGTCGTCCTACACGGTGCCGGCCGTCCTGATAGTCTCCTAGTGGGCGCGTCTAGCCCGCAGGGTTTGATCGATCGGGTCGGGTAATCGGACCGTTCTTGAGGGCCAAGAACTGAGTTCTCCGCTCAGATGCTAGATCGAGCTTCTTTGCTTCCGGGTCCGCATTCGCTCTGAGGCGAGGACTCGTTGGAGGCCTCTCACATTTTGCCGGAAATAGACCAGGTCGGAGTGCAGCATTGGCACCCCGCCCAGTTGTCGGGAGGAGTCCCATACGTGGACCATTATTCCGAGCTGATCTAAGTGCGTGAGCAACGGATCAATTCTGAGTCGGACCCAGTCCGTCGATGGGTCAGCTTTGAGAAACTCCTTCCTCATGTTCAGGAGGACTTTCCGAAGGCGGGGCAAGTCCGACCGATAAACCCGATCGACCATCAGCGTCCTCAGGAAACCAGCAAGTCGAGGTAAAATAAGAACTTCCGGACTACAGTCGCCCAGCCCCCAAGTGATTGCAGGCGGAGTGAATAATTGGGCCAATCGGTACTACCCGATAGACGGAGTGGGCTCGGCCGGATTCGAACCGGCGATCTTCGC
The DNA here is from genome assembly GCA_022750455.1 of Thermoplasmata archaeon. Classification (GTDB taxonomy): domain Archaea; phylum Thermoplasmatota; class Thermoplasmata; order Lutacidiplasmatales; family UBA184; genus JAKIVR01. Next base: position 55,535 of record JAKIVR010000004.1, on the reverse strand, counting down.
TGTGTGAGAGCGACGTCTTAACCGCTGGACTACGAGCCCGGGATTAGTCGCCACACGAGGTGCGCCATAAGCGTAGCGAGGCCCATTCGCGGTCGGTGAGATCACGGGACGCGTCTCGCGGTGCGGGAAGAAGATCAGAGGCTGAATTGGCCGCACAGGGTGGATTGCAAGGTGAGATTTCACGACGGACGATACGGAGGCGGAGACCGGGCGAACAAGAGATGCTACTAAAATCGAAATCGTGTAGCGAAAAACGTATTCGTTAAATAAGACACGAAACTTCGGCCGCGCATCATGACCCCGCTTCGAGGTGCCTACACCGCGCTGGTGACCCCCCTCCAGCCGCACCGGGAGATCGACTGGGAACGGTTCGATGCCCTCCTGGAGTTCCAACGCTCCGCCCAGATCGATGGCGTCGTCATCGGAGGGACCACGGCGGAGTCCCCGACCTTCCGGAGGGGGGAGCTCGAAGCACTCGTCGCCCGCGCCCTCGACCGACTCCCCGGCTCGATGACCGTGATCGCCGGCACCGGTCGGAACGACGTCCGCGAAGCGTCCGAGTTGACGGCCCGAGTCGCCGACCTGGGGGTCCGCCACGTCATGCTCGTCGACCCGGCCTACAATGCCCCGAGCTCGGTGGAGATCCGGCGCGAATACCTCGTTCCTCTGGCGCAGTCGTTTCCCGAGCTTCAGTTCCTCTCGTACGTCATTCCGGCACGGACGGGGACGTGCCTCCTCCCCGAGGACCTTCTCCAGGCGTACCGCGACGCACCCAATCTGGCCGCCGTCAAGGATGCGACCGGTCAGCCGGACTACTCGAGACGCGTCCGGACCCTCTTGCCCCCCCCGTTCTCCCTTCTGTCCGGGGACGACAATCGGGCGTTGGCGATGATCCACGACCCCGAAGTCCGGGCCGATGGGATCGTCTCGGTCTCCGCCAATCTCGCCCCCCACGCGATCCAGCGGGCGGTGCACGCGGCACTCGACGGCAACCGCGCTCTCGCCGACTCGCTCGCCCCGACCCTGTTGTCCTTGGGAAACATGGTCTCATTCCCCGTTCGCGAAGAGACGACCCACGGGCCGGTCGACCTGAAGGTACGGAATCCCTTGCCGACCAAGGCCGCATTCGCCATGCTCGGCGCGGGAATTGGACCGTGCCGACCTCCCCTCGGCCGGCTGACCCCGGCGGGTTTCGATTGGCTCGCGCGCCACCTGGAAGACGTCGAGCGAACCGGGCCGGGAGTGTTCGAGCCCTTGCGAACGCAGTTGGGAAGCCACGGCTCGGCGGCCTCGGCGGACGAATTACGACAGAGCTGGAGCTATGAGCGGTACTGAACTCGGACGCATGCCCAGCACGAGCTCGGTCAACTCGGAGCGTCCGGCGATCGGCGCACCCTCGCGACCACCCCGAGTTGTCGTCGCCGGTGCGACCGGCCGTCTCGGCGGCGCGTTCTCTCGGTTCGCGCTCGACCAAGGGTGGGAACTCCACGGGGCGATCGTCCGCCCGTCCTCTCGCGCGCTCGGCCGCTCCCTGGCGGAGTTGGGGATCGGCGCCTCCCACGTCACAACCTCCAGTTCCGAACGACTCGAGGAGACTCTCGTCGGAGCGGACATGTACGTGGGAGCGGCGCCCGTCGAAGCGGAGCGGTCCCTTCTTCCGCGCGTCGCCGCCCACGGCGTGCCGGCCGTCCTCGCGGCGACCGGCTGGACTCCCGACGATGTGCCGTGGCTGGAGGAGATCGGCCGACGGATCCCGTTCGTCCTCGAGTCGAACTATTCCTTGGGAGCCGAGTGGCTGCACCGCCTCCTCCGAGACGGTCCGACACTCCCGGCGGGGTTCGATGTGTCGGTGGTGGAGGCCCACCGGATCGGAAAGCGGGACCGGCCTTCCGGGACATCGCTCGCGCTCGCCGCGGCCGCGCAGGACAGGATCCGGGGTGGGCGTCCAACGCTCGAACCGGTCGAGGCGCCCACGACGGTACCGATTGCGAGCATTCGCGGGGGGGAGCTTCCGGGCATCCACGAGATCTGGATCGCCGGGAATCACGAGCTCCTCCGCGTAGAGCACATCGTTCTCGATCGCACCGCCTTCGCGTGGGGCATGTTCCAGACCGCCGGGGCTCTGTGGCAGCGGTTGCCGAATTTGGCGCCGGGTCGGTACCATCCCGCGGACCTCACCGTGGCAGGAAGCCCGTGACCGACTCGCGACGGCCCCCCAGGATCCTCAAGTTCGGGGGCAGCACCGTCGGGTCCCGCGAGCGGATCAACGTCGCGGTTCGGATGGTCCGGGCGGCCGGCCCCTCGGTCCGGGCGGTCGTCGTCAGCGCGCCGGGCGACCTCACCGATCACATTCTGGAACTGACCGGTGACCCGGCCGACCGGCCGGATGAGCACCGCATTGCGGGAGCTCTTGCCCACGGGGAACTTCTGGGGGCGGCGGTGTTCGTTCGGGCCCTGCAGGCCCAGGGGATCGAGGCCCGGCTCCTCCGCCCGGACGACGCGAACTGGCCGATCATCACGGACGATCAACCGCTCCGAGCCCGCGTGAACGTGGCGCTCTCTCGGGCGCGCGTGCAGCGTTTGGTCTCGGCACCCACGGGCGAGCCGATCTGGGTGGTCCCAGGTTGCGTCGGCGTGACCGCGGATGGCGAGCGGTGGACCTCTCTCGGGCGCGGGGGCGGCGATACGACCGCCGTGGCCCTCGCCCGATGCTTCGATGAGGCGGAGGTCCTTCTCGTCAAGGATGTCCCGGGGGTGCTCGCCGCGGATCCGCGAGCGATCCCTGATGCGGAGGTCCTCGAGGAACTTACGGTCGAAGAGATGGCGGTCCTCGCCCGCGGGGGGTCTGCGGTCGTGGCACCATCGGCCTTGGAACAGCTGGGTCCGGGGACGCTCCTTCGAGTGATCGGACTGGGTACGTCCACGGAACTTCCCAACGGGACGGTCATCCGATCCGCTTCCCGCGACCCCTCGGACCCGGCCGAGCCCGGCGAAACCCAGCCTGTGTCGGCTCGATCCGCCGGCGACCGCGCAGCCTCCTGGGTCGTTGTTACGGCGCTCCCCCGAACTCCGGACGCGCCGACGTCACGGTCCGTTCGGCCGGCACCCGGCCCCGGAGGGCCGCTCGAAGAAGACCGCCCCGGACCGCTGACCCTAGTTGTCCCCGAAGGCGACGCGGACACGGTGGTCCGCCATCTTCACCGGGCCGGAGTCGTCCGGGCTACCGCCTCGCGTCCTCTGGGTACCTTCCGAACGTCGCCGCCTCCGGGACCCCGGACGGTCGTGGGCCGGGCACCCGAGCGCTTGGAGGAGATCGAACCCCCGCTCCACCGGGTCCCCGGGGCCACGCCGCGGATGCCGCTCCCCGCTCCGGAGGGCTCCTCCGCATGACGCCCCCCCGCGGAGTGTTGCCGCTCCCCGAGTCATTCGGGTGGCGGGAGGGCGGGCTCGCGGTCGAGGGAAAGTCGCTCTCGGACCTCGCCGAACGCTTCGGGACCCCACTCTACGTCACCTCGGAGGGCCGAATCCGGTCGAATGCGCGACGACTCCGGACCGCATTCCGATCCCGGTGGCCCGCCCACCGGGTATTGTATGCGGTGAAGGCGAATTCGAACCCGGCGATCGTTCGGCTCCTCCGGGACGAAGGGTGCGGGGCGGACTGCTCATCGCCCTCCGAGATCCGGATCGCCCGCAGTGCCGGAGTTCCCGCGACCGAGATCCTGTACACGGCAGCCTACCCGTCGGAGGAGGAGCTCGGCGGGGCCCTGGACGCCGGCGTGGCGATCAATCTCGACGATCCGGACCTCCTCCCGCGCCTTCTGCGGATCGGGCACCCGACGACGCTGTCGTTCCGCCTCAATCCGGGGAGGACCGATGCGGGTCCGGAGGGGTTGCGGTTCGCCGGCCGCGGATCGAAATTCGGCGCGTCGCTTCCACGAGCGCTCAAGGGCTACCGAGAGGCGCGGGCCGCCGGGATCACCGAGCTGGGGCTCCACACCATGCCCGGCTCGAACGTCCTCTCGGCCGAGCACTTCGGACGCGTGGGGGCGTTCTTGGGCAAGGCGGTCCGGGCCGTTCGGCGCGTCACCGGCCAAACCCCAAGGTTTGCCGACGCGGGTGGCGGGCTCGGGGTCCCGTACCGGTCCACGGAGCGCCCGCTCGATCTCGACGACGCCGCGGCTCGCCTGACGACGGCGCTTCGGCGAGAGGGCGAGCCGACCGATGGCCTCGAACTGTGGAACGAGCCCGGCCGGTACCTCGTCGCCGATTCGACCGTCCTGATCTGTCGGGTGACCCATGTGAAAGAGGGCTCCCCCCCGATCGTCGGGACCGACGCGGGAATGCAAACGCTTCTTCGCCCGGCCCTGTACGGCGCCTACCACGAGATCTACCCGGTCGCCGGGTACGGGAAGGGGCCGGGTCGGGCGGTCACGCTGACCGGACCGATCTGTGAGAATACGGACATCCTCGGCCGGGGCCGTCGGTTGCCGTCGTTGGCACCCGGAGACCTCCTCGCGGTCGGCACCGCCGGGGCGTATGGGTTCTCGATGGCCAGCCAGTACAACACCCGACCGCGGCCGGCCGAGGTGCTCGTCGGAAGTCGCGGAGCTCGCGTGATCCGGACCCGAGAAACGTACGACGACCTTCTCCGAAGCGTGCCCGCGCGTGAGATGGGGGTGGTCGCTGAATGACGATCTCCGACCCGCGAAGCGTCGTCGCGACCCCGTCGTTCCGCGGTGTATCGGCCGATTTGGCGAGCGTTCCCCCGTATCCGTTCGCAGGGCTGGAAGCCCAAGCGGAGGCGCTGGCCCGCCAAGGACGGTCCGTCCTGCGATTCGCCCTGGGCGACCCGGACCTTCCCCCGCCCACGCCGATGCTCGACGCGCTTCGCGAGAGCGTGTCGTCCCCGGGGATCCACGCGTACTCAACGTCCCGAGGGGAACCGTCCCTCCGGGAAGCGATCGCCTCCTGGATGCACACTCGATTCGGGGTGACCGTCGACCCGGAACATGAGGTGGCGGTCCTGCTCGGGAGCAAGGAAGGGCTGACGGCGCTCCCGCGGGCGCTGCTCAACCGCGGAGAATCGGTGGCGGTCCCCGACCCCGGGTACCCGGCGTACATCGGCGCCGCGATGCTGAGCGGGCTCCGCGTCGAGCGGTTCGCCCTCGATCCGGCCGCGGCGTGGTCCCCCGACTGGTCGGCGCTGCCGGGCCGACCCGGCCTCGCCTACCTGAACTACCCGAACAATCCGACGGGACAGACGGTGGAACGCGCCGTCCTTCGCGAGGCCGTGGACGCCGCCCGCAGTCGGGGCTTCACCCTCGCCTTCGACAACGCGTACTCGGAGATCACCTTCGGAGGTGCCCCCGCGCCGTCCCTCCTGCAGATCCCCGGCGCGCGCGAGGTCGGTGTGGAGTTCCACTCGTTCTCGAAGACGTTCGGTGTACCCGGCTGGCGGCTTGGATTCGCCGTCGGCAACGCCGACGTCATCGGGGCCCTCGTACGGCTGAAGAGCCAGATCGATTCGGGAGCGGCGACCCCATTGCAGAGGGCCGCCGTCCGAGGCCTGCAGATGTACCGCGGACCGATGCGGCCGGCCGCGATCGAGGAGCGGGTCGCGGAGTACCGGCGACGCAGTGACCGGCTGGTGCAGGGACTGGAAGCCCTAGGGGAACAGGTGGTCCGACCGGGCGGGACGCTCTACGTATGGCAGCGGGTCGGCGGTCGCTCCGGGGCGCAATACGCCGACGATGTGTTGCAGCGTCACGGAATTCTCCTCACGCCCGGGAGCGCGTTCGGGAGCCGCGGGGCGAACTACGTCCGTTGGTCGATCACGCGGACCGAACCCGAGATCGAGCTCGCACTCACGCGGCTCGGGAACGGACACGCCGTCGGGAACTGACCGGGGCCCGACCGCCCTTCCCTCGGGGGCCTGTCGCGGCGGCCATCGTGTGCGCACGGGGAGCCGTGGTGGGTTCGATCCCCGTCGATGAGGCACCGGGGGCTGGCGGAGCACCCCCCGGGCCGACGAAGCGGGTCAGGCGGATCAAGGTCAGGGTCGATTGGACTCCGGGCAAGGAACGGATCCGGTCGAGCTCCGCGTTGAACTCCTCCATCGTCGCCCGGTCCAGGGACACCGCCAGGTCGTACTCCCCGGACGTCTCGAAAAGGTCCCGGGCCCGGCTCCGAAGCTGGGCGACGACCTCTTCGGTCGCTCCGGGGCGGCATCGGATCAGCACGAGTCCCCCGGGCCCCAACGGGCGCGTGATCACCGTGTATCGGAGGATCACCTGGTCCTTCTGGAGGCGGAGGAGCCGGTGTCGAATCGCCCCTTCGGTCAGGCCGAGGGAGGCCCCCAGCTTCGCATTCGTGATCCGGGAGTCCTCCCGGAGCCTCTCGAGGATCGACCGGTCGAGATCATCCACGGTCGCCTCGACTGCGGCCCGGAGATATACATTCTCCCGAGGGCGAGGTCAGGCCGACCAACGGGAGACGGGACTGGCGGTCTTCCCTCGTCCGAGGAACAGGGTCTCGTCGCGCCGGGCTCCATAGCTCACCCACTCCACCGGGACGCCCGTGGCTTCGGTCAAGTGCGCCAGGAACCGCTTCAATTCGGAGGGGAGTGCATGCACCCCGTCGCGACGGATGCGTTCCTTCAACCGAGGAGTGAATTCGGGCCATCCGGGAATGTGCTCGTACACCGGGTGGAGTGCGTCATAATCCTCCGCCACCGTGGGGGGCGTCGACATTCGGGCACCACCGGGTCCCTCGTACTCCGCGGCGACGGGGATCGAGTCCATCCCGCCGAGGACATCTACCTTGGTCACCGCCAAAGAGGTGAACCCGTTCAACCGGGTCGCGTAGCGGAGCAGTACGAGATCTAGCCATCCGCATCGGCGAGGGCGGCCCGTGGTGGCGCCGCGCTCTCCTCCCGCTTCCCTCAGCGCCTCTCCCATGGCGCCCGTGTCTTCGGTCGGGAATGGGCCGGCGCCCACGCGAGTCGCGTACGCCTTGGTCACCCCGATGACCTCGTTCAGCTCCTGGGGCGGGATCCCGCTGCCCACCAACGCCCCCGCGGCGGTCGGGTGGGAACTGGTCACGTACGGGTACGTCCCAAAATCGAGATCGAGCAGGGCACTCTGGGCGCCCTCGAGGATGATCGAGTCGCCCCGTTGGAGTGCGTCCCACAGGATCGGCTCCGTCGACTGGATGTGGGGGGCCAGCCTCTCACCCACCTCCAGAAGCTGCGCCGTCAGTTCGTCCACCGAGGGGAGTCCAGGGGGGAGAGTCTTGGTGGACAGCAACACATCCAAGCGGCGTCGCAAGAGTTCGGGTCGGTCCAGATCGGCCAAGCGGAGTCCCCAACGACCGGATCGGTCCTCGTACGCCGGGCCGATGCCGCGCCCGGTGGTCCCGTTCTCGACCCCGTATCCCTTCGCGCGGAGTCCTTCCTCCCACGCATCTTCCGAGCGATGATGCGGGAGGATCACGTGCGCCTTGTCGCTCAATACCAGGGTGCCGTGCAGGGCGTGCTTCGACTGCACATCCGCGATCTCCACCTCGAGCTGGAACGGGTCGATGACCATGCCCGGCCCGGAGATCCCCGTCACGCCTCGACGCAGGACCCCCACGGAGAGCTGGTGGAGGACGAGCGACGTGTCACCGAGCTTGATGGTGTGTCCGGCGTTCGGACCTCCCCCGGTCCGAACCACGTACTTGGCCCTCTCGGAGAGAACGTCCGTGATCTTTCCCTTCGCCTCGTCCCCGAACTGGGCTCCGATCACGGCCGTGACGGTCATGGATTCGGACTCCCGCTAGCGCCGGAGTAGATGGCCGTTTCGACGAGAGAAGCTCCAAACGGGGTGGCGGGCCTGTCGGGATGCTCCGTCAGCCGGCGCGAACCGACCGACCTTTGAACCCGAGTTCTCTGGCTTAGAAGGCCAGGACTTTGTCCAGGCTAAGCTACAGGCCCCACTGCGGCAGCGAACTCGTACGGATTAACGGTTCCGTCGACTGGAGCGATTCCGGGGAGACACGGTCGGGGACGCCGGGGTTCTCGGACCGGTCGCTGGGACGGCTCGGGCGACGAGGGCCGCCACCCGCAGCGGCTCCGGGACGTACCCGTGGATCATCGATCTACGAACGATCTCCCTCGCCTCTTTCTGGGTACACCCCACGGCCGCCGCCCAGAGCGGTTCGGCCCCGGTGGGGACCCGGAACAGCCGGTGGGCCTGGATCCGGCCCCACCGGGTTCGGAACGAGCGGGGAAAGTACGTTCGGAGCGCCGCCCGGATCTTCCGAAGTTCCGGCGGTCGCCGCGTGACGGCGAGGATCGGTAGGTGAACATCGCGATGCAGCTCGTCCAAGTCCACGAGATTGAATCCGCCGAAGGAGATCCCATCGAGCAGAACGGCTCGGGCCCCCGCGGCCAGAGTTCCGCGCCGCAGGAGACGCCGGATCGACGCGGTGGCGTCCAGTCCGTCCACACGCACCCGACCGAGGCGAACCGCCTCGACGTCCCCGGGGAGGGAGATGCGGACGGCCGCGAGCGAGGCCCAACGATCCCCCCGCCGGAACGTGCCGTCGTCCACCCCGATCAGTCGAAGGTGCGTCTTCGCAAGTGCCCGCGACAGGTTGATAGAGGGCCTTTGGGGTGACCGCGCCCGATGGCGTGGGGCGAGGGGCGACGGATCCGTTGTCCCCACTGCGGCTGGAACGGCGCGACGGTGGCGCCTCCCACGGTCGGTTCCACGGCGTGGACGCGATGCCTTCGATGCGGCCAGGCGCTGGCCGTGGTCGGTCCCCGTGTCGATCCGCCCCTGTTCAGTTGGGAAGTGTACCCGAGCCAATACGTCTCGCGAGGTCCGCCCGCGTTCCCGAGCCCGCGGAGCGACCGGATGGCCGCATTCTCCATTCTGATCGCGGCGTTGGTCCTTGTCGGCGTGGCGCTCGGCATGTTCGCGATCGGCGCCGCGTCCCTCGACGGAAGCCACGCCGGCTTCCACGGGAGTGTGCTGAACTCCGGCGTCGGAAGTGGGCCCACGCCGCTGGCCGGCGCGAACGTTCAAGTGTCGGGAGAGAACGGCTTCACGGCCACTCAGATCACCAACGGTCTGGGGCTGTTCCAATTCCCCAATGTGCCATCCGGTGGGGTGACGGTCAACATCACGGCCTCGGGCTTCTCGAACCAGATCGTTCTGCTCTTCCTGGGACCGATCTATGCCGCCCCGAGCCTCGGCTCGGGGGGGCTCGTGGTGGGAATGTCGGCCGGCTCCGCGAACCTGACCACGGTGACGGTCTTCTCCGAGTTTCCGAATCTCGAGCAGCTCGTCTCGACGCTCTGGGGGGGCGCGGCGGTCTTTGCACTAGTCGGCGGAATCGCGTGGGTGGGCGGTCAATCGATCGGTCGGTTCGACCGGCTCCCCTGGGCCGTGGCGGGTGGCGTCGGCGCCGGCGTGACGCCGGTGGCGATGTATCTGCTCGGAGTGCCGACTGCTTTCCCATGGCTCGGATGGCTCATCTTGATCCCGGCTCTTTTCGGACTCCTGGGGGCGATGCTCGCCCTCGGGCACATGACCGTCGGGTCGAGTCCCGAACTTCCCGAGTGGCATCCTCCCGGACCTCGGGAGTGATCCGGCGGGGCCGGTTCAGTTGCTGCGGGTCAGGTGGGGCGGGGAGCCGGCTTTCCCCGGAGCATCCAAGCGCCGCCGGTTCCGGAATCCGCCCTCGAGCGGGTGCCAGTGGGCTACCGCCGGTTCTCCATCGCGCCAGCAGAGGTAGACGACGTCCCCCTCCCGCTTGGCCATGAAGTCGACGAGGCCGTTGTCGAGGTCCTTGATCTCGATCCCTTCGTCGTGCAGGGAGTGGACGATCGTCTCCAGCCGGTCCGTGAGCCGGTTCCACTCCTCTTGCAACGTCGCCTGCAGCGCGTGGTGAGGATTGTCGGGGGCCTCCAGCTCGCGGCCCCAGAACTTCGCCATCCACTCGGTCTGATCGTGGATCGCGCCCAACCGGACGACCCAGGCCCGGAGCTGGGGCAACAGCTCTTGGACCGCGGGCAGGCGAGCGTTCGCCTCCTCGACGGTCCACAGCCGAGGGACACGCGCCTCGATCCGAGTGGGATGAGCGTCGGGCGTCATGACGGAATAAAGGGCACTAGAGTAGATATCATCATGTTGGTACGCGGAAAACCCGTTCGCACCGTTTCGCCCTCGGCGAGGGACCCGATTCGGGCCGGAACCGGCTCATTCGGCCGGCGACAGCTCGTCGATCCGGCGCACGGCCCACCCCTTGGCGAGATACGTCTTCAGGACCTCGTCCGCGTGGGCTCGGTCGCGGACCTCGAGCTCGAGCTCGACCTCCACCTCTCCGGGATTGCCCGAGGACGTCTCCCGGTCATGCACCACGTGTCGGACGTTGGCCGCGGCGCTCCCGGCGGTGGCGAGGAACTCGGCGAGCCGTCCCGGGGCGTCCTTCAACGGGGCGCGGATCCGCAAGAGGCGACCTTCCGCGGTCAGACCGATCCACAGCACCCGGTCGAGGAGGAACGGGTCGAGGTTGCCTCCGCTGATCACGAGGACCGTGGGGCCGTCGTCGGCGAGCTTCGGATCGGCGAGCAAAGCGGCGAGGGGCGTGGCGCCCGCGCCTTCGACGAGGAGCTTCGCGTGTTCGAGGAGTAAGAACGACGCGCGGGCGATGGTGCGGTCGTCGACGACCGCCGCGCGCGCTCCCAGCGCGCGCAGGATCTGGAGGTTGAGGTCGCCGACGTGCCTCGTCGCCAGTCCATCGGCAAAGGTCTTGGGACGACTCCCGACGACGACCCGACCTTCCCGGAGGGACGCGCGGAACGTGTCGGAGCCTTCGGGCTGAACCCCGACGATCTCCACCCCGGGTCCGCACAGGCCGCGGATGGCGACGGCAATCCCCGAGAGAAGACCTCCGCCCCCGACGCCGGCGATCACGCGTCGGACGCCGGGGAGGTCCTCGGCGATCTCGAGCCCGACCGTGCCTTGGCCGGCGATGACCGCGGAATCGTCGAACGGCGGGATGTACGTGAGACCCTCCTCCTTGGCCCGACGGACGGCCTCGTCGTGGGCTTCATCATAATCCGCTCCGAACAGGATGACGCGGGCTCCCAACGCGCGGGTCGCGCTCACCTTGAGCGGCGAGGCGGTCTCGGCCATGACGATCGTCGCGGGGAGACCGCGGGCGCGCGCCGCCCAGGCGACCCCTTGGGAATGGTTTCCCGCGGAGGCGGTGATCACTCCGACCTTCGACTCCGCCTCGGTCAGATGGGAGATTCGGTTCGCGGCCCCGCGAAGTTTGAACGAGCCGGTACGCTGGAAGCATTCGAGCTTGAGGTACAGCCCCGACTCGGGGAGGCCCGGGAAGTGGGGAGCCGGGATCAGGGGAGTGCGGAGCGCGATTCCCCGGAGCCTCTCCGCCGCCTCCCGTACGTCGGCGAGTTGCACGGACAAGGTGGACCCAGTTTCGGTCACTCGCGGAATCCGTCCTGCGCCAGGGATACGCGAGATTGATTAACCGTTCTGGAGCGACCGCGGGCCCCGATCTGGGCGCGCGACGTCGGCACTGTCCGCGGACGCTGTGCGCTTCGTCTTGGTTACCCGTCTCGAAGGGCCGATGTAGGGGCGCGAGTCGTGGGAGGGTTCCGGGATGGGTTCTGCCCCCTCGTCGTCCGGGCCGACCCCCTCCGATTCGGCGGCGATTTCTCGGCTTCTCGCCGCCTCGAGGACGGGCTTCGGCCGAGAACTAGTTTCAGTGTACGGCTTGGTGGGCGAGACTCGCAGTTTCTTTGCAGGGGTGCTGGTCACTGCGCCGGGAGGCGTTTACGGGGCATGCCGGTGGGGATGGCGGATCGGTGCCCATACCTCGGACGACGTGCGGTCGTCCCGTCGAGGACAGTTCATCGGCCCCGGGCGGGGCGTCCGTCGCGATAGTCCGCCTCGAGGGCGGCGGCGAATCGGGCCCACGTCCTCGCGATCTGCGCACGTAGGGCCTCGCGAGTCGGAAAGTCAGGAGTGAGCCAGCGTTCGGTGCTCAACAGCTGAAGCCGCGTCCGTGCGCGGCCGACGGCGCTGACCCGGTAGTCCACGGACTGCTGGTCGGTCTCGTCGAATTGGTCCTGGTGCCAGGAGCGCGGGGGGTTGAGACGGATCAGTTCGACCGTGAGCGCGGGATCGAGACCGGAGCCTCGCAACGCGCGAATCCGGACCACGCGACGGGGCGAAATTCGAATCACCCGGTAGCTCGGGCGGGGACGCCTTTTCGAGAATCGTCTGTCGTCGCTCCGGTAGTCCGTGCACCAATCATACACGTAGCGCGACGGCGCCTCAATCACGAGGGAGACCCGCACCGAAGTGGTCCCGTAGAACCGGTGGCCCCGTTCGGGCATGTGCCGGAAAACTGGTGGGACGACTTAAGTCCGGTGCCCGGGAACGGCCGCGGGACCCGCAAGCCGCCGTCGCACGGGTCGGCGAGGGAAGTACGACCGCATCCAAGCCGACGTGGAATGAAACCTAGGACCCGCGTTCGCAGTTCAGGGGCCGGGCCGTCTCTCTGACCGGACGAATGTTTACGACCCTCCGAACCGGCCGCTCACCGGACGAGTTCGGAGAGCACCGAGCCCCGGGGTTCTGTCCCATTTCGTCCGGCATCGGCGAAGTGATTGGTAGGTAACAAATCAGTTGGTGTTCGTCGGTTGGACAGCCCGGGTTTGAAACGAAACTCCCAGAGAGGCCGGACTGGAACGGAACTCCCGCATCGTGATCCAAAACTTGAGGGCCAAGTGCGGTTCCACTGCGAGGCCCGTGATTCCCTCTGCAGCAAGCGAGTGCCTCGGGCGCGAGGAGGGTTCTGCGTCGGACTAGCTGATTGCTTTGAGCCCGAGCTGAATCTGTACGACCGGCGTCGCGCCCGCTTTTCCGGGCGGCCGGATAACTCCGGCATTGAGCTGGACTGCGAAGATCGAGCCGCACTTAGGGCAGGTCACGATATACCGCGTCAGCCGGAGCCGGTGGCGGCAGCTTGTGCAGGACCGGCTCGCGACCTCGGCGGTCGAGGTGAGGAGGCGCTCGATCATCTTGGGATCCCTCGTCGCATCCGGCGCCGAAACACGCTGACGGATCCACCGTGCGACGTCGGGAATGTCAAACGCCCCGGCGGCGACCTGGATGGCAAAGTGGACGTCATCTACGGTGTCTCGGGACCAGAGGTAGTATCCGTTGATCCCGAGGAAGATAAAGGCCGAGGAAAGGCCCGTCCGCTTCTGACCGTCGATGAACGGGTGGTAACAGAGGATCGAGTGCATCAGGTAAGCGGCCTTGTCGAAGATCGTCGGGAACGGGTCGTGGCCCATCACCCCAGACTCGCGCATTCTGTCAAGAATCCCGGCAACCGCGCCGGGGTCTTTGATGCCCCGCTCCCCCTTGAACGTCGAGATCATTTCGTCATGGATTCTGAGAACCTCGGCCTCGGTAAGCCAGTTGCCAACCTGCCGACCGTTCTTTGGTTCAGGCAGCTTCATGGGAGGATCCGGGAAGGCGTATGGGCGATTCGCGAGTTCGTCGAACCTCACCTCCCTACCGAGCATGTCGAGCACCGGGCTCCAGGACATCTTGGCGAGCTCAATCATTCGCTCCAAGCGACGCGGGCGACCGGGCCCCGTGAAGTGGGCCACGTACGGCGACAGCCCTGCCCCGCGTGAAGTGCTCCCGCGATGACCCGCCATGCCCTACGATTAGGTGGCCGGGAGATAAGGCGAGCCGGGGTAGTGGAATGACGCGTATTCCGGGCAAGAGGCCACCCTGAAACGGGAGTACTGTCCTGGGCAAAACGAAACCACCGGGTCAGGTAGGGGTCCCGTCTCAAAGACCGACTGTCCAACCTACGAACACCAGCCGAGCTGTTACACGCCAATCAGTCCCGCCGATACCGGACGACTACGGGAGAGCACCGAGCCCCGGGACGTTTTCTCTACGCGCGCGTTCAGAGCCGATGAGTTTTCGCGACCGTTCCGACCCGCGCCGGCCGCCGAAAATCGGGGTCGCAGATTCGTTCGACCCAGCGCTTATATACCGAACCGATGTCCCCGACCCCTCGCCGATAGCGGTCGGCGAAGCGTGCTATGGCTAGGCGGCATCGTCCCCGGAGGGGATCCCTCGGATTTTCGCCCCGATCCCGGGCCGTACGGCCGATCCCCCGGATCCGCAGCTGGCCCGCCGGCCCGAAGGCCCCCCAGCTGGAAGGGTTCGCGGGCTACAAGGTCGGAATGACCCACGCCTTCATCGTCGATTATCGAAAGCGTTCGACCACCGCCGGCCAGGAGGTTTCCGTGCCCGTCACCGTCCTCGAAACCCCCCCTCTCAAGGTCGCGGCCTGTCGTCTGTATCGGAAGGAACCGTACGGAAGCCGAGTGACGTCCGAGGTCTGGTCCGATGGGATCGATGAGCACCTCTGGCGGCGGATCCCCGAGCATCCGCCCAGCTCCGCCGAGACTCGCGCCAACTTTTCCAAGGCCTCCGGAGAGGAGGTCCGCCTAGTAGTATACAATCAACCGCACCAGCTCACAGGGGTCCCTACGGACACCCCGAGCCTCTTCGAGATCCGCGTCTCCGGCGAGGATCCCAAGGCGCGCCGCGCCTTTGCCCTCGAGCAGCTGGGCAAGGAGATCGGCTTCGACGCCGTCGCCAAGGAGGGCGAGTTCCTCGATGTCATCGGAGTGACCAAGGGGAAGGGGTTCCAGGGCCACACCAAGCGCTGGGGCGTCAAGCTCCAACCGCACAAGAACTCCAAGCACCGGCGGATGATCGGAACCCTCGGGCCGCACAACCCGAGCTTCGTGACCTACCGCATCCCGCAGGCCGGCCAGATGGGCTACCACCGCCGTACGATCTACAACATGCGCGTCCTGAAGGTCGTGCGCGACCCGAAGCAGGACCCGATCACCCCTCTCGGCGGCTTCCCCCACTACGGGGAGGTCCGCGCCCCGTGCATCGTGCTCCACGGATCGCTCCCGGGCCCGGCGAAGCGGATGCTCCGCCTCCGACTCCCGATGCGATCCCAAGTGATCAACGTCGAGAAGATCGACATCCGCTACCTCTCCACGCGCTCCAAGCAGGGGGCCTGAGGATGCCCGGGGCGAAGTCCGACACCGCCGTCGTTGCCGCCCACCACGACGACTCGGTGGTCCACCATCGGGTACCCGTCCTCTCCTTGGACGGGAAGGTCGGCGAGCCCGTCGCCCTCCCGATCGCCTTCTCCACCCCGCTGCGGCCGGACCTCATCCACCGGGCCGTGATCGCCGCCCAAGCGCGCCGCCGCCAGCCGCACGGGACGAGCCCCACCGCCGGTAACCGCCACTCCGTTGAGTGGTCGGGGAAGGGCAAGGGCGTCGCCCGGACGCCGAGACTCATGGATTCCAATCGCGGAGCCCAGGCCCCGAACACCGTCGGTGGCCGCCCGACCCATCCCCCCCGGATCGAGACGATCTGGGAGAAGAAGATCAATCTCCAGGAGCGCCACTTTGCGTTCGCCTCGGCCCTCGCCGCCACGCGGGATCTGAAGGTCGTCCGCGAGCGGGGCCACGATCTCCCCGAGGACGTCCACCTGCCGGTCGTCTTCGTCGACGCGCTCGAGAGCGTGGACACGGCGTCCCGCGCCCAGGATATCCTCTCCGACGCGAAGGTCTGGTCCGACGTCCAGCGCTCTCGCGATGGGACCCACGTGCGCGCCGGACGGGGCAAACGCCGCGGCCGCACTCGCCAAGAGCCGAAGAGCCTTCTCGTGGTCACGAGCGGCCCCCGCCAGGCGCGCGGGTTCCGGAACTTCCCCGGCGTCGACGTCGTCTGGGTCGGGCGCCTCGGCACCGAAGACCTCGCCCCGGGCGGCGCCCCCGGTCGACTCACGATCTTCTCCACCGCCGCTCTCACCAGCTTGAAGAATCGCATGGAGGCCGCCGCATGACCACCGTCCGACACCGCGTCATCCTCCACGCCTACGTCACGGAGAAGGCGATGGACGAAATGGAGCGGATGAACAAGCTCGAGTTCGTCGTCGACCGGCGGGCCAACCGCGCGGAGATCAAGCGCGCCGTCGAAGAGACGTACCAGTGTAAGGTCGCCAAGGTCAATGTGAAGTTCGTCCCCGCCGGGAAGATCGCCACGGTCCGGTTCAAACCCGAGTTCTCGGCCGAGGATATCGGCAGCCGGGCAGGGGTGTTCTGATGGGAAAGCGCATCATCTCCCGACGGCGAGGCTCCGGGACCGGGCCGTACAGTTCGCCCAGCCACCGGCACCACGAGCCCGTCTACCTCCCGTCGGCCCGGGTTGTCGGCGAGGGGACCGTCGAGTCGATCGGCCACGCCCCCGGGCGGAGCGCCCCCGTCGCCCAGATCTCGATGGAGGACGGGTCGATCTACCCGACGATCGCCGTCGCCGGCCTCGCGACGGGCGACAAGATCGGCCTGCACCGCGGCGCCGTCGCCCGCGGCAGCATCCTGAGGCTCGCGGACATCCCCGACGGCACACTGGTCTCCAACATCGAAGTGCAGCCGAGCGACGGCGGACGGCTCGTCCGGGCCGCCGGCACGAGCGCCCTCGTCACCGCCCACTCGGGCAAAGAGGTCACGATCCAGCTCCCGAGCGGCCACCTGAAGCAGTTCCTCGCCGAGTGCCGGGCCCAGGTCGGCCCCGTCGCCGGGGCGGGACGCGGCGAGCGTCCGTTCATCAAGGCCGGTAAGAAGGTACTCGCGTTCAAGAGCCTCGCGCGGGCCGCCTTCCACGTGCGCGGCGTCGCCATGAACCCGGTCAACCACCCGTTCGGAGGCGGCGCGCACCAGCACGTCGGCCGCCCGAGCACCGTCTCGTCCGGCACGTGGCCCGGCGCCAAGGTCGGACGGTTCGGTCCCCAGAAGAAGAACAGCCGGCGCCGCCGGCGGGGTCGCTGAAGATGCCGAAGAAGCGTGTCATTCGAAAGCTGGAGGTCCGGCGCAAGCGGGAGTTCACCCTGCACGGGCGGACGCTCCCCGAGCTCCAGGCGTTGCCGCTCGACCAGCTCGCCCTCGTCCTCGGGGCGCGCGCCCGCCGCACGATCCGCCGCGGCTTCTCCAACACCGTCGAGAACTTCCACGCCCGGCTCCTGGAAGCCCCCACGGTCAAGCCGCTCCGGACCCACTGCCGGGACGCGCTCATCCTGCCGCTGCATGTCGGCCGGCGCGTCGCCGTCTACAACGGCAAAGAGTTCAAGGAGTTCGAGGTCCGACCCGAGATGATTGGCCACTACTATGGTGAGTTCACGTTGACGCGCCGGTTCGAAAAGCACTCCGGGCCGGGCGTCGGCGCCACGCGCTCCTCGAAGTTCATGCCGCTGAAGTAGGGAGGATCGGATGGAAGGCTACACTTACCAGGCCGAGCGGGGCTTGAACGTCGCCCGCGCCCGGGGCGTCGAGTTGCACATCTCCCCCAAGAAGACGTACGAGGTCATGAACGCCATCCGCGGCCTCCCCGTCGAGAAGGCGCGCTCGCTGCTGGAGGACGTCGTCCTCCTGAAGCGCGCGGTCCCGTTCCGCCGGTACAACCAAGAGACGTCCCACAAGAAGGGGATCGGTCCGGGTCGGTACCCCAAGAAGGTCGCGAAGCACGTGCTGCAGATCCTCACCAACGCCGAAGCGAACGCCGAGTTCGAAGGGCTGGACGCGGACCGGTTGGTCGTCCACGTCGCGGCGTGCGCCCGCGGGAAGATCCAGAAGGCAAGCATGCCCCGGGCCCACGGACGCGCGACGGCCTGGAACGAGCAGACCACCAACGTCGAGATCGTCCTCGCCGAGACGCCGGAGGAGACGTAGATGTCCAGCGAGCGGAAGGTCATCCAGGAGGCGACCCGCCGCGTCCTGCTGAAGGACTACCTCGTCCAGGAGAGCGCCCGGGCCGGGTTCGGCGGCCTCGACATCCAGCGCACCCCGATGGGCACGCGCGTCACGCTCATCTGCGAACGCCCCGGCATCCTGATCGGCCGTCGGGGGGAGCTGATCAAGCAGCTCACCCAGGACATCCAGAACCGGTTCCAGCTCGACAATCCCCAGATCGAGGTCCAAGAGGAGCGCGCCCCCTCCCTCAACGCCCAGCTCATGGCGGAGAAGCTGGCGGCGACCCTCGAGCGAGGCTGGCACTTCCGCCGCGCCGGCCACTCGACGGTCCGCCGGATCATGGAGTCCGGGGCCCGCGGATGCCAAGTCATCCTCTCCGGCAAGCTCACGGGCGAGCGGCACCGGACCGAGCGGTTCAAGTCTGGGACCGTGAAGTACTGCGGCGAAGCTTCGATCCTCCTGATCCAGAAGGGGTTCTACCCCGCCCGACTGAAGCCGGGCGTCATCGGCGTCTCGGTCTGGATCATGAAGCCGACCGCGCGCCTGCCGGATGAGATCAAGATCCACGGCGCCGCCGCCCCGATCGTCGTGCTGCCGCCGCCGGTCCTTCCGTCGCTGGAGGTCACCGGACCGATCCCGCCCGAGCTCGCGGGAGCCCCCACGTCCCTGGCGCCGACGACGTTGCCTTCGGGAGACGGGAAGTGACGCTGCTTCGCCTCAAGGACCTTCGGGCCCTCACCGACGAGGAGCTCACCCGGCGGATCGGCGAGATCGAGAACGATCTGCTCCGCGAGCGCGGGGTCGCCGCGATGGGCGGCGCGCCCCCCAGCCCCGGCCGGATGCGCAAGCTCCGGACCAACGTCGCCCGCGCCCTGACGGTCGAATCCGAGCGGCGCATTCAAGCTGCCCGCGCCCGCCCGGCGAAACCGTGAACGGAAGGGAGGGTCGGAAGATGGAGAGCGGATCGATCGACGCCCGGTTCCAAGGGGAGATCCTGGGCGCTCCAATCCACCTCGATCACGCCCCGGGCCTCGCTCACCTCCCGGTCGACGGCACGCTCGTGGACGAGACGATGAACCTGTTCGTGGTCCGCCTCGCCGACGGCCGGGAGCTCCGGATCCCGAAGTCCGGCGTCACCGGCACGATCGCCCTCGACGCGCGAGAGTTACCGTTATCTGGCGATGCCCTTCGCGTCCGTCCCGAAGACCGCACCAAGCGCTTGGCGTGGCGCGGTCGCCGGAGAACTGCATGAGTCCTGCCGCTAGCCCCCGTCGCGCCGCCCCGGCCCGGGACATCGGTCTCGACGTCCGGGCGCCGAAGACGAAGTGCGACGACGACCACTGCCCGTTCCACGGGCGCCTCAACGTCCGCGGCCAGATCCTCGAAGGGACCGTCGTGTCGACCGCGATGCAGCGGACCGCCGTCGTCGAGCGCACGCTCCTCCACTTCATCCCGAAGTACGAGCGGTACGAGAAGCGCCGTCGACGCTACCTCGCCCACAACCCCCCGTGCCTGAAGATCCAGGTCGGTCACAAGGTCCGGATCGCCGAGACCCGTCCGATCGCGAAGACCGTCTCCTTCTGCATCGTCCAGGACATGGGCGAAGCGGCCCGCAAGCTCGCCGCCGAGGAGGCCGTTGCGACGCCCTCGCCACCGAAGGTCGCCGAGACGGAGGAGACGTGAAGGGACTCGCTGGTCGGCGGGGACGCGGTCTCCCGAAGGGCGCCCGCTTGGACGTCGTCGACAACACCGGGGCGAAGGTGATTGAGATCATCTCCGTGCACAACTGGCACGGCACGCACCGCCGCTACCCGCGGGCGGGGATCGCCGATCTGATCATCGCGAGCGTGAAGAAGGGGACCCCGGATATCCGTAAGCAGGTCGTGCACGCGATCATCGTACGCTCCCGCTCCCCGATCCGCCGCGCCGATGGCACGCGCCTCATGTTCGAGGACAACGCCGCGGTCATCACGACCGAGACCGGCGAGATCAAAGGCTCCCAGATCAAAGGACCCGTCGCCAAGGAGGCGGCGGAGCGTTGGCCGCGCATCGCGGCCGCTTCGTCGATCATCGTATAGGAGGAGAAGCACCGATGACGATGACCACCTCCTCCCTACCGCGCAAGCAGCGCGCGTCGATGTACAACCGGCACAACGTCGAGAAGCGCCGCCAGTTGCGGGCCCCGCTCAGCACGGAGCTCCGGACCCGGTACGCCCGCCGCAACGTCACGATCCGCAAGGGCGACACCGCGCGGATCATCTCCGGCTCCTTCGAGGGCCGAGAGGAGCGCGTCGCGAAGGTGAACGTCCGGGACGGCACCGTCACTCTCGACAATGTGACCCTCAAGAAGGCCGACGCGAAGCTGAAGCCGCTCCCTCTCAAGCCCGCCCATCTCGTGCTCACCCGCCTCAACCTCGCCGACCCGTGGCGCCGCCAGCGTCTGAAGGTCCCCGAAGGCGAGGGTCTGGAAGAGAGCCCGGCGCCGTCGATCTCTTCGACCCCACCGGCCGAGAAGCCCGCCGCGACCGCGACTTCTGAGAGCCCGAAGGCGAAGGAGGCCAGCGAATGACGCGCCGCCTGAAGCGGGGCGCCTCCCCACGCACGTGGGCGATCCCGCGCAAAGGGACGAAGTGGGTCCAACGCGTCGCCGCCGGCGCTCACCCCCAGACGGAGGCGATCCCGATGGTCCAGCTGCTCCGAGAAGTGCGCGGCGTCGCCCGCACGGCGCGCGAGGCGCGAGCGATCCTGCGGGAAGGGCTCGTCAGCGTCGACGGGAAGATCGTGCGCGAGGTCGCCCGCGGTGTCGGCCTCATGGACACCGTGAGCTTCGCCAAACCGGTCGACGAGCACTTCCGGCTGCTGAAGGACCAAAGCGGACGGTTCCGACTCGTGAAGATCACGGCCGCCGAGGCGGCGTTCAAGATTGGTCAGGTCCGACGCAAGACGACCGTCTCCGAGGGGAAGACCCAGGTGACGCTCCACGACGGACGGAACCTGATCGCGCCGGCGAAGGCGACGTGGCGCGTCGGGGACTCCTTGAAGATCGGCCTGCCGGACCAGAAGGTCCTGCTCCACCTGCCTCTCAAGCCCGGCCTCCTCGCGTACCTGGCGGGGGGCTCCCACGTCGGGGAGATCGCCAAGATCGATCGGATCGAGGTCGTCAACTCGCCCCAGCCGAACCTCGTCCACTTCACGGAGGGTTTCTCGAGCATCAAGGAGTACGTCTTCGTCATCGGGGAGAACACCCCGCAGGTCCAGTTGCCCGGCGGAGGGATCTAGGGATGAGTGCCCCCGCGACCGCCGCCTCCACCAACCCGACCCGGAGGGTCCGGGTTGTGAAGATCGTCATCAACGCCGGCGTCGGCGAGTCCGGCGATCCCCGCGCGAAGGCGGAGAAGGTCATCCAGATGGTCGCCAAGCAGAAGCCGGTCTCCACCAAATCCCGCTCCACCAATCGCGACTGGGGCTTGCGGATCGGCCAGGCGATCGGGGCGAAGGTCACCCTCCGGGGAGCTTTGGCCACCGACTTCCTGAACCGGGCCCTCGACGCCCGAGACCGCCAGCTCGATCCCGACTCGATCGACCGGGACGGCAACTTCTCGTTCGGCGTCGCGGACTACACCGACTTCATCGGAATGAAGTACGACCCGACAATCGGGATCCACGGAATGGACGTCTGCGTCGAGATCGGCCGCCCCGGCTGGCGGATCCGCGATCGGCTGCGCCGCCCTCGCTCAGTCCCCAAGTCGATGCGCGTGACCCCCGCCGAGACGCGCCAGTTCCTCGAGACCGAGTACAAGGCCAAGTTCCTGGAGTGAGCACGATGGTCGACAAACCCCGCAAGGCATTCGGACGTCGCGTCGGCTGCGCCCGGTGCGACCGCAAGCGCGGCATCGTCCGCCGCTACGGACTGCATCTCTGCCGCCAGTGCTTCCGCGAGGTCGCCTACGACCTCGGGTTCAGGAAGTACGTCTAAGGGGGTACTCATGCGGCACGATCTTCTCAATGACGCCTTGGTCACGCTCCGGCATGCGGACCAGCAAGGGCAGGCGACGGTCACCCTCGCTCCGTCCAGCCGGCTGATCGGCGAGGTGCTACGCCTGTTGCAGGAGCACCAGTACGTCAAGGAGTTCACCTTCGTCCAGAACGGCCGCGGCGGGGCGTACCAGGTCATCCTCTCGCGGCGCATCAACCAGTGCGGGGTCGTCAAGCCCCGTCTCTCGGTCCGCAGCCGCGACCTCGAGAGTTACGAAGCGCGCTTCCTGCCCGCCCAGGACTTCGGTCTGCTCGTGCTGAGCACGAACCGGGGCGTCATGGGCCAGACCAAGGCCCGCGAGCTGAAGATCGGTGGGAGGATCGTCGCCTATGTCTATTAAGGGCGAAGCGCCGGCGAAGACGTCGGCGTCCGTCCCCCTGCCGAAGGGCGTCACCGCCAAGCTCGGCGGCCGCGAGCTGACGGTGAAAGGTCCGAAGGGGACGCTCACCCGCGTGCTCCCCGTCGACGCGCTCGGCCTCAAGGTCGACGCGACGCAGATCGAGATGACCCTGCGACTGCCGCCGCGCCGCAAGCAGTCGAAGGCGCTCCTCAACACGTGGGAAGCGCACTGCAAGAACATGGTCGTCGGCGTGACGAAAGGGTTCGAGGCGCGCCTGAAGAGCGTCGCCGCGCACTTTCCGATGAAGCTCCAGGTCAAGGGCGACCACCTCCTCATCGAGAACTTCCTCGGCGAGAAGTTCCCCCGCACCGCCGCGATCCCCCCGGGGGTCCAGGCGACGGTCGACGGCGAGTTCGTGAAGCTCGAGGGGATCGACATCGAGCGCGTCGGCATCGCGGCCGCCACGATCGAGCGGACGACCCACATCCGGGAGTACGACCCGCGCGTCTTCCAAGACGGCATCTACATCGTCGACAAGGCGCATCCCGTGGAGGCCTGATGGCGGACGAGCCCGAGACGCCCAAGGAGTCGACGTCGAAGGCCCCCGCGAAGCCCCGGACCAAGAAGCCGAAGGCCGCCTCCGCCCCCTCGACCGAGTCGAAGGGGAAGGAGAGCTCCGAGGAGAAGAAGTCGGCCCCCAAGAAGGAGGAGGGCCCGAAGGCGCCCCGCCGTCCGACGCTCGACCCGGAGACGAAGCGCCTCCTGCGCGTCCGCGGCGAGACCTCCGGCCGCCGTCCGTTGTTCGTTCGCACCGCGTCCCACCGATACCACCGCATCGGCCGGTGGGATTCGTGGCGCCGACCGAAGGGGCAGCAGTCGAAGCAGCGCCGGCACTACGGCTACCGGCCGACCGTCGTCTCGATCGGTTTCCGCGGCCCGAAGGCCGCCCGCGGCCTCACCCCCTCCGGATTCCGCCCGGTGATCGTCCGCACCATCGCCGAGGTCGAAGCGCTCGACGCGAAGCGCGACGCGGCGATCGTAGCGCGCGCCGTGGGGACCCGGCGGCGGCTGCAGCTCGAAGAGGCGGCGCGCCGGCGAGGCGTCCACCTTTTGAACCCGCTCTTCTCCGAGCGGGCGGAGGAGTGACGTGCCCGACCTATCGAACCAGCGCCGCCTGGCGGCGGCGTTGTTGAAGTGCGGCGAGGGCCGCGTCTGGCTCGACCCGTCGCGGACGGAGGATCTCGCCGATGCCGTCACGCGCCAGGACGTCCGCGCCGCGATCAAGGCCCGGGTCATCCGCGCCCTCCCCGTCGTCGGCACCTCCCGGGTGCGCGCCCGGGTCCACCAGGCCGAGCTCGACAAGGGCCGGCACCGGGGCGACGGATCCCGGAAGGGCTCGCCGTACGCCCGCGTCCCGAAGAAGTCCCGATGGATGCTCCGGATCCGCGCGCAACGGGAGCTGTTGGCCGAGCTCCGCGATACGAAGAAGATCCCGGCGAGCGAGTATCGCCGCTTCTACCGCCGGGCGAAGGGCGGCATGTTCCGCAGCCGCTCGCACCTCATGCTGAACCTCAAGCTCGCCGGCGCGATCAAGGAGCTCCCGATATGAGCCGCGGACCCCGGTACCGCGTCCCGTTCCGGCGCCGCCGGGACGGCACCACCGACTACCGACACCGTCTGAAGCTCCTCCTCTCCGAGCGGCCCCGCGCCGTCGTCCGCTTCTCGAACAAGCGGGTGATCGTGGCGCTCACCACCTACGACCCCGTCGGCGACCGGGTGGTCGCCTCCGCCGAGTCGTTGGAGCTCCCCGAGATCGGGTTCCCGGCCGGCAGCCTCCACTCGACCCCCGCCGCGTACCTCACCGGGTACCTCGCCGGGCTCCGGGCGAAGAAGGTCGGCGCGACCGATGCGATCCTCGACGCCGGCCTGCGGCACACCACCGCGGGCGGACGCCTCCTCAGCGCCGTGAAGGGACTGCGCGACGCCGGGCTCGAAGTCCCGTGCGGTCGGGACGACTTCCCGAGCGCGGACCGGTTGAACGGCTCCCACCTGAAGACCCCCCTCTCCGAGCCGCTCGAGACGTTCAAGGGACGGGTCGGCAAGCTCGTCGAACGTGGGGCGGCGGCATGACCGCGATGGCCGCGCCCCCTCCCTCGTCGGGAGGGTATGGCGGAGGTCCTCCGCGCGCCCCGGCGCCACCGTGGGTCCCTCGCACCGAGCTGGGGAAGCGAGTCGCCTCCGGCGAGATCACGACGATGTCCCAGGCGATCCGCACCGGCCTCCCGATCCGGGAGGCCCCGATCGTCGATACGCTGCTCCCCGCGCTCCACGACGAGGTGCTGGACGTCAACATGGTCCAGCGCATGACGGACTCGGGCCGTCGGTTCAAATTCGCCGTCACGGTCGTCGTCGGCAACGGCGACGGGTTCGTCGGGCTCGGCCGCGCGAAGGGGAAGGAGGTCGGTCCGACGATCCGGCGCGCCATCGACCGGGCGAAGCTCAACGTCGTCGAGACGCTCCGCGGCTGCGGCAGCTGGGAGTGCGGCTGCGGCCGGTCCCACACCGTGCCGTTCCAGATCCACGCCCGTTCCGGGTCGGTCGTCGTCACCCTCAAGCCGGCGCCCCGGGGCGTCGGACTCGCCGTCGGGGACGTCGCGAAGCCGATCCTCCGGTTCGCCGGGATCACCGACGCGTGGGGGTACACCGATGGCCACACCAAGACCACGGTCAACTACGCCCAGGCGGTGTTCGAGGCGCTTCGGGCGCTCTCGCAGATGAAGGTCCCCGAGGAGGACATCGCGCGTCTGAAGATCGTGCAGGGACCCATCGGGGTCTCCATCTTGCCGCCCAAGGAGAACCTGCCGCCTGGAGCGCGCAGCGGTCCCGGCGGCCGAGGTCGCGGTCGGGGCCGCGGCGGGCCGGGTGGCCGACGGCCGGGCGGCGGGGGACCGGGTCGTCCGGGAGGCGGCGGCGGACCGGGGCGCCCCGGCGGTCCGGGCGGAGCTCGCCCGCCGGTGAGGAGCTAGTCCATGGCGTGGATGATCATCCGGGTCCGTGGCTCGATCCACGCGAAGCACGACATCGTCGAGACGCTCCAATCGCTCCACATCACCCGCGCGAACCACGCCACCGTGGTGCCGGAGTCGGCCGCGTTCCGCGGCATGATCACGAAGGTCAACGGCTACGTCACCTGGGGCGAGGCGGACGCGAAGACCGTCGCCGAGCTGCTCGGGGCCCGGGGCCAACGCCCGGGGGGAGGTCTCCTGACCGAGGGCCCGGACGGTACGACGCTCCCGCTGCCCGACGGTCTCGCCGAGCGGGTCGGCAAGAACGGGATCTACGGCGAGCCGGCGGTGCGCCCCCTGTTCCGGTTGAAGCCCCCTCGCGGCGGCTGGCGTTCGACGAAGAAGCCGTTCACCCTCGGCGGCGCTCTCGGCTACCGCGGCGCCGCCATCAATGACCTCGCCCGGAAGATGCTGTAGGAGGTCGACGATGCCGAGCCGTACGAGGAAGTTCCGGGGATCGCGCACCCACGGCCGCGGCATCAAGGCGGGACGCGGGGCCGGCAAGCAGGGCGGACGCGGGAACGCCGGGCTTCACAAGTACAAGTTCAAGTCGATGCTGATCTACGCGCCCGACCATTTCGGGCGCCACGGCTTCAAGCCGCAGATCGTGACGTACCACGCCGCCACCAACGTCGGCGACCTCGACCGGCGCCTCCCCGAGTTCGAGCTCGCGGGCGCAGTCTCCAAGGACGGCGAGACGAAGGTCTTGGATCTCTCCAAGGTCGGGATCGACCGCCTTCTCGGCACGGGGACGAGCCAGCACAAGTGGAAGATCTACGTCGAACATGCGAGCGACCGGGCGAAGGCGAAGGTCACCGTCCTCGACGCGCCCCCCGGTGGCGCTCCGTCCCAGGCGAAGTAGGCCCGCGGCGCGCCCCGTCAGCGCCCGCCGCGTCTTGGTCGGCCTCTCTCCGGGGGAGCCTCGGCTCGGCCGCTACCGTTCTATGGCGAACGCGCGTCCCGACCGTTCGAATGACCCGTCGAGCCCCGACCCACTGGTCCGAGACGATCTTCTTGGACCACTCCTCGGAGTACGCGGAGGTGCTTCGCGCGAGCATACCGGCAGCGCGGCCGGAGGTCGAAGGGGTCCGCCGGATCCTGGTCGAACGAGGGATCGCCCCGGGCTCTCGGATCCTTGACATCGCCTGCGGGATCGGACGCGATATCGTCCCGCTCGGACAGGCCGGGTTCGACGTGGTCGGGTGCGACCTGTCGCCGGGGTTCGTGAAGGAGGCTCGTCAATGGGCCCGACGGGAGGGGTTGCCGCCGTCCCGCGCGCGGTTCCACATCGCGGACTACCGGTCGCTGGGCCCCCCCCTTCGCGCCGCCCACGAACGGCCGTTCGACGCCGCCATCTGCCTGTTCACCTCGATGGGATTTCGAGGCCGGTCGAGCGATCTCGCCGTCTTCCGATCCTTGCGAAGCTGGGTCCGACCCGGTGGGATCTTCGTCTTCGAGACCGGGGACCGCGACTCGATCGTTCGGCGGTTCCAGCCGGTGGGGATCTCGCGAACCGCCAGCGGGCTGGAGATCCACGAGCGTCGGGAGTTCGACTGGGAGTCCTCGACGATGCATTCGACGTGGACGTATTACCGGCAACAGCGCCGGGGCCATCTCCGACGGCTGTTCGAGACGGAGATTACCGTGCGCCTGTACTCATTGCACGAGATCAAGGAGCTGTTCGACGAATCGGGATGGAAGTTCCGGCAGGCGTACGGAAGCCTCTCGGGATCGGAGCCGGTCTCGTTCGACTCCCGACGCTTGGCGGTGGTCCTGCAACGCCCGAAGGCATGACCCCCGCGGCCCGCCGGGATCGGGTCGGCGAAACGATCCTCCTCGAGAATTGGAGGTTCGACGGGGCGCAGGGGAGGAGACCCGCGTTCCCCCCCACCGGCCGTCGGTCGGGAGCCGGACCCCGTGGACCAGACGGTCGGGCCCAGCGTTCGATTTGTTCGACCGGTGGCGCCACCACGACCCGGCGACCATCATAGGTGAACGCCAACAGGCTTGAATCACTGGCCCGTCCGTCGAGCGATGTCCGGACCAGCAGTTCAGAATACCAGGAGCATCGGCACACGGCAAATTCTCTGGGGCGGCTTGGCGATGCTCGTCGTCGGGCTCTTCGTCGTGTCCGGATTCGCGCCGACGCACGCGGCCGGGCAGTCGAACGTTCAATTCCAGACCGGCGGAACCCCGGTACTGAACACCTCGCTGGGAATGGTCGTCGTCACCACCGGCCTCCCCGCCGGGTACTCCACCGCCAAGCTCGGCATGATCTCCGGGACCGCCTCCGGTCTCACCGCCGGCTCCTTGATTGCGCTGGTCATGCAGAACGTCAACGGCGGGAACGGCCCGTCGACCCCCTGGGGATTTGAGACCGGGATCGGCACCAGCCTCCCACTGGGCGGCGGCGTCATCTGGACCTCCGCGAACGGCTTCCAGCAGGGTGGAGCGACCACGACCATCAGCATGAGCTCGCACGGCTTCGCTCAGATCGGACCCGACGACTGGGAGCCGATCTGCGGCGTAGACCTCGACGGCAACTGGATCTGCATGTAAAACGGCAGGACAGAACCAAGCATGTCGCTGATCATCGAGCCCGAACACCACTCGAAGGAGTGGCTCGTCGATCAGTTGACAGGACTCCGGGAGGAGCTCTCCCGGGTCCACCAAATGCTCTCGAACGACGCCAGGAGCCGGCCCAACCCCACGGCCATCGAGATGGCTCGGGGGATCACGGCGGAGTCGGTCGCGTTGGCCGATGCGGTCCTCGAATCGCCCGGATCGTCGGAGAAGCTGCTCGTCCGCACGGTCAACCAACTCTACGAGGTCCGGAACGGACTGCCGTTGGTATTCCGAGCGGCCAACTCGCCGCCGCCTCCGTTCCCCTCGCCGGTTCGACCTACCGTGACCGTCCGACCGCTCCCTCCGGCACTCGTTCGGGAGATGGGTGGGCGAGCCACCGCCTCGGAGGCGCAATCCGCTCCCGGAGCCCCCAGCTTCTCGGCGCCCCAGCCCCGCGTTCGGGCGCCCCTGTCGCCAACACCGGCCTGATCGGAACGGCGGCCGCTGGGGCCGCGCAGTCGAATTCAGTTCCGGCAGTTTCGATACCCATCCGTAAGTGGTCGTACGTAGCCAAACGTCGAATCGAGGGGGTGGGCGCTAGGCGAGCCTATCTACTGTTTCGCGGAGCATCCCTAGCCAGTGAAGCTGGACTCCGAGACGCCCAGCGCCCTGAGTCGGCGGCGTGCGGCGCTCCGACATTCGCCTGGAATTCGGCCGCCTCTCGGGCTCCCGCGAACTCCGGTCGTGCATCCTCCGGAGCATTCTCCCTGGTCGGACTACATCGTGCCAGAGGTCGGGATCACTCGGGTCATCCGAACCCGACGCGCGACGGCCGTCCCCGTCGGCTTGCCGGCGAAGACGAAGTTTCCGCCCCCGCGTCAGGCCTCCCGTTCCTCAATCGCGCCTCCCCTCGGGGAGGACGGGAGCCTCTACCAGATCCGAATCCCGGCGAACGGGGAGAGACCGTGGCTCCGGGATTTCAAGGATCGGTGGAACATCGCGCTCAATGTTCAGCACGTCCAGCCGGCGGGGAGCCCCCCGTCCCGGCTCGTTGCCTGGATCGAGATCGTCTTCGACCCCCCCGACCTGCGGGGCATCCTCTCGTTCCTGGAGACCCGACCGTCAGAGGAGCATCTCCGAGTCTCCTTGACCCGCGACGACCGGATGATGTTGTACATGAGCATCCCGTTCCCCCCAGCGTTCGGGGCCATTCTCGAGCGCGGGGGACTGTGCGAGTTCGCTCCGGCCCTGATCAACGGGCCCCCGGAGGCGCCGGACTGCTGGGGGTTCATCGTACCGCGGGACGGCGGGACTCTGAACGTGTCGAACCTCCACTCCAGCTATCGGAGCCTCGGTGGCATTCGGGGATCCCGGGCCGGTGGCGATCGCTCTCGAGAGGGGGTCTCGTACCGCCAGGAGATCGCACTCCGCACCGCGTTCCGGCTCGGGTACTTTGAGAACCCGCGCCGGGCCGATCTTGGCGAGGTCGGCGCGGCGATGGGCGTGAGCGCGCACGCGGCGATGGAGCTGCTTCGTCGAGCCGTCCGGGAGCTCGTCTCCGACCGAGAGTTCGGCCGCTACGCCTAGCGACGACTCGTTCGTGGTCGACGACATGGAGCCTCCACTCCGCCCAGCGATTGGGGGGGCGATCGCAGCTCGCCCAGGGAACCGTCTCAGCGGGGCATCGGCGCGGCCAGTTCGAGCTTCGCCGCGCCGCGGTTCCTCGGAACTCGAGGGAGGTCCAAGACTTCCTTCAGTTGCTGGAGGGTCAGGACGTACGTCTCGTACATCAGATTCAGATTGGAGATGCGCTCCGCGCGTCCCGGCGGGATACCGGTCCGGTCGACCAGGTCCAGGAGACCTCCGAGGATCGACTCGACCGCCGCGAGCTGATTGGCATCCTTGGCGGCCACGGGCGGCTCCCGGGCCATGTTGAGCAGGGACTGCAGGCCGGCGTGGTTCGCGCGGTACGCGTGGAGGATCGTGTCATCCGACATGGTACTGTCGAGTGGTGTAATGAGTGGCATACCGCATCATTGGGCGTACGGGGGGATGTACTTGTCGGCCCCGCGGATTTGTGAGCGATGACCTGGACTCGGGCCGGTGGGGCGGCGTCCGGACCATCGCCCCAGTCGTAAGCTCGCGGGGCGGCCCGCCCCCTACCCTCCGGCTTAGGGGTCCCACGTACTCCGACGGGAAATCGGGTACCTACAAAGGGACCCCGATAGTCCGGGCGGGGGCTCCTCGTGCGTAGAGGATATAAACCAGCTTCCGGCTGGTGCCGGCGCGAATGGCCGACGACGAGGAGGTGCCACGGGATTGGCGATATGCCATCCCGCTGACCATTTTCGGCGCCCTCCTTCTGCTCGTCTACTGGGAATGGGGCCAACCGACCCTCATCTCCCTCGGGATCGCCGGATTCGCCCTCTTCGCGATCCTCGGTCTGATGCTCCTCGGCTTGTCATATGATGGGCCGAAATCGAAGCTCTACGGCTTGAAGCCGGTCACCTCCCGGATGCCCGCGGTCGCCCAACCGAAGGGCCACGTCCACTTCCGGACCAAGATGTTCTGGGTGGTAGGGGTCCTGCTCCTCTACTTCCTGCTCACGAACATCTACATCTACGGCGTCGACCAGGCGACCGTCATCGATCTGTTCGCTAGCTACCGGGCGATCCTGGCCGGCGCCCAGGGGACCCTGATGCACCTCGGGATCGGACCTATCGTCACAGGTTCGATCATCATGCAACTGTTCACGGGCGCGAAGATCATCAACCTCGACCTCACGGACGACGAGGACAAGGGGATGTACCAGGGCGCCCAGAAGGTCATCGTCGTCACGATGATCTTCGTCGAGGCGATCCCCCAAGTCTTCGGGTACCTGACTCCGTCCGCCTCGTTGGTCTCCGCCTTCGATGGCGCCTCCCCCGGGAACGGCGCCCTCCTCGCCGACATCATCATCGTCGGCCAGATCGCCTTCGGCAGCTACCTCGTCTTCCTGATGGACGAGGTGATCTCCAAATGGGGGATCGGCTCGGGGATCTCGCTCTTCATCGCCGCGGGCGTCAGTCAGCAGATCGTCCAAGGGACGCTGAACTGGTTACCGGCGTCGCCCGGAGCGATCTCGGCGGCGAACCCGCCGTCGGGGACGATCCCGAAGACGATCTGGTTCTTCACCAACTATTCCGCGAGCCAGATGGCAGGCGGTGGGTGGGAACAAGTACTGCTGCATCAGCCGAATCCTGTCGTCGCCCTGATGGGCACTGCGGCGATCTTCTTCCTCGTCGCGTGGACCGAGTCAACCCGCATCGAGCTCCCGCTCTCCCACGCCGAAGCGCGCGGCGCGCGCGGGCGCTACCCGTTGCGCCTGATCTACGCGAGCAACATCCCGGTGATCCTCATGGCCGCGTTGCTGGCGAACGTCTCCATGTTCTCCATCCTGCTCTGGTCGAACCCCACGCTCGCCCACTTCCCGTTGTTAGGTCACCAGTGGTGGCTTGGGTCGTACCCGGCGTCGGCGGCGCAGGCGACGTCGTTAGGGGTGAGTCAAACCACGCCATTAACCGGGGCGGCTTACTACCTGTCCACGGTCAACGGCCTGGAGTCGTGGTTGCTGCCGTTGCTCAACCCGCAGACGTACGGGGCGTTCCTCGTCGGGCATCAATGGTGGGAGGTGCTGGCGCACGTCGCGATCTACGCGGGCGTGTTGATCGGCGGCTCCATCATGTTCGCCAAGTTCTGGATCCAGACCACGAACATGGGGCCCGAGGCGGTCGCTCGGCAGATCGAGGCGAGCGGCATGCAGATCCCCGGATTCCGCCGTGAGCCCCGCGTGCTCCGGCGCGTTCTGGCGCGGTACATCCCGGTCATCACGGTGATCTCGGGGGCCACGGTCGGCGCCCTCGCGGCCGGAGCCGACCTGATCGGCACCGTCGGGAACGCGAGCGGCACGGGCGTGCTGCTCACGGTCGGCATCGTCATCAACTTCTATGAGGCGATGGGACGCGAACAGCTGATGGAAATGAATCCCCTGCTCCGACGGTTCGTCGGCGGGGAGACATGACGGCGGACGACAACCCGACCCCCTCCTCGGCACCCCTCCCGTCCTCGGTGAAAGTCGAGCCCGTCGACCCCGAGGAGGCCGAGGAGGAGGAGACCGAGAAGGAGATCGACGCCGAGGACGCCAAGCCTCGGCCGTCGGGCCCCTCGTTCAAGATCAGCACCTTCGTCTACACCTTCCTCATGCTCATCGGCGTCCTCATGCTCTTCTCGCCGTCGACGAGGACACAGGTCTCGCTCGGCTTCGACTACCTGCTCTCCCCCTCCATCGGATTCCACGGGGATTACCCGCTCCTCACGATGTTCCTCGCCGGCACGATCGAGATGGCCCTCACGGCCATCGCCTACAATCTCACGACCGACTGGGTCAAGGCGGCGAAGGTCGGCAAGTGGGGCGCCGCCATCCGCAAGGCCCAGATGGCCGCCATGAAGTCGGGCAAGAAGGACCGAATCGAGGCGCTCAAGGAGCACCAGGCGACGCTCGCCCGCCTCCAGTTCGAGGTCACGATCGCGCAGCTCAAGTCGCTCGCCGCCACGTGGTTCCTGCTGCTCGCGGTCTACAACTGGGTCTATCTCTTCCTCGAAGGCGGCTCCGGCACCATCGCCAACGCCTGGCGCGGGACCGGGGCGTCGTGCCCCACGGCGTACTACACGGCGAGCGCGGCGGTCCACTCCACCGGCGGATTCCCTGCCCAGGCGTGCGTCGCCATCACCGGGTGGAACGTGCCGCTCCTGAGCGGCGTGGACGGGATCACCTTCCTGCCCGTCTGGTTCTTGCTCTTCTCGTTGTTCACCATCCCGATGTCGTTCCTCTTCCGCCGGCTCTTGAAGGACTGGGCGCTCCGAAGCTACCGGGCCAAGATGCCCCCCGCGACCGCCCTGAAGGAGGTCGCATGATCCCGGCGATCATCACCCTCGGCGGACCCCCCGGGAGCGGCAAGAGCACGGCCGCCCGGGAGCTGGCGAAGCGCCTGAACATGCCCCTCGCCATCGCCGGCGAGCTGTTCCGGGCCGAGGCAAAGGCGAGGGGGATGGACCTCGCCGCGTTCTCCGCGCTCGCCGAGGAGGACGACTCGATCGACCGGGCGGTCGACGAGGCGATGCTCGAGCAGGGACGCGCGGGAGCCCTCTTGGAGGGCCGGATCCAGGGAGCTCTCTGCCGGGTGATGAAGATGCCCCACATCTCGCTCGCCGTCATCGCCGACGAGGAGGTGCGGGTCCAACGGATCTCCCAGCGCGACGGGGTCACGCCCGCCGAGGCCCGGCGCGACATTCGGACCCGGGAGGAGAGCGAGCAGCGCCGGTATCTCGCCTACTATGGCATCGACCTCGACGCGGAGGAGCCGGACGTCACCATCGATTCCTCGGGACTCGGGCCCGAGGTCGTCGTCGAGCGGCTGGCGATCACGGTCCGAGTCCTCCGCCGGGGCGTCATCGATGGATGACGACGCCGAGGAGGGCATCTCCGTCGGTCCGGGGACCGCCGTGGGCGCCACTCTGGACGGCTTCCTGCTGTTGGACAAACCGCGCGGCCCGACCTCTCACCAGGTCACGGCCTGGGCCCGCGACCTGCTCGGCGTCTCCCGGGCGGGCCATGGCGGCACCCTCGACCCGAACGCGTCGGGGATCCTCTGGGTCGGCGTCGGGAGCGCCCTCAAACTGCTCCCGTTGCTCCTCGAGATGCCGAAGCGCTACGTCGGGGTCGTGACGTTCCACGGGAACGTCGCCAAGAAGGATCTGCTGGCCGCGGCCACGATCTTCACCGGCGAGGTGTACCAGACGCCGCCGGTCCGCTCCGCCGTCCGCCGTTCCCGGCGACGTCGGAGGATCCACCGATTGACCATCCTCGAGGTCGAGGGACCGCGGGCGTTGATCGACGTCATTGTCGATTCGGGCACTTACGTGCGGACGCTCGCCGTGGACATGGGCGACGCCCTCGGGGTCGAGGCGCACCTCGAGGAACTCCGCCGGGTCTCGATCGGTCCGTTCGACGAGAAGGGATCGTACACCCTGACCCAGCTCGCCGATGCCGTCGTCGCGGGCGGCGAGGACCCGGCGAAGCGCGAGGCGCTCCTCCGGCCGGTCCGCGACCTCTGGCGAGAGTTCCCCATCCTCCAGCTGAAGCCCGGCGCCGCCGCCGCGGTGGCGCACGGGGCCGATCTCGCCCGCGCCGGGATCGCCTCCATGGACAGACCGTTCTCCCGAGGGCATTCGGTGATCCTGGTCGGACCGAACGGCTCGTTGCTGGCGACCGGGGTCGCCCTGTTCGATTCGAAGGAGCTGCCGAAGACCGGCTGGGTCGTCGATGCCCGCCGGGTCTTTGCCACGCCGGGCGAGTACCCCCCGAACTGGCGGCCCGGCGTCTCGGGCGAGCCCGTCAGCCCCCGCCCATCGTGACCAACGTCTCGGTGCTCTTGATCCCGGGGACCTTGCGCACTTTGTGGAGCACGATGTCGAGCGCCTCGTTCACGTGCCGGGCCTGGATCTTGACGATCAGGTCGAAGGGGCCGGTGACGGCATCGACCTCGGTGACCGTGGGAATCGCCTTGAGGCGACCGGCGACCTCTTCGAGGCGGCCGAGCTCGGTCTCGATGAGAAGGTAGACCGTTTCCATCGGACGACTCCGCCCAGAAATCGCACTGGCCGGACCCAGATGAAGGTGTCGCGGAGGCTACTCGGTCACGAAAGGTAATAGGGCGAGCCCCGGAGTCATCCCTCGTGCCGCTGCGCCTTCGGGACTCGCTCACCGGAGAGGTCGCGCCCCTACCCCCGGGCACCGATGGACAACCCCTGACGATGTACGTCTGCGGCCCGACCGTCTACGACTCCGCGCACGTGGGACACGGTCGGACGTACCTGTATTTTGACCTCCTCCGGCGCGCGATCCACGATGCCGGAGGCGCGACGCACCTCGTCATGAACATCACCGATTACGAGGACAAGATCTCGATCCGGGCGAAGGAGCTCGGGATGGAGTGGCAGGCGCTCGCCCGTCGCGAGGAGATCCGATTCTTCGAGGACATGGACCGCCTGCGGATCCTTCCTCCCCAGGAGCGCCCCCGGGCGAGCGAGTTCGTCCCCGAGATGATCGAGATCGGAAAGCGGCTGGAGGCGCTCGGACCGCTCCGTCGGAGCGAGGAGGCGTTGGTCTACGACCCACCGGTCGCCCCCGGACGTAACTTCGCCATCGGCGACGACTTCGCCGGACACGTCGTGCCGGAGCCCGGGATCGACATCCCCACCGCGGCGACGGATGCGCGCGAGATCGTGGTGTGGCACCGTCAGGAGGCGCCCCTCGCCGTCTGGTCGAGCCCCTGGGGTCCCGGAGCCCCGGGGTGGCACCTGGAGTGCTACGCGATGGCCCAGAAGTACCTCGGCGTACCGGTCGACCTTCACGGGGGCGGGAACGACCTGATCTTCCCGCATCACTACGCGGAGAACGAGATCGCCCTCGCGCTCAATGGGACGCTATTTGCGCGGAGGTTCCTGCACACGGGGTTCGTGACCCAGCTCCACCGCAAGATGTCGAAATCGAGAGGCAATCTCGTCCCTCTGCGGGAGGCCCTCGACTCGGCCGGGGCGGACGCGTTGCGGTGGTACCTCCTCACCCCTCCGTACAACGCCCGGCTCGAGTGGAGCGATCGTGAGCTCGCGCGAGCCCAGGAGGAGGTCGGTCGCCTGCAGACCTTGGCCCGGGCGTCGATCCCTGTCGGGGCCGGCGGCTCGCTGCCGATCGAGGAGCTCGAAGCGGTCCCCGAGCACGTCCGGGAAGCGATCGAGGACGGCTTCCAGGTGCACCGGGGGCTCGACGTTCTCCGCGAATGGTCCGACCGTCTCGGAGAGGCCGACCGCGCCCAGCTGCCGAAGGGGACCGCGCCGCGGGCGCGGAAGGCGTACCTCCGGTTGGAACAGCTGCTAGGAATCTCGGTCTTGACCGAGCCGACCGGGACGCCTACAGCCCCCGCCGATCCAGCACCACGCTGAGCCCGTTCCCGCCGCCCATGCACAGGGTCGCCAGTCCCAAGTTCGAATGCGAGCGCTGCATCTCGTGGAGCAGGGTGACGACGATCCGGATCCCGGTCGCCCCGATGGGGTGACCGAGGGCGATCGCTCCGCCGTTCACATTGAACCGATCGTCGGGGAAGTGGAAGTGTCGTTGCACGGCGATCGACGCGGAGCTGTACGCCTCGTTGTGCTCGATCCGGTCGATCTCCTCCGCGCGTAGACCGACCCGCCGAAGGTGGGCCTCCACGGTGGGGATCGGGGCCTCCATCACATCGGCCGGGTCGACGCCTCCGACCCCCGCGGAGTGCACCCACGCCAGCGGTCGGAGACCGCGGCGGTCCACCGCCGCTTCGGTCGCGAGCACGACCGCGGCGCCCCCATCGGAGAGCTGTGAGGAGTTGCCCGCGGTGAGGAGCCCTCCTTCGCCGAAGGCGGAGGGGAGTCGGGCGAGACCTTCCAGAGTGGAATCTCCGCGGGGGCCCTCATCGACGGAGAGTCCTTCGCCGGTGGCGGTCAGCTCCGGCGCGACGGGGGCGATCTCCTGGGCCCAGATCCCTGCGGCGGTCGCTCGCGCGGCCCGCTGGTGGCTTCGGATCGCGAACGTGTCGAGCTCCTCCCGTGTCAGGTGAAGCTTCCGGGCGATGCGCTCCCCCGTCTGGCCCATGTTCTCGTGTTCGCCGTACGCGTCCGTCAGAGCGTCCCGGTTCATCGAGTCCTGCAGGGTTTGGTCCCCGTGTTTGAAACCACCCCAGCGGGCCTCGGCGGGGACGAGGTACGGAGCGGAGTCCATGCTCTCCATGCCCGTGATGAGGGCCAGGTCGAACTCGCCGCCGCGGAGCTCGCTGGTGCCGAGGTGGAGTGCCTTCAGGCTCGACCCGCAGACCATGTTGATCGTCGTCGCGCCGGCCGTGAGAGGGATCCCGAGGGCCCGGAGCACCTGCCGGGCCGGATTCTGGCCCGTTCCCGCCTGGATCGCATGGCCGGCGATGACTTCGGGGATGTCGCTGGGGAGGAGCGCGGCGCGCTCGAGGGCCGCGCGCGAGGCGACCACGCCCAAGGTGACGGCGGGGGTCAGCCGGAGCTTGCGCCCGAACTTCCCGATCGGGGTTCGCGCGGCCCCCACGATCGCGACGCGGGGCGATGCTCGGGACTCCGGTGCCATACGACCGCTCGAATCGGGCCGAGGATTATGAGGATGACGCCGGGCGGCGTCCGATCACTCTTCTTCGACGCGGGGCGCCAGCAGGAACTTGGCCTCCCCGTGGCCGCCCGCGATCGAGAAATCGATCTTCAGCGGGTATTCGTTGCCGAGGTGGAGGGTCGCCTCGTCGGCCGAGGTGATCGACTTGATCATGTTCGAAAAGAAGTCGAGGGGGTACATGCTACGGACCGTCTCCTTGACCTCGAGCTTGCCGAGCGACTCCTTCGGGATATGGAGGTCGACCTGGTCCCGGTCGGTCTCGCCCTCGGAGTGGAGCGTGAAGCCGGACGGCTCGAGGGTGAGCGTCACGTGGTCGGAGATCGACTCGCTGCCGCGGATCCCTTGACGGAGCTCGTCCATCTTCACGACGGCGATCCCGGGGGGCGAGACGTTGGGGACCTTCGGGTCGGTGATCCCGGCGGGGTCGACGACGGACATCGACCGGGTCAGCTTGCCGACGTGGCAGACGAGTCGGCTCTTGGTCTGGTCGAACTGGAGCGAGACGATATCTCCGGGCTTCGCGAGCCGGATCAGGTCCCGAAGCTTCTCGACGTCGAGGCCGATCTCCGTCGACTCGCCGACGAACTCCTCGAACGCCGCGGTCTGGAGCTTGAGGACGAGCATGGCGACGTGGGACGGGTCAACGGCCCGAACTTCCAGCCCATCCTTGGAGACGGTGATCTTGACCTCGGTCACCAGCGTGGAGATGACCTCCACCGCCTCGCGAAGGACCTCCATCCGGATACGAGCACGGAACATTCGAAACCTCAGGTCGGCGGAGAAGGGCACCCTTCAAAACCGTTGCGCTTCGGGTGGATTGTGGGTTCGCGCGACAGGGACTCGATTCGGGGCGCAGCCTCTTCCCGCCGCGCGGTTTCCCGGCGAAGATGACCGAGATCGCCTGCATCGCGGATCCCGAGGCCGCCTACGTCCGCGCCTTTCGGGCCCGCGTGGAGGCGCGTCCTCCCGGGGCGTTGGTCTTGGATCGCACGTTCTTCTTTCCCGCCGGAGGCGGCCAACCCTCCGATCGGGGGATCCTTCGAAACTCCGAGGGCGGAGAGTGGGCCATCACGGAGGTGCAGCACCGCGGGGAGGCCGTGATCCACCGCGTCACCGAACTCCGACGCCCGCCCCGGCTGGTCGCGGTCGGCGACGAGCTCGAGGGGTCGATCGACTGGGAGCTTCGGTATCGACACATGCGGGCGCACACCGCCCAGCACCTGACGAGTTCGCTCATCTTCTCCCGGACCGGGACCCGAACGCGTCGCGCGACGATCGGGGCGGAGAGCTCGTCGATCGAGCTGGAACATCCGCTCGCGGACTCGGGCACATGGGACGCCATCCGCGGCTCGACGGCCGACCGGGTCCGGGAGGATCTGACGGTGGGGATCCGGTTCGTGCCGAGGGACGAGTACGAGGCGACTCCCGCGGCCCGTTCCGGACTCGCGCCGCTCCCCCGATCCGTCACTCGGGTCCGCCTGATCGCCATCGAGGGGATCGACACCGTCCCCTGCGGAGGGACCCACGTTCGGCGGACCGGGGAGATCGGTTCGATCGAGTTCACGCCGGTTCCGACCACCGGCCCCATCGACCGAGTGTCGTTCCGTCTCAAGGAGCCGGGGTCGGGCGCTCCGCCTTCGTGATGCCGTACAGGAATACGTCGTGCCATCGGCCGTGATGGAACAGAACGGAACGGATCGTCCCCTCGCGCCGGAATCCGACGCGTTCCAACAGCTTCGTGGACGCGACGTTCTCCACATCGGACGTCGCCCCCACCCGGGGGGCGGGGCCCGTCGCCAGCAGATGGTCGACGAGGAGCCCGACCGCCTCGCTCCCAAGCCCCTGGCCCCGGGAGGCGACCCGACCCATCACGTACCAGATGTCGACTTCCGCGAGGACCGGGTGCGCTTCATAATGCCCGACGAAGCCGAGCATCTCGTGCCGCGCCCGGTCCTCGATGACGAACCGGGGGGCCGTGGATCTGGGATCATCCGGTGTGGCTCGCAGCGACGCCAGGAAGTCATCGAATCCGTCGAGCTCGAACCGGTCGAAGGGCGAGACGATCTCCGGGTCGTTGTACCAGGAGAACATCTGTTCGTGGTCTCGGGCCTCGGGTGCCCGGAGGTTGACCCGGGCCCCTTCGAGGGTCGGGGTCCGCACGCTCACTCCGGATTCTCCCGGGCGTCGGTCGTCGCGGGGGGTCGGTGAAGGTCCCGCTCCCGGATCCCGCTTGACGCCGTGACGCCTTCGCGGTCGAGATCGGTCGCCAATCGGTGGCCACCGGGGGTCAACATGTAGACGAGCTTCGGCTCGCTGTAGCCGATCACGTACTGCATCCGGCGGTAGATCCACCGGTACATCTCGAGGTTCCGCAATGCCCCACGAACCGTGGAGACCCCTTCGACGGGGAACTTGCGGATGATCCCGAACTCGGTCGTGCCGGCGTCGGCCTCGAAGCGGATCACGTGGCCGCGGTGTTCGAGGAGGTGGACGAGGATCTGACGCTCCAACCCGCCAACGGGAACCTCTTCGGGATGTCCTTGCGCCATGACGTTTCAGCTGACCGTCGTGATCTCGTAGTGGACCCGCAGACCGTGGATACCCGTGTGCAACCGTCCGACCAGCAGGAGGACCTGGTCGAGGGCCACGCGCTCCTTCCAAGTATACACGAAGTCGTGCATCCCCATCGACTCCTCGAACCCGAGCTGTCGCATCACGCGCAGCACCTCGGCCGGAGGGGCGCCCTCCGAGTCAAAAATCATTCGCACGTAGGTCCGCATGCAACCTCCGAGCCCAGTGGTGCGACCCATTGTAGGGAGATGTCCCATTAAATAGCCTTCCCCAAATCGGTGAAGTCGATGGGAGACGTTTCCGGCGAGCGGTGCGCCGTCGTCACGGGCGGCGCCGGTGCGATCGGAGGAGTCCTCGTCCGGGCGCTCCTCGATCAGGGCGCGTCCGTGACGGTCGTGGACAACCTCTCCTCCGGACGGCTGGAGAACGTGGGGACGGCCAACGCCCACCCGAAGTTTCGATTCGTCCAGGCCGATCTTCGGGACGCCGCGTCCATCGATGCCTCGTTCCGGGGAGCTACCGAGATCTGGCACCTGGCGGCGAACCCAGATATCCGCCGAGGAACGGCGGAACCGAAGCTCGACCTCGAGTTCGGCACGATCGCCACCTTCCACGTTCTGGAAGCGGCCCGGCGGCACGAGGTCGGCTGGATCGGTTTCTCCTCGTCCAGCGTCGTCTATGGGCTCCCCACGGTGTTCCCGACGCCCGAGGAGTATGGCCCGCTGCTGCCTCAGTCCCAGTACGGCGCCCATAAGCTCGCCTCCGAGGCGATGATCAGCGCCTTCTGCCACTCCTACGGGATGACGGGGACGATCTACCGGTTCGCGAACATCATCGGCCCCGGAATGACCCACGGCGTGATCTACGACTTCTTGAAGAAGTTGGAGCGCGACCCGACACGGCTGGAGGTCCTGGGCGATGGACGCCAGGCGAAGAGCTACCTCTGGACCGCCGACTGCGTCTCGGGCCTCCTGCTGGGCCGCGAGAAGGCCCGACGGCCGATCGATGTCTTCAACCTCGGCACGGAGACCCAGGTCTCCGCCGGCGAGATCGCCCGCAAGGTCGTCGCGGCGTGCGGGGGGAGCGCGCGCATCGAGATGACCGGCGGCGAACGGGGGTGGATCGGCGACATCCCGCGGCAGCTGTTGTCGACGCAGAAGATCCGGGCGCTCGGTTGGACCCCTCGACTCGGCTCGGAGCAGGCGGTCGACCAGGCGATCGCAACGCTCCAGGCCGAACTCGGCCCCCACTGATGCCCGGAGCCGACCCGTCCTCGGCCGACCCCACGGTTTCGATCATCGTCACGGTCTGGAAGGACCCCCGGGTCGCGCGCACGCTCGACAGCCTTCTCGCCCAAACCCGCCCACCGGACGAGATCCTCGTCGACGATGGCGGGGGCAACGACGTCGTCCGCCAGATCACGACCGAGTACACCGCGAAAGACGCCCGCGTCCGCCACGTCGACGCCCCAGGGAACATCCCCGAGAGCCGAAACGTCGCCCTGGGCGTGGCCCGGGGCGAGCTGGTGGCGTTCCTGGACGCCGACGAGGTCGCCCCGCCCGGGTGGCTCGAGGCGCTGCTCCGACCGTTCCACGACCCGCGCGTCGGGTTTACCGGCGGTCCGACCCCGGGGCTTCCGGGGACCGCGACCACGATCGGGGCCCAGTATTACGACGGGTATCTTCGACGGTTCTACGACACCGTGGCCCGAGCGAACGTCCACGCACTTCCGATGGGGAACTCCGCGTGGCGTCTCCGCCTCTTCCGAGAGGTGGGCCTCCTCGACACGACGCTCTTCCGCCGAGCGGCCAGCGAGGATCAGGACATCGCCGTCCGCGCCCTCGCCGCTGGCTGGCGCGGGGTGTACGTTCCGGAGGCCTGGGTCCACCACGACTTCACCGGACTCTCCACCCGGACCCTGCTGCGGAAGCAACGTGTGTACGCGGAGGGGGGCTTCGTCGTGTGGCGACGGCGGGGTACGACCTATGAGGCCTCGGCTACGCGCGTCGCCCCGTACGTGCTCGCTCCGTTCCTTCTCGTCGTGGGAGGCGTGCTCGCGATCCTGCCGCCGACCCGTCTCGGGGGCGAGCTCATCCTTCTCGGCGGGGCGCTACTGCTCGGGGCCCTCGCCGTCTTCCTCACGGCCCAGGGGATCGCCGAGAACCGTACGTATCCCGGACTCAAGTGGCGCGTCCTTGAGATCCCCCGACGCTGGGCGACCCTGTACGGGGCGTTCCGGGGGTGGCTCCACTACGGATGGAGTGGCCGTGCGGGGAAGCCCTAGACGGAGTCCCGAGGACCGGCCGCGGGGCGACTCTCGCCCGGGGTCCGGAGGAGGGCGCCCTGGCGCGAGCGACCGGGGCTCCCGGGCCGAGGTCGGTATTACGTCGGAAAAGGTTAAGCACGAATCCGGCTCGGCGGCGGCATGCCGAAGGGTGAGGCGGCCACGACGGGCGCCGCCAAGACCGAGGAGCTCGTCCTTCTCGATTATGAGCTGTGGAGTGAGGGCGGGAACGAGCCCGAGCTGATCGACACGACCCGGGAGGCCGTCGCCGACAAGGCGGGCCACAAGGCGGCCGCTGGCGTCACGTTCGCGCCCCGCGCCCACATTCTCGGGGGCGACTACTTCCCCGCCAGCATCGAAGCCGCCATTGCGGCCGCGAAGGTCGGCCAGGAGGTCACCCACACGTTCCCTCCCGCCGACGCGTTCGGGGAGAGGGATCCGAAGCTCATCGAACTGTTCTCGATGCACGAGGTCGAGCGTCTGCCCGAGATGCGCCGGGACGACGCCGAGCTCAACATCGGCACGATCCTCACCATCAAGGGCCGCCGGGGCCGGGTGTCGAGCTTGACGGCCGCCCGCGTCCGCGTCGACTTCAACCCGCCGTTCACCGGCCGCACGATCCGCGCCACGTTCAAGGTCGTGGAACCGATCACCGAGCCCGCCGAGAAGGCGCGGGGTGTCATCGACATCCTGTACGGCTGGGGCTCGGAGTTCCACATCGAGGTCCACAACCACGTCGTGAAGGCGAAGCTCCCGGACCGGGCGCGGTTCGACATCTCCTGGTTGGCCGCCAAGCCGCGCGTCGTCGAACGGTTGCGACGCACGCTCCAACCGAAGTCGATCGAATTCATCGAGGAGTACGAGACCCCGGCCGTACCGAAGGCCGAGGTTCCCGAGACGAAGTCGGCCGCTGCGAAGAAGGACGCGGACGCCGAGTCGGCCCCGACCGAGAAACCGGCCGCGACCCACGACCACTCCGAGGGCTCGGGCCACGCTCACCCCAAGTCATCGGAGTAGAGCCGCACTCCCCCGGGGTCTGCCGAGGGGATAGGCCGGGTCGCGCGGAGGAAGCTGCGCGGCCCGACCGACTAGAGGTTTGTCGTCTTAGGAGGTCGGGGTCGCCGGCGCGGCCGGTGCCTGGGTGTGCCACTCCTCGAGGGCACGCACCGCCATCGCCGCGAGCAGCCCGCCCACGATCGGGGCGATCCAGAAGAGCCACGACTCCGAAAGGGCCCACATGTCGGACGAGGGCCACACCATCGCCGAGAGGAGCGCGGGGGAGAACGAGCGAACCGGGTTCATCGACGCCCCATCGACCGGTATGGCGACGAGGTTCGTGACGGCCAGGGTGAGGCCGATCGCCGCCGGGGCGAGGTTCCCGGAGCTGTTCGAGCGGCTGCTCGTCACCCGAAGGATGACCAGGATGAAGACGAACGTCAACGCGGCCTCGAGCAGGAAGACCGAGCCGATCGCGAATCCGCACCCCGCCGGAGCTCCGTAGCCGCTGAAGCACTGGGATCCGAGGGCCGCGCCTTTGGCCGCCGTCACGGCGAACGTCGGTCCGCCGCTGATGATCCCGTAGACGACGCCGATCCCCGCGAGACCGCCGATGACCTGGGCGATGAGGTACGGGATGAAGTCCTTGACCGGCATCCGGCGGGCGAACAGGGCCGCCACCGTCACGGCGGGGTTGAAGTGACCGCCCGAGATGTCTCCCAGGGCGTAGGCGAGAGCGAGCAGGATGAACCCGAACGCGAGGGAGACGAGGACCACGCGGCTCAGCGGGTCCACGGCCTCGAGAGAGAAGACGGCGGAGCCTCCTCCGAAGAGCAGCAATGCGAACGTTCCCAAGAACTCCGCTAGGTACCTCGCGACCGGACTGTCGTGCATTGGCACGGGGCTATCGAGGGGCGCCATAAACTCTTTGGAGGACGAGAAACGGGTCGGCGAGCCCCTCGGAGAGGCGCCTCGGCCAGGAAAAGGACCGGCGAGTTCGCACATCAGGCTCAAAATGGGGGTTCGTCTCGAGGGGCTGATGTCATCGACCTCGTCGGGAGCTCCCGGGGCTCCCCCGGCCGCGACGCCGGCCCCGGATCCGCTCCGTCTCTTCGTGATGATCTTCGTCGTCGCGATGGTGGTCACCGTCGTGATCATCTGGCTCGGCATCAACGGCGACCTTGGCTGGGGGATCCCGGGGACCAGCCACGGGGTGACCGTCGGATTCGTTCGGCTGGTCACGTTCCTGCGAGGGAGCCAGTGACCGAAGCTCCCTTCGAACCGCGCCGCCAGGGCGGAGAGGTCGAAGGTACGTACATCGGTTGGATCGCCGGCGGCGTCATCGCCGTGACCGTGCTCGCGATCGGCCTGAGCGTTTGGGTCTACGTCCACGGAATCTAGACGGGGGGAGCCGCGGCGCGGCACTCGGGCCACCGATAGAGGTAGACCCGCGTGCTCGGATCGTTGACGGCGGCCGTCCACCCGGGGACGGGGTGCCAGTGGCTAATGACCCGGGCCCCCGGCGTCAGTTGCGACTCCAGTCGAGGCTTCAGCCGGCGCATCGCGCTGGGCCACAGGAAGAGGAAGAGGACGCCGGCCGGCTGGAGATCGACCTGGAAGAGATCCGTCCAGAGGATCGTGATCCGGCTCCGGTCGGAGGAGAGGGAGCGGCGGAGGCGCAGGAACGCGACCCGGATCGGCTCCAGTTCCACGGCGACGGGTCGGGCCCGGTACTGGCGCGCCGCCCGGAAGACGATCGCGCCGGTCCCGGCCCCGAGGTCGTAGACCACCTCCTCGGGGCGAATCGCCGCGAGCTCCAGCATCCGCTCGACGACCTTGGGAGGGGTCGGCTGGTACCCGGCGCCGAAGGCGAACGAACCGAAGAAGAAGTACCCCCCGACGACGACGATGACGAGGACGCCGGCGATCAAG
Source organism: Thermoplasmata archaeon (assembly GCA_022750455.1). GTDB lineage: Archaea > Thermoplasmatota > Thermoplasmata > Lutacidiplasmatales > UBA184 > JAKIVR01. Next base: position 10,603 of record JAKIVR010000004.1, on the reverse strand, counting down.
AACCAGAGCGGGAGCGTCATATCGCTCATGGCGACCCGAGCTTGCGCAACAGGCGGTCGGCGGCGGTATGGGGGTCGACCTGACGACTCTCGACCTGGTCCAAGAGCCGTCCGAGCTCGGCATTCCGACTCAACCGGTCGCTCCAGCGCTCGACCAACGCCTCCCGGGCCAGCTCCACGATCTCGGCCTTCAACCGCGCCCGCTGCGCGCTCGCGCGCTGGCCGGTCGAATCGAGGTGCGCCTCGTGCGCCTCGATCGCGTCCCAGAGCTGGGCAATCCCGCTGCGGGCGACCGCCGAGGCCTGCACTACCTTCGGTCGCCACCCGTCGGCGCGGAGCGCGAGGCCGGCCATCTCCTGAAGGTAGCGGGCCGCGCCGTCGGCGCCCGGGAGGTCCGCCTTGTTGACACAGAAGACGTCCGCGATCTCGAAGAGGCCGGCCTTGAGGCTCTGGACCTCGTCCCCGAGATGCGGGACGAGGACCACGACGCTCGTGGAGGCGACCTGTCGGATCTCCACGTCGACCTGGCCGCTCCCGACCGTCTCGACGAGAACGACGTTGAATCCGAACGCGTCGAGGAGGCGCGACACCTCCCGGGTCGTCGCCGCGATGCCGCCGGCGTGTCCGCGGCTCGCCATGGAGCGGAAGTAGACCCCGTCGTCCTTCGACGGTCGATCGATCCGGATCCGGTCCCCGAGCACGGAGCCCCCCGAGAACGGGCTGGAGGGGTCGACGCCGATCACCCCGACCGTCTTGCCGAGGCTTCGGAGATGCTCCAGGATCACGTTGATCAACGACGATTTTCCGACGCCGAGCGGTCCGGCGATGCCCACGACCAGCGCATGCCCGGTGTGGGGATACAGCGCGCGGATCGTGGGGAGCACCCGCGGATCATGGTTCTCGACCGCGGAGATCGTCCGAGCGAGCTCGCCCCGATCGTGTCGCAAGATGCGGCGGGCGGCTGGGGGAAGCGCCGGCGACCCCACGGTCACGCCCGGGGACGCGCGATGCGGCGGGCGGTCAGGATGATCTCCTCGAGCGACGCCCCGGGTCCGAAGATCGCCTTGACGCCGAGCCGCTTCAGGCGCCGGGCGTCCTCGTCGGGGATGATCCCGCCGGCGAAGACGGGGATGCTCCGACCGCGAGCGGACTTCAGCAGCTTCAACACCTTGGGGAAGAGGACCATGTGGGCGCCCGAGAGGATCGAGAGACCGATCAGATCGACGTCCTCGTCGCGCGCGCTCTGCACGATCTCCTCTGGGGTCTGGCGGAGACCGGCATAGATCACTTCCATGCCCGCGTCCCGCAGGGCGCGAGCGACGATCTTGGCGCCCCGATCGTGCCCGTCGAGGCCGGGCTTGGCGATGAGGACCCGCACCGGCGTTTCGACCTTCTTCCGCCCCATACCCACCTAAAGGACCGAACGCCGGCTAAGAAGCTTTGGGGACGACCGGACGGCGATCAAAGGGCCCCCAAGATCGCGAAGAGGATGTTCCCGACGAGGAACGTGGCGAGCGCCCCGCCCCACAACAGCACCACGAACGGGATCTGGGGCGTGACCCAGACGGTCGTGATCCCCTTCGATTCCAGCTCGATCTTCTGGCGGATCCGGATCGCGCGGTCATCCTCCGAACTCTCCGCGTCCTCGACGCTCCGGTCCAGGAACGGGTCCTTGACCCACACGAACAGATCGGGCAGCGACACCACGGGCACCGGATACTGGGTGATGCCGCGGGGGAACTCGAACGTCCCGCGGGCGATGTTGCGCAGGGTGATGGCGATCGGGATGGCGATCGCCAGAAGGGCTCCGTTCATCACGAGCACCCAGCCGAACGGCAGCGGGGCCAACGCGGCGGAGCTTCCGGCGAGAGCCGAGAAGATGGCCGTCGGCGCGAACGGCAGGACAAGGGCCGCGGCCATCACGGCCTTGGCGTCGGCGCCCCCCCAGAGGACCCCGGCCTCGAACAGTCCTCGGGCCAGGTAGACGGAGAGCAGCACGGCGAGGACCGGGGTCGGGACGCCCGAGTTTCCGATCCCATCGACGTACGCCAATCCGCCGACGAGCAGGGCGACCCCGCCGTACGCGCCCGCCTCGATCCACCCCGGGGCGTCGGCGTTCCACTTCTCGACCGCCAGGTCCCAGGGGAGGAAATGCTCCAGCACGAAGACGCTCGTCAAGGCCCAGAGCCCGAGCGCCATCGGGGTCGCCGGAACGAAGGCGACCGCCCCGAGGACGGCGCCGATGATCCCGAGCCCAGCCCAGAGCTCGTCCTCGACCTCCCGCTCGGTCCAGTCGAGCCATGAGGCGTACCCGAGACCGACGACGAGGACCAACGCTCCGAGGGACGCGGGGGCGAAGGGGAACGACACGCTCGAACGGCCTCGAGGTTCGGAGCAGGAGCCCGTCTCTTAATGGAGGCGATGCAGGCGCGGCCCTGGTCCGAGGGCCTGATGTCACCCGCAGCTTTTCGATGGGAATTCGCCCCCGGACAAGCTCTTAAAGGGACCGAAACTCCCGCGCCCCACTCCCCTCATGGTCGAATTCAAGCTCGTCCTCGCGGACGGTCCCAGCTCCTACGCCCGGAGCGTCAACGACGCCCCCGCCGCCGGCTTCCTCGGCAAGCGGATCGGAGAGGTCGTCGGAGGGGAGCTGTTCGGCGTCGAAGGGTACACGTTCCGGATCTCGGGGGGAACCGACCGCAGCGGGTTCCCGCTCCGGGGGGATCTTCCCGGCGGGCGTCAACAGCGCCTCTTCGTGGGCGATGGGTTCGGCTTCCACGCGCCCCGCCACGGACAGCACCGCCGGCGGACGTACCGCGGCGGCACCATCAGCGAGGAGACGGTTCAGATCAATCTCACGGTTGAGCAGCGAGGCAAGAAGCCGCTCGCGGAGCTGCTGCAACCTGCTTCATGAAGGCGCCTCGTCAACCCGAAGTCAACATCGGCCTGGTGGGCCATGTTGACCATGGAAAGACCACGCTCACTCAGTCCCTGACCGGCGAGTGGACGGACCGTCACTCGGAGGAGCTGAAGCGCGGGATCTCCATCAAGCTCGGGTACGCGGACTCCGCGTTCTACAAGTGCCCGAACTGCCCGGCTCCCGAGTGCTACTCCACGTCCCCGACCTGCCCCAACTGCAGTACGAAGGGAAAGTTCCTCCGAGCCGTTTCGTTCGTGGACGCGCCCGGCCACGAGACGCTGATGGCGACGATGTTGAGCGGCGCGGCGATCATGGATGGGGCGCTCCTGTTGGTGGCGGGGAACGAGAAGGTCCCGCAGCCGCAGACCCGGGAGCACCTCTACGCGCTCGACATCATCGGCGTCCACAAGGTCGTCGTCGTCCAGAACAAGATCGACCTGCTCTCCGACGCCAAGGCGACGGAGAACTACAAGCAGATCACACAGTTCCTGAAGGGGTCGCCGATCGAGTCGGCCCCGATCGTGCCGATCTCGGCGAACCACAAGGTGAACATCGACGCGCTCATCGAGACGATCGAGGAGACGATCCCGACCCCGAAGCGCGACCTGACCAAACCCCCGCTCCTCTACGTCGCCCGATCGTTCGACATCAACCGCCCGGGCACGCGCCCCGCGGGGCTCCAAGGCGGGGTCCTCGGCGGCTCCCTCATCCAGGGACGGTTGAAGGTCGGGGATGAGATCGAGATCCGTCCCGGTCTCTCGGGCCCCGGGGCCGCCCCCGGCTCGGGAGAGTCGATCCGAACGCGCATCCTCTCGCTGATCGCCGGGGGCCAGGAGCTCAAGGAGCTCCATCCCGGCGGTCTCTCCGCGATCGGAACCTCGCTCGACCCTGCCCTCACCAAGGCCGACCGCTTGACGGGCCGGCTCGTGGGCACGCCCGGCACCCTCCCTCCCGTCACGCAGAAGCTTCGGCTGAAGGCGACGTTGATGGACCGGGTCCTCGGGATCGAACGGGAGCTGAAGGTGGAGAAGATCCGGACGAGCGAGGTCCTCGCCGTCACCGTCGGCACCACAATCGCGCCGGGCAAGGTCACGAGCGCTCGCGGTGACGAGGTCGAGCTCACCTTGGGACGAACGGTCACCGTCTTCCCCGGCTCGCGCGTCGCCATCTCGCGCCGGCTGAATGCGTGGCGTCTGATCGGCTACGGGATCGTCGAGGGGTAGGCGATCATGCAGCCCGGGCTTCTCGAGATCCTGTGCTGTCCCGTCTGCCGGGGGGAGCTTCGGTTGACCATCGCGTCCGAGAGGGACGGGGAGATCTGGACCGGGACGCTGTCGTGCCCGAAGTGTCCGGCCGAGTATCCGATCGAGGACGGGATCCCGAATCTTCTGCCCCCGGACTCCTCGGCGCCCCCGTAGCGCCCCGGTCGTTCAGCCCGGCGGGGCGACGTAGAAGTAGAACGCGAACAGGACGGCGAACATCGTCACCGCGAGAAGGAGCGACGGGACGAGCCACGGGATCCCCCCGCGGGTCCGGGTGTGCACCGAACTTCCGACGGTCACCACGGGGACGGAGAACGTCAGCCAGTAGCCCTGCAGCACCACCTGGTCGAGCGCGTACGCGCTCAGATTCCCCACGGGGTCCTTCATGGCGAGCACCACGACCAGCACGACCGAAAAGGCGAGGAACCCCAGCGAGATGGTCGCCGCCTCTCGGAACCCTTCGAGCCCTCGCTTGCGCCGGGGGTATCGCACGCACATGAACGCGTACATCCCGGCGAAGACGACGATGATCGCGACGAGCAGGTAGAACGACGGATTGGCGAGCGAGAGCGGATGGTGCCCGGCGCCGGGCCACGGGGGGAACGCCACGAGATCCGCCTACCTTCCGAGCAACACGGCTCGGCACGGTCCGCCATCCCCTCCGGCGATCCTTAGGGGTAAGCAGCGAAGTTCGAACCCCGCGGAGGGCACGCCGTGGAGTTGGAGCCCCTCCAACAGAAGAGCTCCACCGCCGAGGAGGCGCTGGTGGACCGGGTACGTCCCCGTCGGATCGGATTCGATCGAGAGGGCATCGATGCCGACGAGCCGGATCCCCAGCTGGAGAAGCCGATCGGCCGCTTCGAGGGAGAGCGCCACGTAGTTCGAGAAGTATTCGTCCGGCGCCTGAGCCCACCGATCCGAGTTCGAGGTGTGGAACAGCACCCGCTCGGCGCCCGCGGGAGCGCGATCGATGTCCTGGGGCGTGATCAAGGCGCTCCCCGGAGCGACCGAGACGACCCAGCAGGGGCCGTTCAACCGGTTCAGATCGATCTGGTCGATCGTCTCCCCTCCGGCCACGAAGTGGTTCGGGGGATCGACGTGGGTCCCGGTGTGGGAGCCCAGGCTCACCGACGACAGGTTGTACGCGTCGCCCCGGTCGAGCGACCGGACGCGCCGGATGGAGACCTTGGGGTCCCCCGGGACGACGGGCATCCCGTCGCGGATGGGGATACTGATGTCGAACATACCCATGGTTTTTCGAGGTGCCCGAGAATTTTGACCGGGGTCGGTGTAATAGGCTTCTCTGTCCACGGGACCCTGTGGTCTCGCTCGACCCCGCCGCCTTCCTCCTCGCCCTCGTCATCGTCCTGATCGAGATGACCGAGGTCGTCGTCCTCGTTTTCGCGATCAATGCCGGGGAGGGGAGTCTCCGTCATGCCGCGGCGGGCGCCGCGGCCGGGACCGCCGTCGTCGCCGGCGCCGCCATCGCGACGGGGGCGGTCATCGAGCGGTTGCCGGCCGATTGGCTCCTGGGCGTGGCGGCGATCCTGCTGGCGGGCTTCGGAATCGTCCTCGCGCGCTCCACCCGGAAAGCCTACCGGAAGGCCGCCCTCGCCCGCCTGCAACCGGCCGGCACCGCCGCCCCCATGCACCGAGCGGTGCAGTTTGCCGGCGGCTTCACCGCCGGCGCCGTCGAGACCCTCGAGGCGGTCGTCGTCCTCCTCTCCCTCTCCGCGGCGGGGGAGGGGACATCGGCCGTGGTGGGAGCGCTGACGGCGGGGGCGATCCTGGTCGTCGCCACGTTCCTCGTCCAGGAGCGCGTCCGGCGCATCAAGGTCCCCCAGCTCAAGCTGTTCGGCACAGGGATGTTGTTCTCGTTCGCCACCTTCTGGGCGGGGAGCGCTCTCGGCGTGAACTGGCCGGGCAGCGACCTGATCCTGATCCCGTTCGTGCTGGTCGCGATGACGTTGGTCCGGCTCTGGGTCGGCGACGGAAGCTTGACCGAGGTACCCGTCGAACAGCAGAGTTAAGACCGTTCCGACGGAGTTGGCCGGGAATGGGGCGGATGCCGGTCCGCGCCTCCGAATCGGAGGACGACGACGAGCCGGAATTGGAGGAGACGCCGAAGCCCCGCCGCCGGCGATCGACCCGTACCACGTCGGGACCCAAGCCGGTGCAGAATTGGTCGTCCCGCTCGCGCGACGACGAGGCGGACGAAGAGGACGACGACGCGCCGACCCCCAAGAGATCGGTCTACTTCCGGGCGAGGGACTCGCTCTGGTTCGAGCCGGTCATCGCCCTCTGCATCATCATCCTACTTCTCGCCGGCCTCTTCGCGTATACCCAGAACTGGCCGCCGGTGTACGTGGTCGAGTCCGACAGTATGCAGCATGGCCCCGACGACCACGTCGGGCTGATCAACACCGGGGACCTCGTGCTCGCGCAGAGCATCCCCTCCTCCGACATCACGCCGTACGTCGTCGGCGAACAGACCGGGTATACCACCTATGGTGAATTCGGGGACGTCCTCCTGTACCACCCGTTCGGCGACACCTCGTACACCCCGATCATCCACCGCGCTCTCCTCTTCCTCGAATACAATCCCGCGACCGGCGCGTATTCGGCGCCCGACCTCCAAGGTCTGGCCTGCTCCCCGACGGCGGAACTCGCGTACCGTTTCTCGACCGTATCCGGCCTGACGAGCTGCGACCCGCAGAACGAGACCGGCACGCTGAACCTGTACGACGTCGGCTGGCAGTCGGTGACGGTCGCGGTGCCGCTCCAGGCTGCCTCCATCGGGGCCCACTCGGGCTTCGTCACCATGGGCGACAACAACTACCAGCCGGGGAATCCAGGGACAGGAAACCCCGACCAGGACGTCGGTCTCTCCTCCTTGGTGGAGTACGGCTGGGTCCTCGGCGTCGCCCGGGGGATGATTCCCTGGTACGGCTCCCTCAAGCTGCTGTTGCAGGGCACCACCTCCGAAGTACCGTCCCAGTCGTGGACGTACATGGGCCTCAGCTTCGCGGGCATCATCCTGATCGCGTACGCGATCCATCTGGCGGTCCGGCGGTACGAGGACCGCCGCGAGGCGCGGCGCCGGGGCGAGGCTCCGCCGCCGGATCTACCGGAGAGCTTTTGGAATCGGCTCGTGCACCTTCTCCCGTCCCGGGGGGACGGCTCGGAGGAGGACGCGGAGGACGGCGACCCGCCCCGACCCAAGGCCCATTCGGCGGCGGCGAAGAAGACCAAGCAGGTGCACATTGACGCGCACAAGTTGGCCCACACGGGATCGGGCCGTCCCAAACCGAACGTCCACCGGCCCGAAAAATCGAAGCCGAGCCGACCATCCCACGTGGCACACCGGCACAAGCCTGACGACGACGACGACGGAGATCTGTAAGCCCCGGCTCGATGGTTACCCCGCCGGGAGAGTACGCTTATTTTTCCGCACGGCAACTACCTCATGGATTGAGACATGGACTACAAGTGGAAGGCGCTCGCCATCGTGAGCCTCGGCAGCCTGATGGGGTCGATCGATTCGACCGTGCTCATCATCGGGTTCCCGTCCGTCGCTCGGGACCTCAATGCGAGCCTCGTCGACATGGTCTGGGTGCTCCTCATCTACCTGGTGATGGGCACCGCGCTCGTCCTCTCGCTCGGCCGACTCGCGGACATGAAAGGTCGGCGTCGACTGTATCTCGCCGGCTTCGTGGTCTTCACCATCGGGAGCGCGCTCTGCGGATTTGCCGCGAACGGTCTCGACCTGATCGGCTTCCGGGCCCTCCAGGGCGTCGGAGGCGCCATGCTCGTCGCCAACTCCTTCGCCATCGTCTCCGACGCGTTCCCCGCGGCGGAGCGAGGGCGAGCGTTCGGGCTCATCTCCATCGTCTGGGGCGTCGGCTCGGTCGCCGGGATCTTCGTCGGAGGCACGATCCTCACCATCACCTCCTGGCGGTGGATCTTCTGGATCAACCTCCCGATCGGCGTCGTGGCGACCGCCCTCGGGGCGTGGATCCTGAGGGAGTCGGTCACGCCGAATCCGAAGGACACGTTCGACTTCCCGGCGGCGATCCTGTTCACGGCCGGGCTCGTCACGATCCTCTACGGCATCACCGAGGGGATCCTGTTCGGATGGACGAGCCTCGGCACGCTCGGCCCGGTCCTCGCCGGCCTCCCGCTCCTCGTCGGATTCTACCTCTGGGAGCGGTACGGGAGCCGCGACCCGATCCTGCCGTTGAGCCTCTTCAACGAGCCGATGTTCAGCCTCTCCCTCCTCACGTCGATCCTGCAGGGGGTCGCCCTCTTCGCGACGAACTTCCTGCTGATGGCCTACTTCCAGGGGATCCGGGGCGTCTCCGTCCTCACGGCGTCGTCCCTGCTCGTACCGCTGTTCGTCAGCCTGATGATCCTCGCCCCGATCGGTGGCCGGCTCTCGGACCGGTATGGCCCGCGCGTCCTGGCGACCTCCGGACTGCTGGTCCAGGCCCTGGCGATCTTCCTCATGTCCACGATCGACACCTCCACGCCGCTCTGGGTCGTGGCGGGGTTCGAGGGAATCCTCGGCGTCGGGGCCGGACTGTTCTTCCCGGCGAACACGGCGGCGACGATGGGCTCCGTGCCCCGGGAGCGGTACGGCGTCGCTTCGGGGACGATGATGACGTTCCGGAACTCGGCCGTGGCGCTGAGCTACGTGCTCGCCCTCGTGCTCCTCACCAGCCGCCTTCCGAGCGGCATCGCGCCCCTCTTGTTCGGAGGGGCGTTCACGCCCGCCAGCCTGGCGTCGTTGGGACTCACGGCGTCGCAGCTCGATTCCCTGTTCGTCAGCGGGCTGCACGCGGCGTTCCTCGTGTCGGCCTTCCTCGTCCTCGCCGCCGCGGCGGTCTCGTTCTCCCGGGGACGCACCGCCACAGGGACGACGCTCGTGGGGATTCCCGCCTCCCCGGCGCGGGAAGGGCCCCCACCCCCCAGCTCGCCGACGTGACCGCCCGCCCGGGGGCGTTCAGGACAATCCTTTTCCACCGTCCTCTCTGAGTAGTAGGAGGCAGCTTCAATGCACGTCGTGGGGGGCTCCGCATCGACCGCGCTCGCCGAACGGATCTCCCGGGAGCTCGGGAACGTCCCATTCGCCTTCCCATTCATGAAGCGGTTCCCGGACGGCGAGATGTACGTCCGCGTCGGCGGCCGCATGGAAGGGGAGGACGCCGTCGTCGTCCAATCGACCCGGAGCGATGAGAACCTGATGGAGCTGCTTCTGCTCGAGGACGCCGTCCGGGAGGCCGGGGCGAAGCGCGTCTTCGTCGTCATCCCGTATTTCGGCTACGCGCGGCAGGACCGCTCGTTCTTCCCCGGCGAGCCGGTGAGCGCTCGCACGCTGGTGCGGCACGTCGAGATCGGCGCCGACGCCGTGATCACCGTGGACCTGCACTCCCATCAGACGTTGGAGTCGTTCACGAAGCCCGCGTTCGAGGCGAGCGGCATCCCCGCGATCGCCCGACTGCTCCGGGAGCGAAACGTCGATGTCCTCGTCTCCCCGGACCGGGGCGGCGTCGATCGCGTCCGCCGGATGGCGGAGATCCTCGACCGTCCGTGGTTCGCCCTGGAAAAGAAGCGCATCGACAGCGAACACGTCGAGCTCACGATCCCGAACAACCTGCCGATCTCTCTCGACGGGACGCATGCCGTCATCCTCGACGATGTCATCTCGACGGGGGGGACGATCGTCGAGGCCGCTCGTCTGATCCGACGCCAACACGTCAGCACGGTCGTCGCCGCCTGCACCCACGGCCTGTTCCTCCGGGATGCCTTTGAGCGGATCAAGGCCGTCGCGACCGGACTCTACTCGACGGATACTCTCGACAATCCGGCCGAGAAGGCGAGCGTGGCCCCCGACATCGCGCAGATCCTCCGGGACGCCGGGGCCCGCGCGTAAGGGCGTCCACCTCCGCCTGCCGCCCGAGTTTCGGGCCGGCGTCCCTCGGGGGGGGCGCCGGTCGCCCGGCCGCTCCCCCGACCGAAATGGCCTTGGGCGGGCGAGCCAGTTGACCGCCATGGTCGAGAGAGTGGTCGAGCCCGCCCGGGGTCTCTCGCCGGTCGACCTGCTCCCGATGACCCATGGGATGTGGCGCGCCTTGCAAGGGCGCTCGGAGCGGCTGGGACCGAGTTGGCCGGACACGGCGGCGGAGGACCTCTCGGAAGGTCGGCTGGAGGGATTCCTGGTCCGGGAGGGCGCGGAGGTCGCCGCGCTCGCGTTGCTCTCGTTGCGGGAGCACCGGGGGTACGGCCACATCCATCAGGGCGTGACGCTCCCGGGGATCGAAGGTGCCGAGCCACTCCTTCGCGCGCTGATCGCCCGGCTCCCACCCGAGGCCGATCGTCTCGACGTCGGGACGACCGGACTCTCGGTGCCGGCGGAGGTCGAT